>VFJN01000194.1 GCA_009886035.1 Actinomycetota bacterium
ACTCCGAGACAGCGCCCATGCGGGCCAGGCGGTAGTCGATCACGCCACCCGGCGCCTGCAGCCCGTTCCCACGGATCGACTCGGGCCGGAATGTCACCCTCAGAGGCTAGGCCAGTGCGTCCAGATTTACCCGGCACCTCGGGGATGTGGCATCTGGGCTTGACGGATTGCCCTCCAGCGTAGATAGTGTTCGCTACATCGATTCGATACATCGCAACGATGTAGCGCGATGCTACCTTCCTTATGATCGACCTCGCCATCCTCGGCCTGCTCACCGAGCAGGACCTCCACGGCTACGAACTCAAGAAGCGGCTGGGCGAGCTGCTGTCGGGCCGCGCCTCGATCAGCTTCGGATCGCTCTACCCCGCCCTGGCTCGCCTGGAGGCTCAGGGCCATGTGAAGGCCGTGGATCAACCCACCGCCGCGCCCATCACACCGATGACCGGTTCCCTCGCCGGGGAACTCTCCGCCTTTAAGGCCCGGGTGCGCGAGAGCAGCATCGTGAAGGTAGGCGGCCGCGGCAAGAAGGTCTACGGCATCACCGATGCGGGCCGAGGGCGACTCGTGGAACTCATGACCGACCCCGACCTCAGCGACGACCGGGCCTTCACCCTGCGGGTGGCCTTCGCCCGTCATCTCGACTCCAACCCTCGCCTCGAACTCTTCGAACGTCGGCGCACCGAACTCCTCGGCCGGCGCGATGCCCTAAGCCGCCGGACCGCCGATCGGCGCCACGACCGCTACCTCGGCGCCCTCCAAGAGCGCGACGCCGACCATCTCGCCAACGACCTCGCCTGGCTCGATCGCCTGATCGACCTGGAGCGCACCCCATCGATGCAATCCACGGAGGAACACTCATGAACAACATTCGGCTCGCCATTGCTGGCATGGGCAACTGTGCCAGTTCACTCGTGCAGGGGCTCACCTATTACCAAGATGCTGATCCCGCCGACCGCGTACCGGGCCTCATGCATGTCGTGCTCGGGGGCTACCACATCAGGAACATCAAACTCGTGGCGGCCTTCGACGTGGACGCCGAAAAGGTGGGCCTCGACGCCTCGAAGGCCCTGCTCGCCGAGATCAACAACACGATCACCTTCGCCGAGATCCCCCACCTCGGCGTTGATGTCATGCGCGGCCCCACCTTCGACGGCTTCGGCGAGTTCTACCGCCAGGTGGCCGAGGAAAGCCCGGCCGAGCCCGTCGACGTGGCCCAGATACTGCGCGACACAAAGACCGACGTGCTGGTGTCGTACCTGCCGGTGGGATCTGAGGAGGCCCAGCGCTACTACGCGCAGGCCTGCCTCGATGCGGGCGTGGCCTTTGTGAACGCCATTCCCGTGTTCATCGCCTCCGATCCCGTGTGGGCCGAGAAGTTCCGGGCCGCCGGACTCCCCATTGTGGGCGACGACATCAAGAGCCAGGTAGGCGCCACCATCGTGCACCGCACCCTCGCCCGCCTCTTCGAAGACCGCGGCACCACGATCGACCACACGTACCAACTGAACTTCGGCGGCAACATGGACTTCATGAACATGCTGGAGCGCAAGCGTCTCAAGTCCAAGAAGATCTCCAAAACGCAGTCCGTCACCAGTCAGATCGATCAGGGCATCAGCGACCGCGACGTACACATCGGGCCGTCCGATCATGTGCCGTGGCTCGAGGATCGCAAGTGGGCCCTCATCCGCCTCGAAGGCCGCAACTTCGGTGACGTGCCCCTCACCATTGAACTCAAGCTCGAAGTGCACGACTCCCCGAACTCCGCCGGGGTGATCATCGATGCAGTGCGCTGCGCCAAGATCGGACTCGACCGCGGCATGGGCGGACCCCTCGAAGGCCCCAGCGCCTACTTCATGAAGAGCCCGCTGAAGCAGTACCGAGACGAGGAGGCCCACCGACTCGTGGAGGCCTACGCCAACAACGAGGCCGACCTGCTCTAACGCAACCACCCCGGGGGGCACCACGACGGTCCACCCGGCACCGGGGGGCGCACCCGGGCAGAATGCATCCATGCACCAGCGCTTTACCGCCGCCAGTCCGGCCGGTCGCAACCTGCCCACCGACGTAGTGACCTACGGGCCTGACGTCCCCCGCGAAGATGTGCTCAAACTCCTCGGCACCGTGGAGGGCACGCGCATCCTTGATCTCGGATGCGGTGCCGGCCACAACACCATCGCCCTCGCCCGCCAGGGTGCCAAGGTCATCGCCATCGACGAGTCGCCGGACCAAGTGACCGAGGCCCGCGCCGCCTGCGAGCGCGAGGGGCTCAAGGTGGAGATACACCAGACACCCCTCGCCGAACTCGCCTTCATACGGGCCGACACCATCGACGCCGTTATTTCCGTACACGGGCTGGCACCAGTGCAGGACATCGACCGCGTATTTCGACAGGTAGACCGCGTGCTGCGCCCCGGACACCCGCTCGTGCTTTCCCTGCCGCACCCCGCGTTCGCCATGGTGGACACCAACAACCCCGAGTGCCACCTCCACCGCACCTACTGGGATCCCACCACGATCGACGGCCAGGTGCCCCGCACGATCCAGCACCTCTTCACCGCACTCGGCCGAGCCAACTTCCGGGTGGACGCCGTGTTGGAGCCCGAGCCCATCGCATCGGCCCAGCGCAGTGAGAACTGGCACGAACACATGCGCTTTGTCCCCGCCACCCTCATCATCCGAGCGCTGAAACAAGGGATGTAATCGCCCCCTTCCCGCCCGAAGGGACCGTTGAATCAATCCGGCCGCGGTGCTCGATCCGCCCACCACTCATCGAGGTGACGCAGCGCATCGACCTCGCTGAGGGGCCCGGAATCAAGGCGGAGTTCGAGCAGCATCGCCAACGCCTGACCGACCTCCCGACCCGGGGGAATGCCCAGGTGGGTCATCACGGCCTGCCCGTCAAGATCAGGACGGATGGCTTCGAGTTCCTCCTGCTCCCGCAGCTCCGCGATGCGAAGTTCAAGGGCATCCATACGGGCCGCGAGCATCCGGGCCTTCCGCTCATTGCGCGTCGTGCAGTCGCAGCGGGTGAGCTCGTTGAGCTGATCCAGAAGATCGCCGGCATCACGGACGTACCGCCGCACGGCCGAATCCGTCCAAAGATCATCGCCGTACCCATGAAAGCGCAGATGAAGGTAGACGAGCTGCGTGACCGCATCGACCATGTGATTCGGGTAGCGCAGCGCCCGCATCCGGTTACGGGCCATTCGGGCCCCCACCACCTCATGGTGATGAAACGACACCCCCCGCGGTCCGATCATCCGCGTTTTCGGCTTTCCTACGTCGTGCAGCAAAGCGGCCAGACGCACCACTAGTTCGGGTTGGGTCTTGGCCACGACCGCCAGCGTGTGGGCCAACACGTCCTTGTGGCGGTGGATCGGATCCTGCTCCACCTGCAAGGCGGGAAGCTCGGGCAGGACGATGTCGGCCAGTCCGTTGTCGACCAGAAACCACAGACCCGGACTGGGCTCGTTCACCACGAGAAGTTTGCTCAGTTCGTCCCGCACCCTTTCGGCCGACACGATCTCCAGACGGCCCGCCAGGGCCTGGACCGCCGCCACCAACTCCGGCACCGGCGCGAGGCCGTACCCCGCCACAAAGCGAGCCGCCCGCAACATCCTCAGCGGATCGTCGGCGAAGGCCATCTCCGGCGACAACGGCGTGCGCAAGATGCTCGCCGCGAGGTCCGTTGCCCCCCCAAACGGATCGATCAGTTCCGATGTTTCGTCGTTGATTCCCGTGACGCGCAGCGCCATGGCGTTCACCGTGAAATCACGTCGAGAAAGATCAACCTCCACCTCGTCGGCGAACGCCACATCGGGCTTGCGCGAGTCGGGCGAGTAGGCCTCGGCGCGGTGGGTCGTGATCTCAAAGATCGTGTCGCCCTTTTTCACACCAATCGTCCCGAAGCGGGCTCCCTGATCCCACATCGCATCGGCCCAGCCCCGCAAGAGTTCGACCGTGACCTCTGGGAGCGCGTTGGTGGTGAGATCGATGTCGGCCGCCTCACTGAGCGGCCGACCGAGCACCAGATCACGCACAATCCCGCCCACGAGGTAGATCCGGTAGCCCGCCTCCTCGAATCGCCGGGCCAACGGACCCACGCCATCGAAGATTGGGGCGAAGCGCTCAGGGACCACGGATGAGGAGGGTAGGCGCAGGCCCCCCCGGCTACCGAACCGGTAAGGCCAATGCCCCCTCAGGCCGAGGCGCTCACCCCCGCCTCACTCAACGAGATCCGCAGCCCTTCGGGGTTCGAGGACACGGCCAGCGCATCGCTCGCGCTCACCATCCCATCGCGGGTCAACTCCAGCAGTGCTTGATCCAACGTCTGCATGCCGTGATAACGCCCATCCGCCAACACCGTGTCGAGGTTGTGAAGATGCAACGGATCGGAGATGCAATCGATCACCCGGGAAGTGCCCACCAGAATCTCCAGGGCCGGAATACGGCCCTTGCCATCAGCCCGCTCCAGCAGTCGCTGGCTCACAATGCCCCGCAAGACCCCCAGCAACGATTCGCGGGCGCTGGTTTGCTCGGAAGCTGGGAACAGGTCAATGAAGCGAATCAGCGTGTCACTGATGTTGGCCGCCTGCATCGTGGAAATCACGAGATGCCCCACCTGCGCCGCCAAGAGCACCGCCCGCGCCGTTTCGACATCATTGATCTCGCCCACGAACATCACGTCGGCATCCTGGCGCAGTCCACTGCGCACGGCGGCGGCATAACTCGTGGTGTCGGCGCCAACCTCACGTTGGGTCACCATGGCTTCGATGTCGGCATGGAGGGCCTCGATCGGATCCTCGATCGTCAGGATGTGGCACGCGCGACGGCGGTTGATGTGGTCCACGAGAGCGGCCACCGTGGTGGACTTGCCCGAACCCGGAGCTCCGGTGACGAGCACAAGACCCGTTTGCTCCTCGGCGAATCGATCCAACTGGGGCGAGAGGCCCATTCCATCGAGAGTGGGTATGGCCAGGGGCACCTGCCTCACCACCATCGCCAACGATCCCCGCTGGCGATGCACCGACACCCGAAAACGACCAATGCCCGACAACCTGAAGGCACCGCTGACCTCACCGTGCTCCGCCAGTTCCCGCAGACGATCGTCGTCGAAAACCTCGGCGGCGAGCGCTTCCACCACCCCGGGCTCGAGGGCCTCGAACGGAGCGGACCGCAATTCGCCGTCTACCCGGACATGCGGAACGGCGCGGGGCTTTAGATGGAGGTCGGATCCCTGGATTTCGCTCAGGTGCGACAGCATTTCTTCCAATAGCGTCATAGAGGCTTCATCGGCAGTTCACTGCGCCTCCTGAACCCCCCCCTTCGCGAAGACCCAATCGATGGCGGGCCGGCACCGTGGGAAGCACTCAGGGCAGGGGCGTGCACTCGGCTTGAATACGACCGGCCTGCGCCACCACATCACGCCCGGGACCCCCGCTGGTAGGCGGTTCGGACACCAAACGCTCACCGGCCATGGCCGCCACGCACGCGGCGGCAGAGAGACGGAGGGCCTCCAGGTCGTAGCCGCCCTCCAAGAACACGATCCGGCGTCCCGGTGGCACGAGGGTCAACAGGGCCGCGGTGAGATCGGCGTAGTCGCCCGACGAAAGGCCGAGATCGGTGATGGGATCGGCCCGGTGGGCGTCGAACCCAGCCGAGATAAGCAACCAGGTGGGGCGAAACACCGCCGCAAACGGGGCGATCACCTCGTCCACTCCGGCCCGGTAGGCATCACCGGTAGCCCCGGCCGGTAAGGGCAGATTGTGGGTGGTCCCCCATCCTGCCCCGGTGCCGATGTCCCCCAACGCACCCGAGCCGGGGTAGAGCGGGTACTGGTGGTAGGAGATGTACGCCACGGCCGGATCAGCCCAGAACACGTCCTGGGTGCCGTTGCCGTGATGGGCGTCGTAATCCACCACCAGCACCCGCTCCCCCTGGGCGGCAAGGGCCGCCGCCGTCACCGCCACGTTGTTGAAGAGACAAAACCCCATCGATCGCGCCGGCGTGGCGTGATGACCAGGGGGACGAACCGCACAAAACGCGCTGTCGGCATCCCCCGACGTGAGGGCCTCAACCGCCGTGAGTCCGGCGCCGGCCGCCAGGACAGCGGCCTCGTAGGAGTGCTCGCTCATCGCCGTATCGGCATCCAGCCAACCTCCTCCATCGGCCCCCATGGCCGCAAGGCGCGCCACGAGGGCGGGATCGTGGGCCAGTTCCAACTCGGCCACCGTGGCGGGCCGGGGCGCCATCGGCCGCAAGGCCTCACCCAATCCGGCCTCGTGGATGCCCTCGAGTACGGCCCGCAGGCGCTCAGGTCGCTCGGGGTGACCACGACCTATGTCGTGATCGAGGTAGCGCGGATGGGTGATGAAGACGAGATCAGCCACGACGGCGAGCGTACCCACGAGAGCGGTACCAGTACCGTAACAACATGACCGGGCACCGACTCCTCGCGGGAGCAAACTCGAAACTCCGCGTGACGACCTGGCGAGGTGATGGGACCACCGCATACCTCACTCCCACGCGCGGTCGCCCTTCACTCGCCATCATCGAACAATGCCTGAGCGAGTTGCCCTCTGCCGGATACGACTCCGCCATCACCGCTGCCTTGCCTGGCGTTGAGCAAATCCCCTTTCTGCAGGCGGGATTCACGGTGCTTGAACGCCTCCACCTCCTCAAGCGCACCCTCCACGATATTCCCCACCCCCCCGGGTCGAGCGTGGACCTCCGCCGAACACGGCCGCCCGAACGGCCCGCCATCCTCGCCATTGATGCGGCGTCGTTCCCCCCCTTTTGGCGCCTTGACAATGACGGCCTTACCGACGCCGTGGCCGCCACGCCGTCAGCCCGGCTGAGTGTGGCCGTGACCCGCGGCGATGGGACACCCATCGTGGGCTATGCCATCACCGGCCGAGCCGGATCGCGGGGCTACCTCCAACGACTCGCCGTAGACCCCGCCGCGCACCGGCAAGGCATTGGCAGCGCGCTGGTCATCGACGGGCTCCGCTGGCTCCGGCGGTGGGGGGCCAGGGAAATCCTCGTCAACACCCAGGAAGGGAACGGCTCGGCCGTGGCCCTCTACGAACATCTGGGGTTTCGTCTGCAGCCCGACGGACTCGCCGTGCTGCAGCGTTCCCTGGCCGGGCCGGCGTGATCACCCGCCGGGTCCTTGGCGCGCTCATGGTGCTAGCCACGGTCCTGGCCAGCCCCATCGCGATGCGCGAGGCCGACGGCGCTCCCCGTCCAAACCCCGCCTCTATCGACCTTGTCGCCCAAACGCCCTTGGCTACCCCGGGTTCCGAGTTCGTGGTGCAGCTGCGCCTTCCTGGCGTACCCAACGACGGCAGTATCACCCTGTCGATCCACCAGAGGGTGCGGTCCCGCTCCGAACTGGATGCCTCCATCACCGGCGACGGCCTACGGGGCCGAATGGTCACTACCGTTACGCCACTAGCCACCCTGCCGGAGGCAGCCGACGGCACCCGGCGCTTCACGATTTCTCTGAACCCGGCCACCGGTGGAGTTCCGCTAACCGCCAGCGGTGTCTACCCCCTGGAGATCAGTGCCAAAGACGTCGCCGGCACAGAGGTGACCACCCTCGTCACCCACATGATCGTGCCTCCCGAGGACGACGCCACTCCGTTGCGCGTTGCGGTCGTGGCCCACCTCGGCGCGCCCCCGTCGCTGAACCCCGACGGCACCACCGCCGCCGTCGACACCCGCGACCTTGATGCCGCCTCCGGACTGGTGGCCGCCCTGCGATCGGTCGACAACACCGTTGTCTCCCTGGCGGTTACCCCCCAAACGATCGAGAACCTCGCCTCCATGGGTGAACCGGCGGCCAACCTGCTCACCGGCCTCAAAGACGCGGCGGCAGGTCGCCCCGTGCTCCAGCAGCCCTACGTAAACATCTCCCTTGATGCGCTCGTGGCGGCCGATCTCCCGTACGAACTCCTTCGTCAGATAGAACGCGGCGATGCCGTACTCACCGACACCTTTGGGAAACCCCCCACCAAAACCACCTGGCTGGCTGGTCCCGACCTGGGCGCCGATGGGCTCTCGGCCCTGCCCGGCCTCGGAGCCCGCCACGCCGTGGTGAACGCCGCCCAGGTTGCGCCGCTCCCGGACAGCCTCGCCAACCTCTCGGCGGCCCAGCCGTTCCTGTTGGCTCCCCCCGAATCCGATGAGAGTGTCAAGGTCGTTCCCTCCATCGTCGACGCCATGGCCCTTGATCCGGTCGTGATCGACCGCCTCGAGGGCCCCGGCTCCCCCGCCCTGGTGGCCAACCGCGTGCTCACCGAACTCGCCGTGCTCTGGTTCGAACAACCGGGGGTGGAACGCGGGGCCGTCCTCCCGCTCAACGCGACGATAAGCCCCGACGCCGTTCGAGCCATCCTCACCGGCCTCGATGCCGGGGGCGTGTTCTCAGCCGTAAGCCTCGACGATCTGTTCGACACGGTCGCTCCTCTCCAAGACGCCCGCCGGAAGCCCCTGGCCCGTTCCCTCACCCCGACCAGCCTCAACCGCATCGCGCCCGCCGAAGCCAGCGAGATTCGGGCCGACCGATCGATCGTGCGGACCTTTGGTGACCTGGTTGGAGTCACCAGCCCCCTCGCCAACAGTTCCGACCGCCAGTTTCTGCTCGCCACCTCCGCCGACCTCACTCGCCTGGCCCGCCAGGAGGCGGCCGCCAGCGTGATCACGATCATCGACGATATCGAGGCGGGTATCACCGGCCCCGAACGATTCGTCCTCACCCTCACGGACCGCAAGGGGACCATCCCCCTCACCCTCCGCAATGACTCGGGGATCCCCCTGAATGTCGTCGTCCAACTACGCAGCCCCAAACTTTCCTTTCCCGAGGGAACGGCCATCCCCATCACCTTGGAAGAGGGCTCCACCCGCATCGACATCCCCGTGGAGGCTCGGGTGTCAGGGGCGTTTCCTCTCAACATCGAAGTCACCTCCCCGGATGGTCAGCGCCAGCTCGTGGTTTCTCGCTACACGATCCGCTCCACTGCGGTGGCGGGCGCCGGCATCGTGCTGTCCATCGGAGCCGGGCTCTTTCTCATCATCTGGTGGGCTCAGCACTGGCGGCGCACCCGTCGCAGTGGCCGCCTGATCGCCACCCCTCACCCCCCATCACGACCGGCGAACCCGTCCACCACCGCCGGGCAGTAGGTTCAGAACACCTTCGCTCATCCACCGCCTCAGGAGCGCACCTCCCATGACCGTCCGCATCGTCACCGACAGCAGTTCCGATCTCACCGACGACGAAGTCGCCATGAACGGAGTAGAGGTGGTGCCCCTCTCGATCCGCTTTGGCGACGAAGAATTCGAAGATCGCAGCGAACTCTCCGTGGAGGCCTTCTACGAGAAGCTCACGGCGTCGAGCACTCTGCCCGAGACGGCGGCGCCGTCCCCCGGCAAATTCGAGGCAGCCTTCCGACGGCAGCAGCAAGCCGGCGCCGACGCCGTGGTGTGTATCAACCTCTCTTCGGGCCTCTCCGCCACCATGCAGTCGGCTCAGAATGCTGCCCGGGCCATCAGCGGCGACCTCGACGTCCGGGTACTCGATTCCCGCTCCATCACCTCTGGTCTCGGCACCCAGGTACTCCTCGCCGCCGAGGCGGCGGCCGCGGGGGCATCGGTAGACGACGTGGTGGCGCTCGTCGAGAACCTCGCCACCCGCACGCACGTGGTCGGAGCCCTCGATACCCTCGAAAACCTCAAAAAGGGCGGCCGGATCGGGGGCGCGCAAGCCCTCGTTGGATCGCTGTTGTCGATCAAACCGATTCTCGACATCTCCAGCGGCGAGGTGGAAGAGGCCGGGAAGGCTCGTACCCGCAAGAAAGCGCTCATCGCGCTACGCGACAAGGTGATGGAGGCCGGCGAGATTGACCACCTCTGCATTACTCACGGCTTGGCCCCGGGGGCGGAGGTTGAGGAGATGCTGGATCTTCTCGCCGACATCCAACCGGCTGAGTTGATCCGCATTGGACATATCGGACCGGTGATCGGCACCCACGGCGGACCGCGGGTCATGGGCGTCACCTGGTTGGCGTCGGCGTAGACCGCGTCAAACCGCCAGCGATCTCCCCGGCCACCCGCCCAGCGGTATCCTGCACCGGCAGTGTCGAGCCCAACCCCGCCCCACGGTCTTCCCGTCACCCCGGTTGCTTCCCCCCCCGCCGCGGCTGTCGCGGGACGGGTGTTGGCTGGCCGCTACCGACTCGAGGAACTCTTGGCGGCGGGAGGAATGGCCCAGGTGTGGCGCGGCAACGATGAGGTGCTGCGGCGCCAGGTAGCCCTGAAATTGTTGCATCCCCATCTGGCCGCCGATGCATCCTTTGTCACCCGATTCCGCCAGGAGGCCGTGGCCGCCGCCCGACTCGCTCATCCCGGCATCGTGGCCATCTACGACACCTGCACGGACAACGGCACCGAGGCCATCGTGATGGAACTCGTCATCGGACAGACGCTGCGGCAACGACTCGATGACCGCACGCCGATCGACCCCTGGCAAGCAGCCAGTCTTTCCGCCCAAGTGGCCGAGGCACTCGACGCCGCCCATCAGGCGGGGCTCGTGCACCGCGACATCAAACCAGCCAACATTCTCTTGTGTCGCGATGGGCGGGTGAAGGTCGCCGACTTTGGGATTGCCAAGGCGGTGTCGGAGGCGGACCTCACCCAACCCGGCCTCATGGTCGGCACCGCCAAATACCTGTCGCCAGAACAGGTGGAGGGAAAACCAGTCGATGCCCGCACCGACATCTACAGCCTCGGCATCGTGCTGTACGAAATGCTCTGCGGACGTCCTCCCTTCGTCGCCGATAGCGACGCCGCCACCGCCCTCGCCCGTCTCCAGCGCGACCCATTGCGACCTCGGCAGGTACGCCCGAGCGTCCCCAAGGTGCTGGAGGAAATCGTGGGGCGGGCCATGGCCCGCTCCCCCCAGCAGCGCTACCGATCGGCCAGCGACCTGCGGGCCGCCCTCTTGGCGGCGGGGGCCGCCCCCAATCTCGAAGCCGACCTCACCGTCACCACCCTGACCACCGCACCCCCAGCGGCGGCGCAGCCGGCTCCCAACACTCCCCCGGCTCCCTCCGAACCCCAGAGCACCTTCCGCGAAACCGAACGAAGTTGGCTGGTTCCCACCCTCATGCTCGTGCTCATCGCCGTGAGTCTCGGGGTGGCCGGTGCCCTGCTCCAACGCAGCGGCGCCGGGGATGTGTTGGTCACCGTGCGCGACGCCATCACCGGGCCATCGGAGGGGACCTCCGCCGCCATCGCCATCAGCACCGCCAAATCCTTCGACCCGTTCGGCGACAACCAAGAAAACGATGGAGACGCGGTGGGCGTGACCGACGCAGATCCGGCTACGACCTGGAGTACCGAACGGTACGACAACCGCGACATCACCGCCCTCAAATCCGGGGTGGGTCTCGTACTGATCGGCGCAGAGTCGAGCCAACTTCTCGACCTCACGCTGACGAGTCCCACCAACGACTGGTCGGCCGCCTTCTACGTGGCCACGACCGACCCTGGGTCTTTCGAGGGATGGGGCGCCCCCGTGGCCACCATGAGCGGCATCGCAGCGGGAACCACCACGATCGACCTCGGCAAGACGAAGGGCCAAGCCGTCCTCGTATGGATCACCGACCGCGGCGATGGCACCCCTGAACCCCGGGTGACCATCGAAACCGCTTCCCTGCGTGGCCTGCCCACGTAACCTGCGCCTATCGCCGCGAACCTCGACGACTCTGCGCTGGTAAGCGCCGCCCAATCCGGCGATCGCCACGCCCTGGACACCCTCCTTCGTCGGCACTATGACCGCGTGTACGCGCTCTGCTGGCGACTAGCGGGCAACGAGGCCGACGCCCTCGACGCCAGCCAAGAAGCCCTTATCGCCATCAGTCGAGGCATCCACCGCTTCGACGGACGTGCCTCCTTCTCCACCTGGGCCTACCGAGTAACCACCAACGCCTGCCTCGACGAGTTGCGACGGCGGAAACGGCGGCCCAGGGTGGGCCTGACCGAGGACATAGGCGAGTCCGAGGCGGCGGACACCACGGGGGCCCCGAGCGTCGCCATCGACATGGTCCCTGACCGTCTGGCCATCGACACCGCGTTGGACCAAATGTCCGAGGAGTTTCGCCTCCCGGTGGTCCTACGGGATCTCTGGGGCTTCGACTACGCCGAAATCGCCGAACGCCTCGAGATCCCGCCGGGCACCGTTCGCTCTCGTATCGCCCGTGGTCGTGCCCAGTTGGCCGGCTTGCTCGATCCGCGGAACCAACTACCCGGCGCCGAACGTCCTATCTCAGACCGGCACCCAGGAACTTCGCTATGACCGACCAACACCCCTTCGACCCCCTCGACGACCTCGCCTCCGCCCACCTCGATGGCGCGAGCACCCCTGAGGAAGCGGCGCGGGTGGACGTCGACCCCGAAATCCAGGCCCGCATCGTGGCTATGGGGAGAATCCGCGAGGTCATGGCCACCCCGCCACCCCATCCCCGAGAGGCACGCGAACGGGCCATCAACGCGGCCCTCGCCGCCTACGACGAGGAGGCCAACCCCGCCATCGCCGTCACCCCGGTGACGAGTCGAGCCTGGGGCCGCACCCCCATCGTGTGGCGGGTGGTGGGCGTGGCGGCCGCCGTTGCCCTCGTCGTCGCCCTCGTACCCATGGTGGCTTCGTTCCTTCCCTCTGCGAGCGATGGGAGCCAAACCGCCGCCCCCCAACTCACCTCGCCCCCGACCACCGGTCGCGCCCTGTCGGAGTCCGCTCCGGGGTCGTCTCCGGCCACCAACAACGGCGCAGGCTCCAGCGCCATACCCCCGAGCCCGGTAACCACCGTCCCGGCCGTCGACGCGTTGCCGCCCACCGCCACCACCATCTTCGACATCGCCGACCTCGGAACCTTCCCGAACGATGCCGCCGTTGTTGATGCCGTTCGTACCCTCCCGCTCCAGAGCCGATCGGTGCCCTCGTACGCGTCGTTGCCGGATCCCACCTCCTGTATCGACGAACTCCTCAACGGCCTTCCCCCCGGTTCCGTCGCTCAACTGGCGGCCAACGCCACCGTGGCCGAGCAGGAGGTTGGCGTGGTCGCCCGGGCCGAGGATGTGCGCATTGCCGGGGGCGACTGCACGAACGTCCGGGTCCTGACCCGCTAAGGCACGCGTCCCGGCGCAACCCGCCCGCCGAGTAGCAACTCCGGTGGCGAGGGTCTTCTAGGATCATGCAATGGCCCGACCAGAAGCCCCCCGGGGAACCAGCCGCACCGCCTCACCCCGCCCTCACGCTGGTGGTAGCGACCCCCACCCAGCCGATTGGCCCGCCCAGGCCGCCGATCAGATCGAACGCGTCGTCGGGCTTGTCCGGGACAACACCACCGGGAAAGCCATCACCATCGCTCGGGGGCTAGTGCTCGGCATGTTCGCGGTGTTTGCGGGCACTCTCGTGGTGCTGTTCCTCTCCATCACCGCGGTGCGTTTCCTCGTTGCCTACCTCCCCGAAACCGCCGCTGGAGAACAGCACGTGTGGTTGGCTCACGGGATCGTCGGGATGCTGTTCGTCATTCCCGGGCTCTGGCTGCTTCGGCGAGCAAGCCGTCCCCTACCCTAGAAAAGGAACAATCGGCCCCCTCGGCGGGCTGACAAGCCCCTATGAGCACTCCCCCCCTTCACGACGTGATCATCATCGGGTCCGGCCCCGCGGGGCTCACCGCCGCTGTCTACACCGCTCGGGCCAATCTGATCCCCTTGGTGCTGGAGGGCGAAGTGTCCTCCACCTCCGACCAACCCGGCGGACAATTGATGCTCACCACCGACGTGGAGAACTTCCCCGGATTCCCCGAGGGCATCATGGGCCCCGAGCTCATGGCCCGATTCCGGGCCCAGGCGGTTCGCTTCGGAGCCGACGTTCGTACCGAAAAAGTGAGCCGGGTGGATCTCTCGGCCATGCCCTACGGGGTGTGGGTGGGATCTCCCGATGCCAGCGAGCCCACCTACCGGGCCCGTTCGGTCATCGTGTCCACCGGGGCCCAGTCCCTGATGCTGGGGCTTCCCGGCGAGTCTCGCCTCTTGGGCCACGGAGTATCTACCTGCGCCACCTGCGATGGCTTCTTCTTCCGCGATCATGAAATCGCCGTCGTAGGCGGCGGAGACTCCGCCATTGAAGAGGCCACCTTCCTCACAAAGTTTGCCAGCAAAGTCACCCTCATCGTCCGCCGAGATCAACTTCGGGCCAGCAAGATCATGCAGGACCGAGTGGCCCACAACCCCAAGATCGAGATCCGCTGGAATACGGTGGTCACCGAGATCGTGGGCGAAACCCGCCTGGAACACATCGTCGTGCAGGATGTGTACACCGGAGAGACCAGCACCTTGGCGGCGACCGGGCTCTTCGTGGCCATCGGGCATCGTCCCAACACCGACCTCGTGAAGGGCCAACTCGAGCTCGAAGACAGCGGGTACCTCATCACCGGCCGCTGGGGCGGCGCCTCCACTACCAACGTGGCGGGCGTGTTCGCCTGTGGCGATGTGCAAGATCACACGTACCGTCAGGCCATCACGGCGGCTGGGTCTGGATGCCAGGCCGCCATCGATGCCGAGCGCTGGCTCGAAGCCCAGCACGGCTGACACGGGGCGACACCCCGCCAGCATCCACCATCGAACACCTGTTCGATAGTAGTGAGGCCCGGGAATGCTGCTCCTCCGATCGGCGTTAGACGCAGTAGTCCCCGGCCCTTGGCCGCCTACCCTTCGGAGGATTCCATGACCACCTCACTCACCGATGCCAACTTCGATGAGGAGATCGCTGGATCGGCCGAACCCGTGCTCGTCGACTTCTGGGCGGAGTGGTGCGGGCCGTGCAAGACGATTGCCCCGATCCTCGACGAGATTGCTGTCGAGCAGGCCGGCAAGATCAAGATTGCCAAACTGAACGTGGACGACAACCCCGAAATCGCCCGTCGCTTTGAGGTCATGAGCATCCCCACGCTCATCGTGTTTCAAGACGGCCAGCCGGTGAAACGCATGGTTGGCGCCAAGGGCAAGGGCCAACTTCTCGAAGAGTTGAACGAGCTTCTCGCCTAACGTTCTCCACAACCTTCCCCACAGGGTGTGGACAATCTCTACCTTCGGTTGAACCGTAGTCTCGTACTGGGGTTGTTCACCTTGAGGTAAACGGGAGGTAACGCCCAGGAATACGGCCCTCGGGCCCACCGAACCGGTCTGGCAACCGTCAGGAGCCTCTCGCTGAGGTTGAGGGTCGCCCACGCCGCCCGGGGCTTCAGTCGACGGTAGGGCCCTCGGTGATCGACCGGTAGATGCGCTCGAGATCCTCCAGGCCGCCAAATTCGATGACCACCTTGCCCTTCCCATCGGCCCCGGCCATCGTGACACTCACCCGGGTGGCCAGATGGCGGGCCAGCAACTCCTCGAGTTCGAGCAGACCGGGAGCCCGCAGTCGCTTGGCCGCCGGCCGTCCCGGCACGGGCGCCACTCCCTCTGAGGAAGCCTCGCCGGGGTCGTTATGCGCCCGGACGGCATCCTCGGCCTGCCGGACGGAAAGTCCCTCGGCCACAATGCGCTTGGCCAACAGCTCCTGATACGAACGGTCGGGGGTGCCAAGGAGTGCCTTCGCGTGCCCCGCCCCCAACTGGTTTTCGGCCACGAGGCGCTGGATCGACGGAGGCAACTGAAACAGCCGCAGCGTATTGGCCACCGCCGAGCGGGACTTGCCCACCTTTTGGGCGACCACCTCCTGCGTGAGGCTGAAGTCTTCCATCAACTGCTGAAAAGCAGCGGCTTCCTCTAGGGGATTGAGATCCTCACGGTGCAGGTTCTCGACGAGGGCATGCTCAAGCGACAGGACCTCGTCAACCTCGCGCACCACCACCGGTATGGTGGACAGCCCGGCGCGCTTGGCAGCCCGCCAGCGACGTTCCCCGGCAATGAGTTCAAAACGCTCCGCGCCGAGAGAGCGCACCAAAACAGGTTGGAGCACCCCCAACTCGGCGATGGACGCCGTCAGGCCAGCCAACGCCTCCTCGTCGAAATAGGCGCGGGGTTGGTGCGGATTTGACGAGATCGACCCCACCGCCACCTCCTGCAACCCGGAACCAGTGGCTCCTGAGTTCTCTGTGGGAATGAGCGCCCCGAGTCCTCTACCGAGTCCGCTTTGGCGTGCCACCACTCACCTCCTTGGCGAGTTCTCGATAGGCAATAGCCCCTCGAGAACTCGGATCGAATGAGATAATCGGTTGCCCGAACGACGGCGCTTCTGACAGGCGCACCGTTCGCGGCACTACGTTCTTGCACACCTTGTTGCCGAAGTGCTCTCGCACTTCCCGTACCACTTGATCCGCCAACTTCGTGCGAGCGTCGTACATGACCAGGATGATGGCACTGACATCGAGGATCGGATTGAGGTTCTTCTTCACCAGGCTCACGTTGCGAAGGAGTTGCCCCAGACCCTCCAGTGCGTAGTACTCACATTGGATGGGCACCACGACCTCGGTGGCCGCCGCCAACCCATTCACCGTGAGAAGTCCGAGGGAAGGAGGGCAATCGATCAGTACAAAGTCGTAGTCGTCGTGGACCTCACTCAAGGCTCGCTTCAGGCGAAGCTCCCGGCTGAAGGCCGGCACGAGTTCGATCTCAGCGCCGGCGAGGTCGAGAGATGAGGGTGCACAAAATAGATTCCTCACCGACGTGGCCTCAACGCAATCCTCAATCGGAAGGTCGTGGAGAATCACGTCATACATCGAACCCTGGAGGTCCCGGATGTTGATGCCCAAACCGGTGCTGGCGTTGCCCTGGGGATCGAGATCAACCACGAGAACCCGATACCCGATGTCGGCGAGACACGCCCCGAGGTTCACCGCCGTGGTGGTCTTTCCCACCCCGCCCTTCTGATTCGCCACGGCCATCACCCGGGGGAGATCGCGAGCAAACGAGGCGGGGGCAATCTCTTCGATCACCTCGGAAGGAGCCACATTGACGATAGGCCCTGGCCCAGGTGGGGGAGTGGGGGCCGCCACCGGCGGAGCGATGCGAGCGGCCGTTGATGACGCTGTTTCATCGAGCGGCACATAGATCGGAGTGTTCGCGTCGCGCTCGGTCGGGGCCGTGGGCTCCAGAACAGGAAGGTCACTAATGCCGGGCAGGGGATTGCGCACCTCCATCACCGGCGGTGGTGGCATCTCCGGAACGGGAGGGGCCGTGAAGGCCTCCAACTCCTCGTCGGTAAGCGCCGGCGGCTCATCGGGCGCAACTAGGGGGGCCTCCTGGGGCGCGTCCGTCCTCACCTCACGAAGCCGCCTGAAGATCGCCCGGCCGCGGGTCGCTACGTCATCGGACGGTTCGGTCACCGGTGCATCCTGCCCGCTGGACATCGATGATGCAAGGACCGTTGGCATGTTTCAGGAGAAACCCTCAACCAACTGCGGATGACCGTCGGTGTTCCACGTGGAACACCCCGGCCCGTCAGCCAGCCATAGGAAAGAGGAGAAGGCGGGAGGGGGCCACAGTCCCCCCGCGCCACCGAACCTGCCCGGACCGCCACCCCCGCGAAACCGCCCCAAACCGCCCCAAAAAACTGGATGTTCCACGTGGAACATCCCAGCCACCCATCCAGCCATCCACAGGAGAGGGCGGAAGAGAGAGAGGGCCGCCGGGGGCCACCGTCCCCGCGCCACCGAACCTGCCCGGACCGCCACCCCCACGAACTACCGCGAAGCCGCCCCAAAAAACTGGGTGTTCCACGTGGAACATCCCAGTCAGCCATCCAGCCAGCCACAGGAGAGGGCGGAAGGGGGAGAGGGCCGTCGGGGGCCACAGTCCCCGCGCCACCGAACCTGCCCGAACCGCCACCCCCCGCGAAACCGCCCCAAACCGCCCCAAAAAACTGGGTGTTCCACGTGGAACATCCCAGCCA
>VFJN01000025.1 GCA_009886035.1 Actinomycetota bacterium
GAGGGCGATGCCACCGGCGATCACTACGCCGTAGATGGTGACGGCGAACACGATGATTCCCACCACGAACACAACTTTTTCGTTCATGTCTTCGGCCCCCCGGACTCTTGGAGATCCACGCCGACCACCGGTGTCAGCAACAATGTGCCGAGCGAGTGGATCGAGGGAACCCATAGCCCCACGAAAATCCCGGCAAACATTTCGCCTTGCACAAAGTAGAGGTAGACGGAGAAAAGAAACGAAAAGAAGCCAGCTACCAAAAACGGCAACTTCGCTTGAAGGCCTCGCGGCATTGATTTCATGGCAACTCCTAACGTCGGGGGGACGGTCAGTCTAACCACCCCGGGGGTCGATTATTCCCCGAGGAGGCTCACGGGGAGGAGAGATACCCCTGCACCGCGATCGCAGTGCGTCCCCCACTGAACATCGCTCCCTGGAGCGATGCGGTGTCGCGATGATCTCCGCACACGAAAAGGCCATCGCCCAGCCGCACGGCCTGCTTGGGGTGGAGGGGGGCACGCTGGGCGGGCTGCCCGTGGGGAATCACATCGGTACGCAGGTGCTCCCAGTCGCCGGTGGTCGACCCAAACCAGCGGGCCAGTTGCTCACGGGCTCGGCCGGTGATGTTGGGGTCGAGGGCATCGGCCCCGGGAACCGCGGCGGCCACCAAGGCCCGCCCCGGCGGGGCGTAGGACGGGGCCACCTCACTCATTACCGCCACGTTCTTCACCGGGCCGCTGGCCTCACCATCGAGGATCAGCACCGGGCCGCGTCGCGGCGGATCCGGCGTGGCGAACCAACAGCAACCGGCAGCCCGCGAACCCGGATCAGCCACGGCGGCCCCCACCAGGCGATGGGCCACCGGTCCTTCCGTGGCCACGACCACCACCCGCGCATCTACCCGCTCACCCCCCTCCAGTACCGCCCCGGCCGGAGTGACCTCTCGCACCATCGCCCCGAGCCGAACGACCCCCTCGGGCAGCGTGGCCGCCAGTTGTGCGGGGATCGCCCCCATCCCCCGCGCCGGCACACCGGTGGCCCCCACCGCCAGCATTCGCAAGATCGTGTCGAAGCGTCGGCTCGATACCTCCAGGTGGGGATCCAGTTGGATGCCGGCGAACAGTGGCTGCCAGAACGACCCGATCATCTGGGCCGAAAATCCGGCGGCCTGTAGTCGCTCCGCCGTGCTGGTGTCGGGGCGACGGAGCAGATCTCGGACGCTTGATCGCCGCACGTCCAGCACCAGACGAGCGAGGCGGACCTTGTCGGCCAGCGAGCCGATGGGAGCCGCCACCGTCTCGGGGATCCGCAAGGGGAACCGGCGAGGATCGCTCACCCGGTGAAAGCCACCCCGCACCCGAATCACCGCTCCCGGGTCGAAGAGGGCCAGGCCCAAGGCATCTATGTCGAGCCGTTGTTGCACCTCGGGGTAGGCCGTCAGGAGGATCTGGAAGCCACGATCGAGCAGAAACCCATCGACCGAATCGGTGCGCACCCGGCCCCCCACGGCGTCGGATGCCTCGAGCACGGTGCACGAAACTTCGGCCCGGGTCAGGTCCTGGGCGCAGACGAGACCAGCCACCCCCGCCCCCACGATCACCACGTCGGCCACGGTCAAAAACTCGTGCTCGGGAGGTCCGTCACACCCTGTTCCAATGCCTCACAGATCGTGACCGCCACCCGCTCCGGAGCGAGACCAACAGGCAACCTGGGGGCCGTGCCGGCCAGCGGTCGCTCCGCGAGTCCGGTTTCCGTATGGGGCGGGCGGGCATCAAGCACCCGGATCTTGCTGCGACGAGCCTCCCGGGCCAGGGCTTGATCGAAGGATCGCACCGCCGCCTTCGACGCTCCGTAGATGGCCATACCCGGCCGGTTCTCCTCGGCGATCACCCCCGAGATGTTCACGATGGCACCCCCGGCACCCATGCGATTCACCGCCGCTTGAGCCAACATGATCGGTACGAAGGTGTTGGTGAGAAAGAGTTCCTCCATGGTGTCGACCGACACATCCGCCATCGGGCCGAAGGCCACCACCCCCACGGCGTTGATCACCACATCGAGCCGACCGGCGTGTTCGATCGCCGCTTCTACCGCCGCCGCACAGGCCTCGGGGGTACGGAGATCCAGGGGAACGCGCCGCCCCGGCACGGTCATTTCCTCCAGACGACCGGCATCCCGGGCCACCAGCACGAGGCGGGCCCCCCGTCGATGCAGCTCCTCGGCGAGGGCGGCCCCGATACCCCCAGTGGCCCCGGCGAGGAGCACCGATGCTCCCCTCAGCGGATGGGGCACATCACTGCTGTCTTCAAGACTGGAGCCCACGGGCAACCTCCGGGTTCGTCAAGAGGTCGGACGACCCTCGTGGCAACCTATCGACCCTCGGGACCGAACCATCGGGAGCGGGCGAGTCATCTCCACCGGACCCTCGACTGCGGGCGGCACCCCCGAACCGAGCCGGCCGGGGTTCTCCGTGGTTCGTCGATGATC
>VFJN01000126.1 GCA_009886035.1 Actinomycetota bacterium
GCCTTCCTCCCTCTGCTGGGCAGGGTCGGCTCGCTCAACGTGGCCACGGCCGCGTCGATCGCCTGCTACGAGGTGCGGCGAGCCGGCTGGACTACTCCCCGCTAGACGGCGGCGCTGGTGGGCAGGCCAGATGGCCGGCGACGAGCCGAAGGCAGACACTGCGAGCGCGGGCCGCCCGCCCCCGGTTGTGAGCCCAGCCCTAGACCCGGAGCGGGTCGACCTCGATGCGGAGCCGGCCCGGAGGCCGACGAACGGAGGCCAGCGCGTTGCTGAGCGACGCCTGGTCCGGGGCTCGCACCAACCAATGGCCCTCCGCGCTCGCCACCACCTCGACGCCCTCAGGGCTGCCCAGCGCCTCCACATAAGCCGCCGCCGCCGCTCCGGATACCTCAGCCAGGGCCGTGAAAGGGGGAAAGCGGAGAAGCTCCCGCCGCCCGCGTTCGGCGTTGCTCACGCCACTGACGTCGGCGCGCACGACGGCCTGGACTACTTCGTGGTCGGGGCTGCGGGTTTGGAGAAGAAGCCGCCCCGACGCCCGATCACCCGCCGGTCCCGACGCCGCCACTACCCGGGCCGCCCGGGCCAGTAGCGCCAGGGCCTGCTCGCTGGCCCGGTAGCGCGGCGCCAGCAGTTCTTGGTCTAGGTCGAGGAAGGCCACGACGTCGGCGCGATCGATGCGCTGGAGCACCGCCTCGGTACCCACCACCACCCTGGTGGCCGGCGCCCCGGGCTCGGAGCGAGCGGTCAATTCGGTGACCGGCTCCCCCACTAGTGCCTCCAGTTCCTCCCGCACCCGGGTTACCCCCACCCGGGCGTTCCGGAACCGGGCCGCCCCACAGGACAAGCAGATCGGTGGTCGGGCGGCGCCACAGCGGCGGCAGTGCAGCTCACTCTCCGGCTGCTCCACCGCCGCCGCACAGGCATCACAGCGGGCCAGTTCCCCACAGGCCGTGCAGGCCAGAAGGCGCGCCCGACCGGTGCGATTCAGCACGCACAGCACCCGCTGGTCTGAGCGCAGTACTCGCACCAAGGCGTCGGAATAGAGGCCCTCGCTCCGCGGATCGCCCCGGCGTCGATCCACCACCTCTACCACTGGCCATCCCGCCCGCTCTCGCCGGCGATCAGCGGGCAGCAGGGTGCCCCACGCCAAGGCCTCCAGGCTGGGACAGGCACTCGTGAGGACACAGGGCACCCCCGCCCGAGCAGCCCGCTCCACCGCCACATCCCGGGCGTGCCAGGTGGGGGCCTGCTCCTGCTGATGTCCCTCATCATGTTCGTCGAGCACCACCACCGCCGCCAGATCCCCCACCGGGGCCCAGGCCGCCGCCCGCGTCCCCACCACGGTGGCACCCGCCGCCCCCCGGGCCCAGTCCTGCGGGTAGACCGCCACCGCCACACCGGCGCGGGTGAGGCCATGGGCCACCCGCCGCACCAACGCCTGGCTGGGGCAGAGCACCAGCGCGTTTCCGCATCCCGCCGCCGCCAGGGCCACGTGCACGAGATTCGTGGCCGGAGGCAGACGCAACACCGACCGTGGGCCCGCTACTGCTCGCCCCAGGAGGTCATGGCTCGGGGCCGGCCGGGCCGAGGGAGGCGGGAGCGGTAGTGCCGCCACCATTCGCTCCGGACTGGCCGTTTTCAGAAAAGATGCCGGACGGCCGGCCCACCGCCACGCCCCCCACTCCGCCAGTTCCAACAGATCAGCGGTGGGACCCAGACCACTGCGCTTCACCAACGGGTGAAGAACCACCCCGGCTGGTGGCTCCACGCCCACCGCCATGACCCAGCCCCCCACTCGGCGGCCATGCAACACGATGCGGACCATGTCGCCCACGCGCACCTGGTCCCGAACTGCATCCGGGACCAGGTAGTCGAAGGTCTTGTCGATCGCCGGCACGTCCGGCAGGACGCGAACGACGAGCGGTGACGGCACTACAAGCCGAGAGCGGATTTCAGGTCGTCGACCCGGGTGGTCTGCTCCCAGGTGAAATCCTTGTCGGGTCGCCCGAAGTGCCCGTACGCCGCCGTCTTCTGGTAGATCGGCCGGCGCAGATCGAGATCGCGGATGATGGCGGCCGGTCGCAGGTCGAACACGTCGCGCACGGCCTGGCTGATCTTGGCCTCCTCCACCGTCTCGGTCCCGAAGGTCTCCACGAGAATCGAAACGGGCTGGGCGACACCAATGGCGTAGGCCACCTGCACCTCGCAGCGATCAGCCGCCCCGGCGGCCACCACGTTCTTCGCCACCCAACGGGCCGCGTAGGCGGCGGAGCGGTCCACCTTGGACGGGTCCTTGCCGGAGAAGGCGCCGCCGCCGTGGCGAGCCGCACCACCGTAGGTGTCCACGATGATCTTGCGACCAGTGAGGCCACAGTCGGCGTAGGGGCCACCCAATTCGAAGTTGCCGGTGGGGTTCACCAGCACTCGGAAGTCGGAGGTGTCGATGTTGGTGGGGAGCAACGGCGTGATCACGTGTTCGATGAGATCGGGCTTGATGAGCGTCTCGGCATCGATACCGGGCTGGTGCTGGGTGGAGATGAGCACGGTGGTGAGGCGCTTGGGCGTGTTGCCCTCGTAGTCCACCGTGACCTGCGTTTTGCCGTCGGGGCGCAGGTAGGGGAGCACACCCGACTTCCGCACGTCGGCCAGCCGCTCGGCCAGGCGATGGGCCAGCCAAATCGGCAACGGCATGAGGTCTTCGGTCTCTTTCACCGCATACCCGAACATCATGCCCTGATCGCCGGCGCCCTGACTGTTGAGGAGGTCCTCGCCCGACACGCCGGTACGGGTCTCCATGGCGGTGTCTACGCCCTGGGCGATGTCGGGCGACTGGGGGTCGATCGAGGTGATCACGCCACACGTGTTGCCGTCGTAACCCACCGACTCACGGTCGTAGCCGATGCTCTTGATCGTGTTGCGCACGATGGAGGGGATCTCGACGTAGGCCGTGGTGGTGATCTCACCCGCCACGATGGCCAATCCGGTTGTGACCATCGTCTCGCAGGCCACGCGGGCCATCGGGTCCTCCGCCAGGATGGCGTCCAGAATCGAGTCGGAGATCTGGTCGGCCATCTTGTCGGGATGGCCCTCGGTCACAGACTCCGAGGTAAAGGTCCACTGGCGGCTCACTGTTTGCTCCTTAGTGTTGATACAACGTTGAGAATGGCACGGGCGATCACCCGTTTATCGGCAAGGGGGACATCCTGGACCGATCCATCGGCTCCCAGGATGACGACCTCGTTGGTGTCGTGCTCGAAACCCACGCCAGGAGTGGAGACATCATTGGCCACGATGAGATCGATGCCCTTGCGGCGAAGTTTGTCAGCGGCATTCACTCGCACATTGTTCGTCTCCGCCGCGAACCCCACGATGATCTGACCGGGCCGCCGGTGGGTGGCGAGCAGGGCGAGAATATCGGGGGTGGCCTCCAGAGTGATCTCCGGAACGCCCCCGGATTTCTTGATCTTGTCGGTCGCCGGTGACGTCGGACGGAAATCCGCTACCGCCGCTGCCATCACGATCACATCGGCTTGATCAGCCCGAGTCTCCAGTGCATGGGCCATTTCGGCCGCCGTATCCACCCGCACGAGATCGATTCCGGCGCCGACCGGGGAAGCCGATGTGGTGACGAGGGTGACCTTCGCCCCCCGGGCGGCCGCTTCGGCGGCGATGGCATGACCCTGCTTGCCGGAGGAACGGTTTCCGATGAAGCGCACGGGGTCGATTGGTTCCCGGGTGCCCCCGGCGCTCACCAGGAGACGAACACCGGTGAGGTCGAGGTGCTCCTCGCTGGCCAGGAGGTGCTCCACCGCCGCCACGATCACCGCCGGGTCCGCCAGGCGTCCGGTGCCCACATCACCCCCGGCCAGTCGACCACTCTCTGGTTCCACTACCTGCACCCCCCGAGAGCGCAGGAGGCGAAGGTTGTCGCGGACGGCCGGGTGTTCCCACATCTCGGTGTGCATCGCCGGGCACACCAGCACCGGCGCCCGGGTCGCCAACAACACGTTGGTGAGTAGATCCTCGCTGATACCGCCGGCGTAGAGGCCGAGCACTCGGGCGGTGGCGGGCGCCACCAGCACCAGGTCGGCGGTCTGGCCGAGGTGGGTATGGGGAATCGGATGGCGCTCGTCCCACAATCCGGTCCAGGCCGGTTCGGACCCCAACGCATCGAAGGTGGTGCGCCCGATGAAATGCTGCGAACCATCGGTGAGCACCGGGATCACATGGGCGCCCGCGTCGACAAGACGCCGACAGACGTCCACCGCCTTGTAGGCGGCGATACCCCCCGACACGCCGAGGACGATGCGCTTGCCCTGAAGCATGAGACGCGGTGGGAGCGGCCTACTCAGCCGACTCGGTACCCTCAGGCTCGGCGTCAGGGTCGATCTCTTCTTCCGGCTCGGGCCACACGCCAAGGATTTTGTCGGCGTCGATCTCCTCGAAGGCGATCGAGAGGGCCTTGCGGGCCGAGGAGGTGACCTGGGGCGGCACGACCGTGCCGAGGTTCTCCGACAACTTGTTGTAATAGGAATTGATCTGCCGAGCCCGCTTGGCTCCCAGGGTGACCAGGGTGAATTTGGAGCCCGCTCGTTCGAGCAGACCTTCAATCGGCGGATTCATCATCGTGTCGTGGCGTGATGCCATGGCAGATCCTCTTGGTTGAGGGAGGGTGGAGGGAAAACACTACCAGCGGGGGCCGTCGCCGCCGTCATCGCTGGGCCAATCAAGCGAACCTAGCCCGGGACCGGGCGATGATCGCCTCGGCCATGACCTCCGGTGGCTCGCGGCTGGAGTCGAGCACGAGGTCGTAGATCGACTGATCCAGGAGGTCGATCCCATAGACGGAGTGGTAGCGGCGCTGTTCGACGGCGGCTCGCTCGGCATTGTCGGCCAAGGCCTCAGCGACGCTGGTGCCATCCCGCTCGGCCACCCGGCGGGCTCGTTCGGCGTCGTCGCAGTGCACCCACACCCGCACCGAGGCCAAACCCGCCTGCTGAGCCAGCCATCCGGCCAGGCGCGCCTCGATAACGCAGCCACCGAGGCGAGCTCTCGTCTCGAGCCGATGATCGAGTTCCCGATCGATCTCAGGATGGTCCTGGGCGTACACCCCAAACAGGGCCAACGACATGCCTGCTTCCACCGCCAGTTGACGAAACACCTCGCCTCCCGGGACGCGCTCCAACTCGAGAGCCGCCGACACCAATCGGGATGTGGTGGTGGTGCCCGCTCCCGGCAGACCCGAAATCGTGATCAGCACCGGCGCCGACGAATCAGCGAAACGCTTCGAGGAGCGCCTTGCGTTGCTGGAGACCCAGGCCCTTGACCCGGCGGGTGTCGGAAATTCCGATCTCCTCCATCGTGCGACGGGCTTTCACCTTGCCCACCCCGGGGAGCGATTCGATCACCGCCAGCACCTTCATCTTGTCGATGTTGATGTCGTTGCCGGATCGCTCGAGAAGCTCGGCGAGGGTCAACGACCCCATCTTGAGCATTTCCTTGAGTTCGGCACGAGCCCGGCGGGCCTCGGCAGCTTTGACAAGCGCCTGGCTTCGTTGCTCAGGGGTAAGGACGGGAGGCTGCGGCATAATCGGCGACCCTACTCACAAACTCAGAGAACACACGCGCCCACGGCGGTCGCGATGGCGTCCGCCGCCATGGCGGGATCCGTCGAGTGGGTCACCGCCCGCCCGATCACCAGCAGGTCGGCACCGCTCGTGATGGCCTCTTCGGGGGTGGCGGCCCGGGCCTGATCGTGGCGGGGAGCGCCCGCCGGACGGATACCGGGAACCACCGTGAAGAGGCGCGGGCCGTACTGCTTCGCCTCGGCCACATCCGAGGCCGCGCACACAATGCCGCCACAACCCGCTTCCAGCGCCGCCTGCACGCGCTTGGGGAGGATGTGGGCCGGGGCATCTCCATCACTGGTGAGCACCGTCACCGCCAAGGCCGTGGGGGTGGGGAGGCCGGCGTCGATGGCCCCGGAGATAAAGCCCTCGACCCCGGCTTTGAGCATGGTGGTGCCGCCCTGCGCATGGAAGTTGAGGTACCGGGCCCCGAGGGAGCCGATGACCCGGGCGGCCCGCTCCACGGTGGTGGGGATGTCGTGGAACTTCAGATCGCAGAACACGTCGTAGCCCATTTCCTGCAGGGCGCCCAGCACGTTGGGACCCGATGCGCTGAAGAGCTCGAGGCCCACCTTGGCGGTGCCGAACCACGGCTGCAGGTCCCGGGCCAGGCGCAGCGCCTCCACCGAGTCGTCGACATCTAATACGAGAGCGAGCCGGGAACGTACTGCTTCCGGGACGGCGGGCTGAGCGGTCATGGAGTGGTCCTTTCGTGAGCCGCCCCCACGATGTCATGCATTCGAGGCCGCCGCGTGCGATGGGCCCACGCCAGCAACTCGCGCAGCACCCGCGCCGGGGCGCGGGGATCGGCGAAGGTCGCGGTTCCCACCTGGATGGCGCAGGCTCCCGCCAGCAACAACTCGGCCGCATCGGCGCCGTTACTGACGCCCCCCACGCCAATAATGGGAAGGTCGGGCAAGGCGGCGTGAACATCGTGTACCGCTCGCACCGCCACCGGATGAATGGCCGGGCCCGAGAGGCCCCCACCTCGACTCCCCGACCCCAGGCGGTAGGCCCCCGTCTCGGGATCAATGGCCATGCCCAACACGGTGTTCACCAACGTCACCGCTTCCGCACCCGCGGCCTGGGCGGCCGCCGCAATGGGAACGAGGTCGGTCACGTTGGGGCTGAGTTTCGCCCAGCGAGGTCGTCGGCAGGCGGCGGTGGCCGCTATCGCATCGGCGGTGGCGGTCACCGAATGGGCGAAGAGATCCCGTCCCGACTCGGTGTTGGGACAAGACAAGTTCACCTCCACCGCAATGACCCCCTCGGGAGCATCGGCGAGGGCTCGCGCCGCCGCTTCGTACTCCGCCACGCTGCGGCCCCAGATGGATGCCACCACGCGGGCGCCGGTGGCCAACAGCGGCGGCAAGTCATCCCGCAGCCAGGCCTCCACCCCCGGACCCTGAAGGCCCACGCTGTTGATCATCCCGCCGGTTGTCTCATGGACCCGCAGCGCCGGATTCCCGGCCCACGCTTCCGGCGAGAGCGATTTCACCACGACAGCCCCGAGGGCGGCCAAATCAAGGTAGGGAGCCAACTCGGCACCGTGGCCCGCCGTGCCCGACGCCGTAAGCACCGGATTGGGCAGGGCCACCGAGCCCACCATCGTGGACAGATCCACCTCCGGGTAGCGGGCCGGGCTCATTCGTGAAGGGGCAACAGGGGTCGGTCGTGGTCGATGCCTTGGTGATACTCCTGCAGGGTGCGCACCGTGACCTCGTGGGCCGCCCGGTCGAGGATGCCGCTCGCCGCTGCTAAACCGGCGGCCGCCGTGGTGAGGCACGGCACGCCCTGAGCGGCGGCCGCCGCCCGAATGTGGGCACCATCAGCCCGGGCGCCGCGCCCCCGCGGGCTGTTGACCACCAACTGCACCCTGTCCGATTCAATGAGTTCGACGGCATCCATGCCGGTGCCCTCTCCCACCTTGGCGACGCGAATGGCCACGGCGATCCCGGCGAGGTCGAGCGCATCAGCGGTGCCGGCGGTGGCGGCGATGGTAAAGCCTGCCTGCACGAATCGACGCGCCGCTTCGATGCCCACGGTCTTGTCCCGATTCGCCAACGACATGAAGACGCAACCGGCGTCGGGGAGGCGGTCGCCGGCGGCTAGTTGGCTCTTGGCAAAGGCCAGTCCGAAGGTGCTGTCGATGCCCATCACCTCGCCGGTGCTGCGCATTTCCGGGCCGAGCACCGAATCGGCGTCAGGGAACCGATTAAAGGGCAGCACCGCCTCTTTGACGGCCACGTAGCCACCCGGCGAGGGGGCGCACAACAGGCCCTCCTGGCGAAGTTCCTCCAAGGTGGCGCCCACCATCACCCGCGCCGCCACCTTCACCAGCGGCACCCCGGTGGCCTTGGCCACGAACGGAACGGTGCGGCTGGCCCGCGGATTGGCCTCGATCACAAACACCTGATTGGCCTTCACGGCGTACTGCACGTTGATGAGGCCGACAACCGCCAGTTCGGTGGCAATTGCCCGGGTATGGGCCTCGATCACCGCCAGGGTCTCGGGGGAGAGTGAATAGGGCGGAATGGCGCAGGCGGAGTCGCCCGAGTGCACCCCCGCTTCCTCCACGTGTTCCATGACCCCGCCGATGATCACTTCGCCGGCCTGGTCCCGGATGGCGTCTACATCCACCTCGGTAGCATCTTCCAAGAACCGGTCCACCAGGACCGGACGCTCGGCCGACAGGCCGCCCTCGCGCCCCAGGCTCCCGAAGCGGGCCAGTTGCTCCATCGCCCCACAGAGGGATTGGTCGTCGTAGACGATCTCCATGGCCCGACCCCCGAGCACGTAGGACGGCCGCATGAGCACCGGGTACCCGATCTTTTCCACGATGACCCGAGCCTGCTCGAGCGTGGTGGCGGTGCCCCCGGCCGGCTGGGGAATCTCCAGTCGGGCACACAGGGCGTTCCATCGCTCCCGGTCCTCCGCCAGATCAATCGACTCCGCTGAGGTGCCCAGGATGAGTTCCTCGGGGAGGAGCCCGGCGAGTTTGAGGGGTGTCTGCCCTCCGAGGCTCACGATCACTCCCTTGAGGGTGCCCGAGAGCTGTTCGGCCTCGATCACGTTGAGAGCATCTTCAAGGGTGAGCGGCTCGAAGTAGAGGCGATCGGAGGTGTCGTAGTCGGTTGACACGGTTTCGGGGTTGCAGTTGAGCATCACCGTCTCGTAGCCCGCCTCCGCCAGCGCGAAACTGGCGTGCACACAGCAATAGTCGAACTCGATGCCCTGCCCGATGCGGTTGGGGCCCGAGCCGAGGATGAGCACCTTCTCGCGTCCCGAGTAGGTCACTTCGTCCTCGTCTTCATAACTGGAGTAGTGGTACGGCGTCTGCGCGTCGAACTCGGCGGCACAGGTGTCCACCGTCTTGAAGGTCACCCGCACGCCAGCGTGGTGTCGAGCGGCGCGAACATCGGCTTCCGGCACGTCCCAGAGCCAGCCGAGTTGTGCATCGGAGTAGCCCAGGCGTTTGGCCCGGCGCCACGCTCGGCGGTCCATCCCGGCGAATCCGGTCACGGCCAGCACCTCCCGTTCTTCCACAATGCTGAGGATCTGATCGAGGAACCAGGGGTCTACCTTCGTGCGCTCGGCCAGCACCTCCACGGAGATCCCACGCCGCAGGGCCGCCTCGAGTTGGAAGGGACGGTCGGGGGTCCCGATGGCGGCGCGGCGCAGCAGTTCCTCATCGTCGAGGTCTTCGAGTACCCGCTCGGCCGGATCGCAACCGAGCCCGTAACGCCCGAGTTCCAGCGACCGCATCGCCTTTTGGATCGACTCCGGGAAGGTGCGGCCAATGGCCATAGCCTCGCCGACCGACTGCATCGAGGTACCCAACACCCCGGGGCTGTCGGGAAACTTCTCGAAGGCCCAGCGAGGCACCTTGGTCACCACGTAGTCGATGGCGGGCTCGAAACTGGCGGGGGTGGCCCGGGTGATGTCGTTGGGGATCTCGTCAAGGGTGTACCCCACCGCCAACTTGGCGGCGATCTTGGCGATCGGGAACCCGGTGGCCTTGGAGGCCAACGCCGACGAGCGCGACACCCGCGGGTTCATCTCGATGATCACCATGTCGCCGTTGGCCGGGTTGATCGCGAACTGCACATTCGATCCACCCGTCTCCACCCCCACGCGGCGGATGCACGCAAAGGCGGCGTCGCGCATCAACTGATATTCCACGTCGCTCAGCGTCTGGGCGGGGGCCACGGTGATGGAGTCGCCGGTGTGCACGCCCATCGGATCGAGATTCTCGATAGAACAGATGATCACGCAGTTGTCGGCGGTATCCCGCATCACTTCAAGTTCGTATTCCTTCCACCCGGCGATGGAACGCTCAATGAGGATCTCCTTCACCGGACTGGCGGCGATGCCGTGGGCCGCCAGTCGCGTGAACTCCTCGGGGGTACTGGCGATTCCGGTGCCCTTCCCGCCGAGGATGAAGGCCGGGCGGATCACCAGCGGTAGCCCAATCTGGGCGGCCACCACCTCGGCCTCGGCCATCGAGTGAGCCACGCCGGATTCCGGCACGCTCAGCCCGATCCCCTGCATGGCGATCTTGAACAACCCGCGATCCTCGGCGGTGCGAATGGCCTCGGCGTTGGCACCGATCAACTCGGGCGTACCGGGGACGCCCACCGCCCCGCGTTCCACCAACTCCATCGCGAGGTTCAAAGCCGTCTGTCCGCCGAGGGTAGGCAGCACCGCATCGGGCCGCTCCCGCTCGATGATCCGGCAAAGGATGTCCACATCGAGCGGCTCGATGTAGGTGGCGTCGGCGAACTCGGGATCGGTCATGATCGTGGCCGGGTTCGAATTCGCCAGGATCACCCGGTACCCCTCCTCACCGAGCACCTTGCAGGCTTGGGTCCCGGAGTAGTCGAACTCGCAGGCTTGGCCGATCACGATGGGACCGGCCCCGATCAGCAGGATCGATTCGATATCGGTGCGCTTGGGCATCAGGCCACGCCCCGTTCGGCCACCGGGAGCCCGGCGGGGGCGGTGCGGGGTTGGGTAACCCCCAGCATGGTGGCGAACTCGTCGAACAAATAGACGCTGTCATGGGGTCCGGGGGCGGCCTCCGGGTGATGTTGCACACTGAAGGCGGGGGCGTCGAGCACCCGCAGTCCTTCGCACACGCCGTCGTTGAGGTTCACGTGAGTCATCTCTGCCCGCCCCGCCAGGCTGTCGGCGTCCACCGCGAAGTTGTGGTTCTGACTCGTGATCTCGATGCGCCCGGTGGCGAGATTGCGCACCGGGTGATTACCACCGTGATGCCCGAAGGGCAGTTTCACAGTGTCGGCCCCGAGAGCCCGGCCCAGGAGTTGATGGCCGAGACAAATGCCGAAGATCGGTACCTCTCCCAGCAGGGCGGCGATGGCATCGCGGGCGTAGGGCACCGCCGCGGGGTCTCCCGGACCATTGGAAAGAAACACGCCCGCCGGTCCCCGAGCGAGGGTGTCGGCGGCCGAGGTATCCGCCGGCACCACTTCCACATCGAACCACGACGCCAGGTGGCGCAGGATCGTGCGCTTGATGCCGAAGTCGTAGGCGACCACCAGGGGTCGCTGGCCGTCGGCCAGGCGATAGGCCAGCGGCGTAGTCACCTGCGCTACCAGATCCACTCCGTGGGTACCGGGCTCGGCTCGGGCGGCGGCCAGCAGGGATGCTTCGTCGTGGCTGTCGAGGGATCCGAAGGCGCCGGGAACAGCGCCCAGCTCACGGATGCGACGGGTCAACTTGCGGGTGTCGATGCCGGCGATCCCCGGGATCCCATACGCCCGCAACTGAGCATCGAGGTCGGCCTCGCTGCGCCAACTCGATCGGCGGCGGGCCAAGGCCCGCACGACCACCCCCCGGCAGAACGGTCGGCGACTTTCGAAGTCGGCCAGATTCACGCCGTAGTTACCAATATGGGGGTAGGTGAAGGTGATGATCTGACCGGCGTACGACGGATCGGTGACCACTTCCTGGTAGCCGGAGAGCACCGTGTTGAACACCACCTCCCCGGCCGCTAGGCCCTCGGCTCCGATGGTCTCGCCCTCGAAAGTGGTGCCGTCGGCCAGGACCAACAAGGCATCGCGCACGCTCATCGTTGGGCCTCTCCGTTGATCACTACGGGCTCTCCGCAGAGCAGGGTGTGGCGCACCTTGCCGGTAAGGGTGCGCCCCGCATAGGGCGTGTTGCGGCTACGGCTGGCGAAGGCGGCGGGATCCACGACCCAGCTAGCCGCCGGGTCGATCACGGTGAGGTGACCCGGGTTACCGGCCGCCACCGGGAGCCCGTGGATGTCGTCCACCCCGAGGATTCGGGCGGGTTGCCACGACAGCAAGGCGAGCACCGCCGCGATGGGCAGGTCGAGTTCGGTGAGGGCGAGGGCCAGGGCCGTCTCGAGGCCGAGCATGCCGGGCGGGGCCTCGTCGAAGGCCGCTTCTTTCGCCTCCTGAGTGTGCGGGGCGTGGTCGGTGGCGATGCAGTCGATCGCCCCGTCCGCCAGACCGGCTCGTACCGCGGTGACATCGGCGGCGGTACGCAGCGGTGGGTTCACTTTGAACACCGGGTCGTAGGACGCACACTCCGCATGGGTAAGGGTGAAGTGATGGGTGGTGGCCTCACAGGTCACCGGCAGACCGGCGGCCTTGGCGGCCTGCACCATGGCGATCGAACCGGCAGTGGACAGGTGCTGGAAGTGCACGCGCGTGCCGGTGAGGCGGGCCAGGGCGAGATCCCGCATCACCATCAACTCTTCCGCCTCGGCGGGCTGGCCGGGGATACCAAGGCGGGCGGACCATTCGCCTTCGTGCATGTGGCCGCCGGCGGCGAGGACGGGGTCCTCACAGTGCTGGGCGAGGATCACCCCGGTGGGTAGGCCGCTGGCGTATTCCATGGCTCTCCGCATGAGGCGGGCATCAGCCACCCCGGCC
>VFJN01000080.1 GCA_009886035.1 Actinomycetota bacterium
GGCCCGCAAACGGACGCGGCGTTGAGCAAGGCAGCCGAATCCAAGACCATCGTGTGCGTGGCGAGTACGACGCCCACCACCGCCAGCTCGACCACCACCGCAGCGCCCTACGGCCCGAACGATGCGCCCTGCACCGCCACGGCGATCGCCAAGGGGCTCAGCGACCCCCAGGCCACGATCACGAGGTTCGGCTGTCAGAACGACGTTCCCTCCAATGACCCTGGATCAGCGGGCCGCTGGGCCGGGGCCCAATACGTCGATGCCGACACCGGGGGTGCGATCTTGTTGGCCTCCTCCGGCGCATGGGTAGAACAGGACACGGATGCGCTCTGTAGCGCGGACAGCCCGCAGGTCCCAGCGCTCGTCAAGCAGATCGGTTGCGTGACCAAGCCCGGCGAGATGAACTAGCCCGCATAGCATGAGGGCGGGGCGGGGGCCGGCCCCCGCCCGCCGGGACCTAAGGGGGGCAACGGGATTAGGTTTCCGTTGCCCCCCCACCCGTTACCCCCTCACCCGTTGCGCGAAAGCCACCTCCCCATGACTAGCGAACCCCCCTCCCGACTCATCTCCGACATGCGCGGTGTTCGTTACGGCGAGGTGTTGGCCGTGTATCAACGCGGCACCGGGTTCGAAGCCGACGTGTTCGGTACCCAGATGTTGAACGACTGCCCCCAGGAGCTGTGGGAGACGCTCGACGCGTCGGCTATCGCGGCCGAGATGGGAGCACTCGTCGTGAAGCTCAACGGACCTCGCTACTGGATGCTCGACGGACTCGGCCAGAAAGTGGCCCCCGTGGATCCCATCATGCGGGACTTCAACGGCATCACCATGCGGCGAATCGCCACCGTGGATCTGGGCGAAAACCCCACTCAGCAGCCCTACCTCGAACGCTACGTGAACCGGGGCGCGGTGTTTTTCTTCGACGCCGGCGCGCCGGTCTACGAACTTGTCAATCCAGACGGCTTGGCTTACGTGTTGCAGGCCTACTGCGTGGGTGTTGACCCCAGCCTCTCCGAGACGAGCCTGAGCGCCCTCGGCGATCGCCTGGCTCTCCCGCCGGGGTGGTCGTTCCGGGCCCGCATTCTTGAGCACGAGATGATCATCGATACCACCACCACTATTGCCACGGTGCTGCAGGACGAATTGGAAAATAGTTACACCCTGCCCGGGTAGATCAGCGGCGAACCCTGGGGTGGCTGGATTGCCAAGAAATGAAGGTGGCAGCTATCGTGCCAATAGATTCCGACGGTTTCAGCACCGTCGGTCCGCTCAGTGGCCACGAGGAGCTCCCCATCACGATCGAAGTTGCGCGACACGATTTGTCTCACGTGCGGGTGCTGTCCTCCGCCGGGCCGAGCCTCGAGAACGGCCAGACCCGAATCCGGGTGGAGGCCTTTGCCCTGTCCACCAACAACATCACCTACGCCGTTTTCGGCGACGCGATGCGTTACTGGGATTTCTTCCCGGTGGATGCCGAGGCGGCCGGATTATGGGGGCGCGTGCCGGTGTGGGGATTCGGAGAGGTGGTGGAGAGCCGATCGCCGTTTCTCGAAACCGGGGAGCGGCTGTACGGCTACTACCCGATGGGGTCAGAACTGGTGATCACCGCCGGTCGATCTGATACCGCCGGTGTGTCTGACGTGGCGCCCCATCGGGCCGAGATGGCCGGCGCCTACAGCCGGTACGTGCGCTGCGCGGCCGATCCGCTCTACCGCGCTGATCGCGAACGCCACCACATGCTGCTCTACCCGCTGTTCTTCACGTCGTTTCTCATCGACGACTTCCTGCTCGACAACGACGGATTCGGGGCCGATCAAATCGTGGTCTCTAGCGCGTCGAGCAAGACAGCCATCGGGGTGGCTCACTTGGCGAATCAGCGAGGCGCTCGGGTAGTGGGATTGACCTCGGCCGCCAACCGGGCCTTCACCGAGAGCCTCGCCGTCTACGACGTAGTGCACACCTATGACGACCTTTCCGACGTTGAGATACGGCCCTCGGTTTACGTGGACATCACCGGAAACCGCGATGTATTACACGCCGTCCATACGCGGTTGGAGGGCGTGTTGGGCCACTCCATGGCGGTGGGGGGCACCCATTGGGATCACGAGGCCGCCGCCGGCCTCGACGTTCCCGAACCGTCGCCCGCCTTCTTTTTCGCCCCCCTACAGATCTCCAAACGCCGCCAGGACTGGGGGGCGGGCGAACTGGACCGTCGCCTCGGGACCGCCTGGGACCACTACGTGACCTGGACCAACGAGTGGATCGATTTCCGTGATGCCCACGGCGATGAGGCGGTGATCGCCGTCTATCAGGAACTTCTCGCCGGTCATCCTGATCCCCGGGCTGGGTTCATCTGCGCCCTGCCGGCGGCCCTCGGATGACCCCGCCAAGTACGGATCTAACGGCCCCGGCGGTGTTCGTCGACGGTCGGATGGCCCGCCGCGACCGCAACCGCATCGCGGTCCTCGATGCGGTGATCGCCCTCTTCGCCGAGGGGGTTCTCGATCCAGTCCCCGACGAGGTCGCGGCTCGATCGGGTCTGTCGGTGCGATCGGTGTATCGCTACTTTGAGGACCGTGACGCGCTCCTGCAGGCGGCGATCGGCCACAACCTTGATCGGGTCATGCCGCTGTTTTTGATCCACGGCATCGGCGAAGGCGCTTTCGATATGAGGGTGGCGCACTTCGCCACGGCCCGGCTGCGCTTGTACGAAGCCGTGGTGGCATCCTTTCGGGCCTCTTGTGCCCGAGGGACAGCCGACAAAATCATTCACGACCAGGTAGATCTCACCCGTCGAGCCCTGCGAGAACAGACCGAAAAGCACTTCGCCCCCGAGTTGAGAAAATTTGCCGCCCCGGCCCGGCGAGCACGCGGGGCGGCGCTTGATGCCCTCACCCAGTTCGACACCCTCGATCATTACCGGATCCAACGACAGTTCTCCCCGAGAGAGACCCGTGCTCTGCTCGTGGAGGCCATCGTCGCCCTGCTCACTCCCGTCCCTGAACCTCGAAAGGCCCAGTCATGACCGAACGACCGCAACCCACCTACGGCACCCCCAACTGGGAGATGCTCGGCCGCTGGATGCATTTGGACCCCCGCGACGATGGTCCGTTCTGGGCGCTGAACCTCATGAAATACCATGAGGTGGCCCGATACGCGGATGGCCACGACGGCGTATCCGGACGCGAGGCCGACGACGCCTATGCCCCCCTTGGCCCGCTCGCCGCAGTGGGGGCGGCAGTGGTCTTTGTGGGCGAGGTTCGAGACCAACCTCTCGGCCACCCGGCGTGGGACCGAGTGGCCATCGTGCGCTATCCGACCCGGGCTGCGTTCTTTGCCATGCAAGAGCGTGACGACTTCAAGACCCAGCACGTGCACAAGGAAGCCGGCATGGAGTTCACGATTGTGATGTCGTGCCTTCCGCTCACCCATACTGACGGGGTCACCCCGGAAGGCTCACTGGTCATCGTGGTAGGCCACGACGCCGCCTTAGACCCGGTACCCGGGGTGAGCGAGATCGCCCATTTCAGTGTGGAAGGAGTGATCGTGGGCGACGACCGTTCCTTCGCCGGCCTTCGCTTCGTGCGGGTCGTAGACCCGGGTGCCCTCTCGGCGCTGGTGGAAGCCGTCTCGGTGACCGAGGGCACAGAGGTGTTGGTGGTAGGTCCCACCATCGATCGACTCCTGGCCAGTCTGGCGGATGCCGATCAGGGGCCCGAGGTGCTCGCATGACTCCGCCCATCAGCGTTGCTCGGCCGGGGAATCCGGCCCCACTGGCCCGCATGGTGGCGGGATTTGTGGCCGTCAGCCTGGCCTTGAGTGCCTGTGGGTCCAGTGCTGAAACCACCTCCGCCACCACCAGTACCGCCGATACCTCTGCCACGACGGCGGGGCTGGATCTGCGAGGTGAGCGGTACTGCGAGGTGTTGGCCCTCACCATTGTTGACGGGATGGGTACGGCTGATGTCTACAACAGCTTTCCCATGAACAGATGTCCGGAGGGTCTTTGGTCGAAACTCGATGCCGCCGCCATTGCCGCCGAGCTGGACGTTGCCATCGCCGTGCTCAACGGGCCGCGGTTCTGGCTCATGAACAGCGTCGAAAAAGCGGGGGACCTGGACGAGTTGGAGGAAACAAACTTCGGCGGCATCAGCATGCGCCGGTTGGCCACGGTGGAGGTGGGACCGATGGCCGAGGCCACCAAGCCCTACACCATTCGGGAGGTGAATCGCAGCACGATCTTTACCTTCGACGCCGGCGCGCTGGTGTACGAATTGGTGGCTCCCGACGGTGCGGTCTACGTGATGCAGTCGTGGAGCCAGCAGAAGGATCCGTCGTTACAGGAAGCTGACCTGGCCGGTTTGGGTTCGCGTTTGGAGTTGCTCCCCGGCTGGAGTTACCGCTCACGGACGCTGGAAGCCCCGCTGGTGGTAGACACCATCGATGCCCCCGCCCGGGTGATTCAAGATCCGCTGGGCAACAGTTACTCGAGGGGCACCAACTCGTGAGGAGGCGTCTGGGTTTCGGGCGCGATGGCCTCGCTCCGTATGGTGAGGTCACGACGTGCCGCATCGCGGCCAGATAGGGGTTATTTGATGGGATGGGATTTCTCCACCGAGCCTGAGTTCCAGCAAAAGCTGGACTGGGTCGAGCAGTTCTGTCGCGAGGAGGTCGAACCGCTCGAATACGTCTTCCCCTATGCGGTGCGGTCCAAGGACCCCAAGATCAGGGGTCTGGTGAGGGGCCTGCAAGACCAGGTCAAGGCCCAGGGGTTGTGGGCGATCTTCCTCGACGAGGACCTCGGCGGACCCGGCTACGGGCAACTCAAACTGGGCCTGCTGAACGAGATTCTCGGCCGGTACTCATCGGCCCCGCAGATGTTTGGGGCCGCCGCTCCCGACACGGGCAACATGGAGATGCTGGCCGCCTACGGCACCGAGGAGCAGAAGGAGCGCTGGCTCACGCCGATGCTCAACCAAGAACTCTGGTCGGCCTACTCCATGACCGAGCCCCAGGGTGGCTCAGACCCGAACCTGTTCCGCACCTTCGCCACTCGCGACGGCGACGAGTGGGTCATCAACGGTGAGAAGTGGTTCACCAGTGCGGGCCGGGTGGCGGACATCCTCTTCGTGATGTGCACCAACGGTATGTTTGTGGTGCCGCGGTTGACCCCCGGGGTGGAGATTCAGCCCGAGCCCCGCAACCACAACCACATCATCTACAACGAGGTTCGGATTCCCCTCGACCATTTGCTCGGTCCGGAGGACGGGGCCAAGGTACTGGCCCAACGGCGTTTGGGTGGGGGTCGGATTCACCACGCCATGCGCACCATCGCCCAGTGCAAATTGGCCTTCGACATGATGTGTGAGCGAGCCCTGAGCCGGGAGTCGCACGGCAAAACCATTGCCGAGCACCAAATGGTGCAGGAGAAGATCGCCGACTCGTACGCCTCCATTGCGATGTTGCGCCTCTTCGTGCTGGAGACGGCCTGGAAGATAGACCACACCAGCACGCAAGAAACCCGCACCGATATCGCGGCGGTGAAATATTCGATGGCCAAGGTGCTTCGCGAAGTGTCCTTCAACGCCCTGCACATTCTCGGATCGCTCGGCACCACGAACCTCACTCCGCTTCAAGCTATGTACGCCGCCGCGCCCACGATGGGCATCGCCGATGGGGTAGATGAGGTTCACAAATCCACCGTGGCCCGCAACGTCCTGAAGGGGTACCGACCGCACGAGGGTTACTGGCCCACCGAGTATTTCCCCGCCAAGCGCAAGGCCGCCCAGGAGAAGTTTGAGCCCCTGTTCACGGCCGATCCCGAGTTGCGGGTACTCGCCGACGGGTACGCCAAGTATTTCGCCGGCCGCAGCTAACCAGCCCCACGGTCAGCCCGTCAGCGGGGCGATCACCTGCTCGCCGTAGCGTTCGATGGTGGCCAGCGTGCGCCCGAGATCGTCGCCGGGCAGGCCCACCTGTACCCAGGTAACTCCGATGGCCGCCAGGGCGGCGACCCCTTCGAGGTGGGCCTCGGCGTTGAAGGTGTCGCCCGCCGGATCGCCGCCGGCCCCGGTGGAGAAGCTGATGTCGATGCTCGCCGGGTCCCGACCGAGTTCCTCGAGTCGGGAGTGCAGGTCCGCCACGGCCAGCGACAACGCCTTCGGAGTGTCGAGCACGGCGGTTCGAGCGGTACGAGCCAGCCCGGCGGGGGCCGAAAAGGGTGCCCAACCCTGGCCGTGGTCGGCCACCCGTTGCCGGGCTCGGCCGCTGTTGCCTCCGATCCAGATTGGCGGATGGGGGCGGGTCAGCGGCCGGGGGTGGGCTGTCACCCCCCGGGCGGTGAAGTGGAGGCCCTCGTGCGTGACTTCGTCGGTCGTCCAGGCCGCCACCACTACCGCCAGGGCCTCGTCGAAGAGTTCGTTGCGCTCGGCATGGGTCACGCCCAACGCCGCGAACTCGCCTTTGAGATATCCCACCCCCACCGCCAGGGTGAAGCGACCCCCGGAAAGTACATCGAGGGTGGCACTGGCCTTCGCCACCATGAACGGGTTCCGGTACGGGAGCACCACGATGTTGGGGATCAGCCGGATTCGTTCCGTGGTGGCGGCGCAGAAGGACAGCGCAACAAACGGGTCGAGGGCATCGTGGCCACCGCCGTCGAGCCAACGCTGCGATGGGGCCGGGTGATCGGTGAAACCGATCCCGTTGAAGCCGGCAGCCTCTGCTCCCCGGGCCACCGCCGCGATGCCCGCCCCGGTCACCAGATCGGGGTGATACGGGTGTGACACCAGCGGATGCGTGATGGCGAACTTCATCCCCCCCCAACCTAGGAGATGCGCCGCCGTCACGGCCCTCGGCGGGCACGACGGCGATCCAACCGGGAAGCTCGTGGGCGGTGCGGGCGGGCAGGACATTGAGCGCCCGAAGGCGGTCGGGGGCCTGGTTGCGCCCTTCGTTTTGGCCGGGGACGCCAGGTTACGATGGGAGTCCCCATCATCGGAGGCCTGTGTGACTACCCGATTGTCCGACCTGGAACTACCCGAGGTGGATGCCACCGGCCTGGAGCGCCGCGAGATGGTGGCCGCCTTCCAGGCGGCGGGTGCACAGCACTGGCTTACCCGTGTGCCGCTGGGTTGCGCCGTCACGAAACACGATGATGTGAGGGCAATCCTGCGCGAGCGCCGCTTCCATTCCGCCCTGTCAGTCCTGCCGGAGATGGCGGGGGTCACCGGCCCGATGGTGGAACGTCAGCAGCGGTCCATCTTGGCCATGGAAGGGTCTGAGCACACCCGTCTCCGCCGCCTGGCTGCCCCGGCCTTCACGCCCCGAGCCACGGAACGATTGCGGCCGTTCATGCGCCAGGTCGTGAACGAACTCGTCGACGCCGTGGCCGCCGAGGGGCGCTGCGAACTGGTGCACGACATCTGTGAGCCCTACCCGATCCCCATCATCTGTGAGTTGCTCGGAGCACCCAAAGAGGACTGGAAACTCTTTTCCGGTTGGGCCACCGATATTTTTCGGATCTTCAACAACGACATCGCCAATGATCTCCCCGCCATCCAAACCGCCATGTCGGACCTGGATGGGTACGTGCGCCACATGGTGGATGAGCGCCGGACCAAACCGGCCGACGACCTCCTCAGCCACATGATCGCCGTGGAGGAGGAGGGGGATCGTCTGTCCACCGACGAGTTGGTGATGATGACCGAGGCCGTCTTGATGGCCGGCACCGATACGACCCGTAACCAATTGGCTTGTTCGATGGCCCTCTTCGCCGAGCACCCGGACCAATGGGCCCGCCTGGCGGCCAACCCCGAACTGGCCTCGGGGGCGGTGGAGGAGACGATGCGTCACCTCGGCGCCGTGCGCCTCACCGCCCGGATTGCCTCCGAAGACATCGAGTATCGCGACGTCTTGTTCCCCGCGGGAACCCTTGTGATTGTCAGTCTTGCTACCGCCAATTTCGATGGCGATGCCTTCACCGATTCCCACCGCTTCGACATTGGTCGTCCTCCCTCGGTCGCCCCTCAGATGACCTTCGGCTCGGGCATTCATTTCTGTCTAGGGGCGTCATTGGCTCGGGCGGAATTGCAAGAAGCCCTCCAACTCCTCGCCCAACGAATGCCCGTTCTTGGTCTCGATGGTCCCATCGAGTGGAAGCCGCCCGGCATCGGGATCTGGGGTCCGAGTCGGCTTCCGTTGCGCTTCGGTCCGGGGGCCTAACTCCGACCGGCGACGGCCTCAGCCCCGGATGCGGTCACCGGCGGGGTCGTACACCGAGTTGCGCCCTACTTCAGCACCGATCCACTCACCGAACACCTCCACCTCGACGCGCTGGCCCGGCGTGGACTGCGGGGCAGGCAGGTAGGCGAAGGCGATGGCTTGCCCCGTGCGCAAGCCCTGGCTTCCGCTGGTCACACGGCCCCCCACGTGCCCGTCGATGCGCACCGGTTCTGATCCGAGGGGCACGGCGAGGGGGTCATCGAGCAGGAGTGTCCGCAACCGCCGCGTCGGGCCTTGCTCGTGGACCAAGGCGAGGGCATCTCGCCCCACGAACCCGCCCGGCTTGTCGAGGCGCACGGCAAAGCCGAGGCCGGCCTCATAAGGGTTGTCGGCCGGGGTGATGTCGGCGCCCCACACCCGATAGCCCTTCTCGACCCGGAGGGCGTCGATGGCCCGGTAACCCCCGGCCAGCAGCCCATGGTCGGCCCCCGCCGCCCACAGGTGGTCCCACAGCGTGGCGCCGTACTCGGTGGGGCAGTACAACTCCCACCCCAACTCGCCCACGAAGGTCACCCGAACCGCCAGCACCGGTACGGCCCCCAGGTTGACCCATTGGGCGCTGAGGTAGGGAAAGGTGTCCGTTTCCAGCGACGCGTCGGTGAGTGGTTGAAGCACCCGCCGCGCCGCCGGTCCCCAGAGTCCGAAGCACGCCCATGCCGAAGTTACGTCGCCCACCCGGCAACGTTCTCCTTCCCGCTGGGCGGCCTGTTGCTGTTGGATCCAGCGGAGATCATGGGTTCCGAAGGCCGTCCCGGTGACCATGAGATAGCGGTCCTCGGCGAGGCGAGTGAGGGTGACGTCGGCCTCGATGCCACCACCGTCGTTGAGCAACTGCGTGTACGTCACTGATCCGACCGGACGATCCATTTCGTTGGCGGCGATTCGGTTCAGGAACGCGCTGGCCCCCGGTCCAGCAATTTCAACCTTGGAGAAACTGGTTTCGTCGAACAGCACCGCCGTGTCTCGGCACGCCAGTGCCTCGGTTGCTATGGCCGAGTTCCAGTGCTGGCCCGCCCATCCCCGGGGACGGAGAGGGTCGTGTTCGGCGCGGGCATTCGGGGCGAACCAGTTCGGTCGCTCCCAGCCGCTTTTTTCACCGAACACGCCGCCGAGTGCGACGAGGGCAGGGTAGGCGGGGGAGCGCCGGAGGGGTCGCCCGGCCACGCGCTCCTCGTTGGGATAGTGGATGTCGTAATAGGTGGCGTACACCTCGATGGTGCGCGCCACGGCGTAGGCGCGGCTGCGGTACTGCGGTCCGAAGCGGCGGATGTCCATCTTCCAGGTGTCGAACCCGGGCTGGCCGTCGAGGATCCATTCCGCCATGACGCGGCCCACCCCGCCGGCGCCGGCGATGCCGTGGGCACAGAACCCCGCAGCCACGAAGAAGCCGGCCACCTCGCTCTCGCCGAGCACAAACTCGTTGTCGGGGGTGAAGGCCTCGGGGCCGTTGATGAGCTGCACGATGGCGGCTTCCTCCGCCGCCGGCACCCGCCCACAGGCCAGGGCCATGAGGGGGGCGAAGCGATCCCAATCCTCGCGGAGGAGGCGATTGTTGAAGTCGGGGGGTACGCCATGTACGGACCACGGCGCCGGGTTTCGTTCGTAGCCGCCGAGCACCAACCCCCGACCCTCCGGACGGAAGTAAATGAGGTTGTCGGGGTCTCGCAGTTGCGGGAGGTCTGGGGTGACGCCCTCGATCTCCCGGGTGATGAGGTATTGATGGGCCATCGGGACGATGGGCACGTCTACCCCGGCCATCGCGGTGACCTCCGGCGTGTAGATGCCGCACGCCGCCACCACCGCGCCGGTGGTGATGGTGCCGTGGTCGGTGATGACCTGGCGGATGCGGCCGTCGCGTACCACGAGGTCCATGACCCGCACCCCCGCTTCGAGCGTCACCCCGCGGGCCTTGGCGGCCCCGAGTAGGGCGTAGGTAAGGCCACTGGGGTCGAGGTAGCCATCGGTGGGCAGCCACAGGGCGCCGAGTACCCCGGTGGGATCCATGAGTGGGAACAGGGTGTGGGCTTCGTCGGGCGATACCAGTTCCACCGGCAGGCCGAAGGTCTTGGCCCACCCGCTCTGGCGGTTCAGTTCCGCCAGTCGTTCGGGGGTGGAGGCCAGGCGAAGCGAGCCAACTTCACGCCAGCCGGGCGAGCGACCGGTGTCGGCAGCCTCCGCCTCCAACCGCCGATAGAGATCGACGCTGTGCATCATCATGCGGGTGAGGGGCAGGGAGCCTCGTAGCTGCCCCACCAGACCGGCGGAGTGGAAGGTGCTTCCGCTGGTGGGTTCGGCGCGGTCGAGCACGATGACGTCGGTGCAGCCCGCTTCGGCGAGGTGGTAGGCAATCGACGCGCCGCCCACACCCGCACCGATCACCACTACCTCGGCGTGATCACGCATCCTCGGCGGCTTCCTCGAGGAGGTGGGCGAACCCGGAGCGCCCTGCATTGTGCAAAAAGCGGTCCATGTGCTTGCTGGTGTAGGCGAGGAAATCCACCTCTAGTGAGCTAACCCCGGCCTGCACCAAACCCCACATGGCCTCGCGGAGGTCGCTGATCAGCCGCATGAGGCGCAGCCGGGCCAGAGACCGGGCCGTCACGGTACCGAAGTAGGCCCCGATGAGGCCTTCGTCGTCCTCCAGGCCGTTGTTCACCGCGAAGTTCCCGAGGTCGAAGAACCGATCGTTCATCCCGGCATACTCCCAGTCGATGAGTTGCAGCCTCCCCTCGGAGGTGAGGAGGAAGTTGGCGGCGAGGAGGTCGTTGTGACACGGGCAGAGCGGCTCGGGCGAAGCGGCGAAGGCGCGTCGCACGGCCTCGGCCACCTCCATGGCCGGTCCGTAGGCCTCCGGGATACGCACCCCGTGTTCCACCGCGACGGCGGCGTACATCGGCGGCACGCGGTACCAGTCGAAGTGGGCGGCGATGGCGGGCGCTTCGTGCACGATTCGCAAGAGGGCGGCTACCTCACCCAAGAGCGGGGGGCGACCGAGCGCCTCGGCGCCGGGGGCACCGCCGGCGACGAATCGGGTGACGAGCGCCCCCGCCGGTTCTACGAACGCCTCCACCGCCGGCGCGATTCCGAGGCGAGCGGCTTGTTCGGCCGCGGCGCGTTCGTGGTGACGGTTGATGCCCAGCAAGGCTGTGTGTTCACCGGGCACGCGCACCACGAAGTGTTCGCCGTCGACCGTCACGCGGTAGTTGCGGTTGGTGATGCCGCCCTCGAGGGGCACCACGGTGCGTACTCGACCCCCCCAGCCCGGGACGCCGTCGAGCAGTTCGTCCAACCCCATCAGCGATTCTCGGGGGGATTGTGCTTCGTCATGACGTGACCCTCGTGATGGCCCCCGGCGGGTAGTGGGGAGGTGTCTACCAGGTCTTCGGACATGACGCCGCGCCATGTGATTGACTACGTCGTGGCTTCAACCTTGACCGTAGAAAAGTTGCGCCAACTCGTTGACCAGGGCGATCTGGACACTGTTGTGGTGGCTTTCACCGACATGCAGGGACGCCTTCAGGGGAAGCGATGTCACGCCCAGTTCTTCCTCGACGACGTGCTGTCCCATGGGTCGGAAGGGTGCAATTACCTCTTGGCCACCGATGTGGAGATGGACACCGTGGCGGGGTACGCCACCACCTCCTGGGACCAGGGCTACAGCGACTTCATGATTCAGCCCGACCTGACCACGTTGTGTCTCGTGCCGTGGCAGCCGGGCACGGCCTTGGTGACCTGTGATCTTGCTTGGCACGACGGCACGGCGATGGCGACTTCCCCCCGGCAGATCCTGCGCCGACAGATCGCCCGGTTGGCCGAGCATGGTTTAGTGGCCTACGCCGGTACCGAACTCGAGTTCATCGTGTTCCAAGACACTTACGAGGACGCCTGGACGCGCCGCTATCAAGGCATGACCCCCGCCAACCACTACAACGTGGACTATTCGCTGCTGGGCACCGGGCGCGTGGAGCCGTTGCTGCGCCGTATCCGCAACGACATGACCGGCGCCGGTCTGGTGGTGGAATCGGCCAAGGGTGAGTGCAACCTTGGGCAGCATGAGATCGCGTTTAAGTACAACGAAGCGCTCATCACCGCCGATCAGCACGCCCTCTACAAACTCGGAGCCAAGGAGATCGCCGCGCAAGAAGGCATGAGCCTCACCTTCATGGCCAAGTACGACGAGCGCGAAGGCAACTCGTGTCACATCCATCTCAGCGTGCGTTCTGGTGATGGGACACCGGTTATGGCGGGGGAAGGGGTGGGTAACGCCGAGGGTTTCTCGCCGTTGATGGAGCATTGGCTGGCGGGTCAACTGGCCTGCATGGAGGAGTTTTCTCTCCTCTATGCGCCCAACGTGAACTCCTACAAACGTTTCGTGCCGGACAGTTTTGCCCCCACCACCGTGGCCTGGGGTCGTGACAACCGCACCTGTGCCTTGCGGGTGGTGGGCCACGGGCTCTCGTTGCGGGCCGAGAACCGGGTGCCCGGTGGCGACGTCAACCCTTATCTGGCCCTGGCCGGGGTGATTGCCGCCGGGCTCCACGGGGTGGAGAACGAACTCGCGTTGGAGCCCGCGTTCACCGGCAACGCCTACGGCGCCGACCGACCTCGGGTGCCCTCCAGTCTGCGGGCGGCCACGGCGCTGTTCGAAGGCTCGGCCATAGCCCGGGCGGCCTTCGGGGATGACGTGGTGAACCACTACGGGCACGCTGCCCAGGTGGAGCAAGCCGTTTTCGACGCGGCCATCACCGACTGGGAACGCGTTCGCGGGTTCGAACGTCTGTGAGGGGGCAGGCCCTGGCTCTGCCTCGGATTGGGCTTACAACCTCCGTAGTGCGCGCCCAGTGGGGGCCCTGGGATCAGTCTGCCGTGGTGATCCCATCGGCCTACTTGGACGTAGTGGCCCAAGCCGGTGGGCTGCCGGTGCTGCTGGCCCCCATCGTTCCCGGCGATGTTCAGGTTGCCGCCGCCATGGCAGTGGCCGGGCTCGACGGGTTGGTCCTCGCCGGTGGACCCGACATCGGTCCCACCACCTACGGCGACGCCCCCCATCCCGAGACCGACGCCCCCGACCCTGCCCGCGACGCCTGGGAGTTGGCGCTTTTGCAGGCCGCCCTCGCCGCCGATCAACCGGTGCTGGCGGTGTGTCGCGGGGTGCAACTGATGAACGTGGCCTGCGGCGGCACGCTGCATCAGCACCTCCCCGAGGTGCTGGGGGCGGCGACCCACCGAGCGATGCCCGGGAGTTATTCGACGGTACCGATGGTGGTCGTGCCCGGCAGCCGACTGCACGCCATCGTGGGGGAGGCGCCAGTGGGGTGGTGTCACCACCATCAGGCCATCGACCGACTGGGCGATGGCCTGCGCGTGAGCGCGCGGGCCGCCGACGGCACGATCGAAGGTGTTGAACTCGACGGGTCCCGTTTCGCGCTCGGCGTGCAGTGGCACCCGGAGGCGGCGGCCGATGAGCGCTTGTTTGCCGCGCTCGTGGCGGCGGCGGGGTGGTCGCGGTGAGCCTGCACGAGGTGATCAATCCGGCGACGGAAGCGGTGGTGGACCGGGTGGTGCGCACCTCCGTCGCTGAGGTGGATGCGGCGGTTGCTCGCGCGCGGGCCGCCTTTCCGGCCTGGGCGGCCGTGTCCCCGGGGGACCGCGCCCGCCTGTTGCGGCGCTTTGCCGCCGCCGTGGATGCCGATGGCGAGCACTTGGCATCTCTGGAGGTGGCCAACGCGGGGCACACCATTACCAACGCCCGCTGGGAAGCGGGGAATGCACGCGACGTGATCGACTACTACGCCGGTGCGCCCGAACGGCTTTTCGGTCGCCAGATCCCCGTGGCCGGCGGCGTGAACATCACCTTCCATGAACCGCTGGGGGTGGTGGGGGTGATCGTCCCCTGGAACTTCCCGATGCCTATTGCCGCCTGGGGTTTTGCCCCGGCACTGGCGGCGGGGAACACAGTGGTGCTCAAGCCGGCCGAGGTGACACCGCTGACCGCCCTGCGTCTCGGTCACTTGGCGATGGAGGCGGGGATCCCGCCCGAGGTGTTTCAGGTGATCCCGGGTCAGGGATCGGTGGTAGGGCAGCGGTTGGTTGATCACCCCGACGTTCGCAAGATCGTGTTCACCGGGTCTACCGAGGTGGGCCGCTCGGTGATGGTGGGGGCGGCGGCCACCATGACGCGCATCACCCTTGAACTCGGCGGGAAGAGCGCCAACATTGTGTTTGCCGATGCCGATCTGGAGCGCGCTGCCGCCACGGCCCCCTACGCCGTCTTCGACAACGCCGGTCAGGACTGTTGCGCCCGCTCGCGCATCCTCGTGGAGCGGTCGGTGCACGATCGCTTCATGGCCTTGCTGATCCCGGCGGTGGCGGGGGTACGGGTAGGGGATCCCACGCGCGAGGACACCGAGATGGGCCCGCTGATCTCCGCCGCCCACCGAGAATCGGTGGCGGCCTACGTACCGGAAGGGGCTCCGGTGGCGTTTCGGGGCACGGTCCCCGATGGGCCTGGTTTCTGGTATCCGCCCACGGTCCTGGCCCCGGTGGAGATGAGCGACCGGGCCTTTCGGGAGGAGATTTTTGGGCCCGTAGTCACCGTGGTGCCCTTCGATGACGAAGCCGATGCCATCCGCATCGCCAACGACAGCCCGTACGGTCTGTCGGGTTCGATCTGGACGGAAAACGGTGGGCGGGCTCTCCGGGTGGCCCGGGGGGTGGAGGCCGGGAATCTCTCGGTGAACTCACACTCCTCGGTTCGCTACTGGACCCCCTTCGGTGGCTTCAAGCAGTCGGGCCTCGGCCGTGAACTGGGACCGGACGCGCTGTCTTGTTTCACCGACGTGAAGAACGTCTTCATCTCAACCTGATCGGAGTTTTTGTGGATCTCACCCAACGTTTGGATGGACGCGTCGCGGTGATCACAGGCGGGGCCGGGGGCATTGGTCTCGCCACCGCCCACCGCCTGTCGGCCGAGGGGGCCACGGTGGTGATTGCCGATCTCGAACACTCCAGCGGTGCGGAGGCCGCCGCCGCCGTGGGGGGCCTGTTCGTGGCTACGGATGTGACCGACGAGGGCCAGGTGGAGGGGTTGTTTGCCGCCACCGTGGAGGCCTATGGCGCGGTGGATATCGCCTTCAACAACGCAGGTATTTCCCCCCCCGATGACGACTCCATCCTCACCACCGGGTTGGAGGCGTGGCGACGGGTGCAGGAGGTGAACCTCACCTCGGTGTTCTTGTGCTGCAAGTACGCCCTGGGGCACATGCAACGCCAGGGGCGCGGCTCGATCATCAACACGGCTTCCTTCGTGGCCGTGATGGGCGCCGCCACTTCGCAGATCTCCTATACGGCGTCGAAGGGGGGCGTGCTGGCGCTCAGTCGTGAACTGGCGGTGGAGTTCGCTCGCCAGGGGATCCGGGTGAATGCCCTGTGCCCCGGCCCGGTGAACACGCCGCTACTGCGGGAACTGTTCGCCAAGGATCCGGAGCGGGCCGCCCGTCGGTTGGTGCACATTCCGATGGGACGCTTTGGTGAAGCCGACGAGATCGCCGCCGCCGTGGCGTTTTTGGCCAGCGACGATGCATCGTTCATCACCGGCGCTACCTTCCTGGTGGACGGGGGGATTTCCGGCGCCTACGTCACGCCGTTGTGATGGCTGACGGTGCGCCATCGATCGACTTGGTGGCCCTAGGGGCCTGGATGGACGGTCAGGATCTTCCGGCGGGTCCCATTGAGGCGGTGGAACCGTTGGTGGGCGGCACGCAAAACGTGCTCCTGCGCTTTGAGCGGGGGGGCACCACCTTCGTATTGCGCCGAGGCCCGTGGCATCTACGACGTACGAGTAACGATGCCCTTCGCCGGGAGATGCGGGTGCTGGCGGCGTTGGCGGGGAGTGCTGTTCCTCATCCCGAACTGCTGGCGGCCTGCCCCGACGAGTCCGTGCTCGGGGGGGACGCGGTGTTCTATCTGATGGAGGCGGTCGATGGTTTCAACCCCACGATCACTCTCCCGGCCCTCCACGCGGGAGATCGTGACCTTCGCCATGCCATGGGTCTGGCGGCGGTCGATGCCCTGGCGGCCCTGGGGGCGGTGGATCACGTTGCGGTGGGCCTCGGCGACATGGGTTCCCCGGCCGGGTTTCTCGAACGACAGGTACCTCGTTGGCTGGCGGAACTGGATTCGTACGGGGTTCATGAGGGGTACCCCGGGCCGAGCATCCCTGCCCTGCACGAGGTAGCGACCTGGCTCGACCGAAACCGACCGGCGCGGTTCATCCCCGGCCTGTCGCACGGCGACTACCACCTGGCCAATTTGTTGTACCGGCCCGATGGCCCCGAGGTGGCCGCCATCGTGGACTGGGAGATGTGCACTATCGGCGACCCCCTCCTGGACCTGGGGTGGTTGTTGGCCACCTGGCCCACCGGTGACCAAGGGGGGATCGGCGGGGGGCTGGTCAGTACCGACGGGGGCTTGCCCACGGCGGGGGAACTGGTGGCCCGCTACGCCGAGGGCACCACCCGGGATGTATCGGCGATGGTCTGGTACGAGGTGCTGGCCTGCTTCAAGCTCGGCATCATTCTCGAAGGCACCCACGCCCGGGCGTGCGCCGGGCAGGCGCCCGTGGCGATCGGAGATCTGCTGCACGCCACGACCCTCGGATTGTTCAGCCGAGCAGTGGACCGGATCTCGGCGGCCTGATTCGTCCGCCGTGATACGGCGGTTAGTCGTCGTATTCGTCGATCTCCACCCGCAAGCTTCCGTTTTCGATGCGGGCCCGGACGGAGAGTTCGGTGTCGGCGCGCCGAAAGACCAGTTCAACCTCATCAGGGGTTTGTGTCTCCGTCTCGTACGTCCAACCCTCGGTCATCTGCACCGACATCACTGTGACGGTGCCGTCTTGTACGGCGAGGATCAACGTGCCGGCCGCCCCGAGGGAGTGGGACGTGACCACCGCCGCGGGGGCGGGGTTTGGGGTGCGGGTGGTCACCCCCGGGGCCGGGATGGGGGCGACCGCGGTGGTGGGGGCATCGGTTGATCCCGACGCCGGGCCGGGGGAAGCGGCCCCGTCGGAGGCGGGGGGAGCGGGGGGAGCGGGGGAAACGGGGGAAACCAGGCGGCTGGGCGCCTCTGCGGTGGCGGCGGTGGTGAACCGCGCCGCTGTTACGGGATCGAGGTTGGCGTTGTGGGCATCGATGAGCCGCAGGTTGATGAGAGCCCCGCCGCCCGCCAGCAGCACGACCAGGGTTATCGCAATGGCTACCCGCACGGGCTGGAGGTCCTTCACGCTGAGCCACTCTCGCCACCGGTGGCCGGGGCGGCGGGGATCACGATGACGGCGTCGAGCCCCCCGCCGGGGGTGGCCTGGAGGCGAGCGGTGGCGCGATTGTTGGCACACAGGCGTCGGACGATGGCCAGGCCCAGGCCGGTGCCATCGGGGCGGAGGCCCCAATGGCGATCGAAGGCTCGCTCGAGATCCTCGGCGGCGAGACCCGGGCCGTGGTCGGTCACGTGCAGGGCGACGAACTCGCCTTCTCGCGCGCCCCGCAGTTCGAGCTGGCTGCCGGCGGGGGCGGCCACGAGGGCGTTGGCGATGAGGTTGTCGAGCACCTGTTCGAGATGGTTGCGGTCGAACAGGATGGTGGCCCCCGCCGCCTCTCTGTCTTCGACCACGATCTCAATGGAACCGTCCTCGGCGGCCGGGGCCCAGGCGGCGGCCCGTTCCCGCAGGCTCGCCCCCGCGCCGAGGCGCTCCTGCCGGATGGGCTCGCGGTCGATGCGGGTGAAGGCCAACAGTGCATCGATGGTGCGCTCGAGACGTCCGATATCGGCCAGAACGGCGTCGATGGACGGGTCATCTTCCTGGGTGGCGGCAAGGTTGTCCAAGCGCAACCGCACGGCGGTGAGCGGGGTGCGAAGTTGATGGGAGGCATCGGCGGCGAAGTCCTGGGACGAGCGAACCAACGACGACAATCGGTCGGCCATGGCATTGAAACGCACGGCCAGATCGCGAACTTCCGGTGGCCCGGTCTCGACGCTGGCGCGGGAGTCGAGATCTCCTTTTTCGAGTTCGTTGGCTACGCCCTGGAGATCGACCAACGCTCGGGTGGCCCACCGCCCCACTCCGAGACCAAGACCAACCGCGACCGCCACGGTAACCAACCCGATGGCCGCCAGGGCCAGCCAGTAGCGGAGCACCTCTTCGTCGAGTTCATGGCGGGGCCGGCTTACCCGTACAGCACCGATCACGCTGCCTCCGGCGCGGATTGGGGCCGCCACCACGAGGAGGGTCTCCTGGAGGGTGTCGGACCGGCGGGTCACGATGGCGGTTTCGCCGGCGAGGGCACTGATCATCTCTGGGCGGGTGGCGAAGGACCGTCCGATGGCAGTCCCCACACCGGTGGTGGGGTCTGAGTCGGCTACCACCAGGCCCGCTTGGTCCACGATGACGGCGCGGGCCCCGCTTTGGTCTTGGTAGGCGGCGACGGTGGTACCGATGGTGACGGTGTCGCCGCGCTCGAGGCTCCCCTCCACGTAGTCGCCAATAGCCAGCGCATCGCGCTCCAAGGCGGTGGTGGCTTCGGTGGTGCGTTGTTGTTTGAAGGTCACCGCCAGGGGTACTTCGAGAGCCACCAGCACAACCACCGTGACGGTGAGCAGCACCGCGATGATGCGAGCGGTCATGGCAACGGTTCGCTCGGTCGGGCCCGAAACCCCACGCCCCGAACCGTTTCGATCAGCGTCGGATCACCAAGTTTGCGGCGCAGCGAAGCGATGTGAACGTCGAGGGTTTTGGTGGGGCCAAACCAATTGCGGTCCCAGACCTCCTCGAGGATTCCTTGGCGCGTGCGGATGGCCCCAGGGTCTTCGATGAGATAGCGGAGGAGGTCGAACTCCTTAGGGGTGAGGTCCACGGCGGTGCCCTCCACCCGGGCTTCGTGGGTGCGCACGTCTACGGCGATGGGACCACACTCGAGCCGATCCGGGTGTTCGCGGTGCTCCGACGGTCCCCGGCGCCGCAGGACGGCACGAATGCGGGCGAGCAACTCGCGGAATCCGAAGGGTTTTCCGAGGTAGTCGTCGGCTCCTAATTCAAGCCCGACCACTCGATCGGTTTCCGTGTCTCGGGCGGTCAACACGATGATGGGTACGTCGCTGGCTTGGCGCAACGCGCGGCAGACGTCTAGGCCATCGAGGTCGGGCAGGCCGAGGTCGAGCAACACCAAGTCGAACCCTTCGTGGGCCTCCGCGAGGGCGCCACCGCCGGTGGTCACCCAGGTAACCACGAAGCGCTCGCGTTCGAGGCCCGCGATCAACGATTCGGCGATGGACTCGTCGTCCTCAACGAGTAAGACCCTCATGGTGACATTCTGGTCGGGATCACCGTCAGCAGGGGTGTGCTTACCAAAACTTTGCCAAATGATGGTGTAGTCGTGGGGCTGACCTAGCCGATACCTGGGGAACGCATCCCTATGGTGGACGCAGTATCTCCCCGACGTGAAAGGCACGCTCCATGAAAAACCCCCTCAAAGATTTGTCCCGAGCGAAGGCCCTTGGCATCGCTGGTGTAGCCGCCGGTGTGATGGCCTTTGGCGGCTCGGCCGCCGCGATGAGTGTGGGGCTGATCAACGGCTCTTCTCCCGAGCCCTTCAGCCCGGCGGACGTTGTGGTGGCCGACGACACTCCCACCACCGCCGACGATACGCCGGTGGATCCGGACGAATCCTCGCCGGCCGATGACGCCGATGATGCCGATGAGGCCGATGACGCCACCGACGGCGTGAATGACGATGACGCCGATGACGCCGATGACGCCGATGACGCTGATGACGCGGATGACGCTGATGAGGCTGATGACGCCGATGACGCTGATGACGCGGATGACGCCGATGACGCCGATGACGCCGATGACGCTGATGACGCTGATGACGCTGATGACGCCGATGACGCGGATGAGGACGATGACGCGGATGAGGACGATGACGCGGATGAGGACGATGACGCCGATGAGGCCGATGACTGAATCTCCCTCGGGGCCATCGGCCCGTAGGGGGCGAGGGCCCGACCCCGCCGCTGTCATGCTGCGAGCAATGCCCGCATGGGGGTTGGTGGGGTGGCGCTGGCGGTCATGCTCGACCTAGTTGCCCTCATGGGAGCAGGAACCACCAATGTGGCGGCGACCACCGCCCCCGCAGTGGTTCCCGCTCCCGGGCTGGCTCTGTCCCGAAGCTGGCCCCCTCGGCGGGCACCTCTCCCGCCTCCGCCGGGGGCCTGAGGTCATCAGGGGCGGGCACTCGCCCGTGATGGGAGCAGTGCTTTACGCTGGTGGGCATGCCGCTCACTCCATCCGGACAATCACCGCAGGAAATCGTGGCGGCCCTCACGGGGATGCGGGGCAACGATGCTCGTTGGCAGGACGGTCGCACGTTCGGCATGGTCTACGACGCCGGCCCGGAAGCGCATGCGATGCTCGAGACCGTGGCGGCGATGTTCCTGCACGACAACGCCCTCAACACGATGGCGTTCCCGAGCCTGGCCCGCATCCAGTCGGAGGTGGTGGGCATCACGGCCGATCTCCTCCACGGACCGGAGGCCTCCGGTTTCATGACCTCCGGCGGCACCGAGAGCATTCTGCTGGCCGTGAAGGCGGCGCGCGAGAGGTGCCGTGAGGAGCGGGGCGTCACGGCCCCGGAGATCGTGTTGCCGGTCAGTGCCCACGCCGCGTTCCACAAGGCGGCCCACTACTTCGGGCTCACCATTCGTCGGGTCCCGGTACTAGCCGACTGGCGGGCTGATGTGGTCGCCGCCGCCGAAGTAGTGAACGAGAACACGGTGTTGGTGGTGGGATCGGCGCCGCAGTATCCGCAGGGCGTGATCGATCCGATCCCGGAATTGGCGGCCCTGGCGGCCTCGGTGGGGGCCAACTTCCACACGGACGCGTGCATGGGCGGCTTCCTCCTGCCGTTTATGGAGCAATTGGGCATGGAGGTGGCGCCCTGGGATTTCCGGGTGGATGGTGTCACCACTATTTCGGCCGACATCCACAAACTTGGGTACGCGCCCAAGGGGGCGTCGGTGATCCTGCATCGCACCAAGGCGTTGCGTAAGCACCAGACGTTCGTCTTCGACGATTGGCTGGGCGGCTTTTACGCCTCGCCGGGTTTGCAGGGCACGCGCTCTGGTTTACCGATGGCCTGTGCCTGGGCGATCTTGCACTATCTCGGGACTGAGGGCTACCAGCGTCTGGCCCAGGTCACCATCGACACGCATCGGCGCATGGTCGAGGGCATACGAGACATCCCGGGCCTGGCGGTGCTCGGCGAACCCGAGGCGCATCTCGTGGCGATGGCGATTGCTCCGGGCTACGAAGAGGCACTGGATGTCTTTGCCGTGGGTGATGCTCTGCAAACCAAAGGTTGGTTCCACGACCGACAGACGCCTCCGGACTCGCTGCACGCCACTGTCAGTGCTGGCAATGCGCCGGTGATCGAGGAGTACCTGGCCGATCTGGCTACCTGTGTCGGAGAGGTTGGGGGTACCCGTCTCACCGACCGGTCCACCAACTACGCCACCCTCGAGTAGCCCCTCGGTGGGGGCGGGCCACGGCGATGGGGGAGCGAGTGGGCCGGGCGTCACCACCCCGGGAGAAGCCCGTCGCGGTGGGGCTCGGGTGGCGTATCCACCCGCCTGACTGGTGGGTCAGGCGTGGTAAGTTGGGGCGGTGTAGCCGCCGGGCACACGGGTTTTTTCTGGGGGTGTGGCAGTGCCTGAGTCGCCGTTCGAGTTTCAGGGGATCAATCACCTGGCCCTGGTGTGCAAAGACATGGCTCGCACCGTGTCTTTCTACCGGGACGTGCTGGGGCTGCGGTTGATCAAGACGATTGAGTTGCCGATGGGGATGGGGCAGCATTTCTTCTTCGACTGTGGCGGCAACAATACGCTGGCGTTTTTTTGGTTCCCGGATGCGCCGCCCGCGGCACCGGGGGTAGCCGCCCCGGCTTATCGGCCCGACACCGGAGAACTCTTGTCGGCCCACGGTTCGATGAACCATGTGGCCTTTAACGTGCCCGCTGAGGCCATCGAAGGCTACGCCGAGCGTCTGCGGGCGGCCGGGGTGGCCTGCACCGATGTGGCCAACCACGACGACAGCGAGTTTGGCCTCAGCGCGGAAATGCACCCGGGGGTGTTCCTCCGGTCGATCTATTTCCAGGATCCCGATGGCATTCTCCTCGAGTTCGCCTGCTGGGAGCGGGCCCTGACGGCCGAAGATGTCGCGCACGAACCGGCCACGGCCGTCGTCGCCGCCACTCACTGATCTGATGCCCCGGCTGCGCCAGGTACCTCGGGCCGAGGTGGAAACGCCGCTGATTGCCACCATGTACGGCCTGCTGTTTGGCGACCGGGATCCAGTGGCGGAACCGGGCACGGAAACCGGCTCCCCCGGAGACTGGTGGACCGCCTTCGCCAACGTGCCCGACGTGTTCGAGCATGCCGTGCAGGGCTTTGGGCTCTATCGGAGCCCCCAGCGGCACCTCGACCCAGTGCTACGCGAATTCGCCCAGGCGCGAGCGGGTTGGGCGGCCCAGAGCCAGTTCGTATTCTCGCAGCACTGCAAATCACTGCGCGAACTCGGCGTATCCGACGAGCGCATCGCCGCCATTCCGCATTGGGCGGCCGCTGACTGCTTCACCCCCGTCGAGCGTTTGGTGTTGGCCTACAGCGACTGCCTTGTCTACGACCTCGGTCGCGTGCCCGATGGCCTGTTCGCCGCCCTGCGGGAGCACTTCGACGACGTTGAGTTGCTCGAACTCACTTACATCACGGCGCTGTACCTTCAGCACGCGGTGATGGCGAGGGCATTGCGCACGGAGTTCGACGACGTCGACGAACGTATCGTGGAGGTGGATCCCCCGGCGGATGCATCCGACCCCACTCGGCCCGAAGAGGCCGGCGAGAGCAGGTAGCCCAACCGCCACGCACCCAACCCCGGCCATCCACCCGCCGCTCGCTCGGAGGGAGCCGCCGGCCTCAGGTCCCGAGACGGTTGAGGATGTTGGTGGTGATTTGTTCGATCTGGGGGTCGCGGCCGCTGAGACCGTGGGCCCAGTCGGTGCTGCCGGAGGTAATCGCGACGCCGCCGGCGGCGGAGGTGTAGGTGCCCAAAACGGCGTGGCCGTAGGAGATGCGCTCGACGTCTTCGTTGGCGCGGGAGCCGAACAGGCGGGCGGCGATGAACTCCACCTCGGAGGGCGCGTTGGGGGCGGGCGGACGGGCGGCGGTGGTGCGGGTGAAGTGGGCGGCCGGCGCCGTGCCGAGGATCTCGAAATCAACGGGCGTGCCGTCGGTACCAGTGGGGTAGGGCAACCCGTCTCGATACGTGAAGTCGCAGCCGTCGCACTCGTAGCCCACCGCGGTCGCCGCCGCCCCGAGCACGTCGCCATAACCGATGCCGGTGTTGGCGAAGATCCAGTGATCCGGCCGGTGCACGGTGTACCCGCCCGCCCCGGCGGTGGCCCGCTGGCCGATGCGGTGGTAGCCGCCACGGGCGAAACTCACCCCGGTCATGTGGTTCTCGGGCCGCTCAATGAGATGGTCGGACCACATGCTCGTGAGTTCGCTCACCCGGTCGGTGCCAAACACCGGGTCCTGTTTGAAGAACCCCTTGTAGCCCACCATTGTCTTGGCAGGGCCTTCGGGCGTGGGGTCCTCGTGGCGCACCTGCCAGAACGCCGTGTTGCCGGAGAAAAAGGCGGCGTGTCCACCACTGCTGATGAAGCCCTCCACCGCGTCGCGCATGCCGGAGGACCAGTACTCGTCGTGGCCCACGGAGAGGAACAGCGAGTAGCCGCTGGCGCGTAACAACCCGGGGTGATCCGCCACGTCGGGGTTGGTGACCACATCGATGGCATGGCCATGCTGCTCGGCCCACGCGATGAACGGCAGTTCCCAATCCGGCCAGCCCGCCGAGCCGGCATAGGGAGAGAGGTGATTCAACGCCAGATACCCCACGTGGGCTGCCATGTGGGGATCAGGGGGAACGGTGGTGGTGATGCGGCGGCCGAGGCCGGGGGGTTTGGACAGGTAGCCGGGGGCCATCGGTCGTTGGAGCGAGACTTGGGTGCCGCCCGTGTAGAGGTTGCGGCCACCGAAGTCGTTGTAGGCATGCCAGGTATTGGTAGCCAGGGCGAGCAGGATCGAGGCGGTTGGGGCACCGATGCGCGGCCGCACGACGAAGAACGCGTGACTGCGGCGCCGTTTTCCGTCGACGTCGATCTCCAGGACCACCTCGTAGTAACCCGAGCGCCAGGCGCTCTCGACGTTGAGAACGAACGCGGCCGGCCAGCCGCAGCCGTGAGCGGCGGCATCGGCGGGGATGGGGTGGTTGTCGCTGGGGACGGCCTCATCGGTGAATACCACGGTGCGTTCGCCGCCCACCCGGGCCACCTCCACCGACACCGGCCGGGCTCCCGCCGAGGAGAGATGGAGTCCCACGGTTTCGCCCCCCACTACTGATTGAGGCCAGCAGTACCCCGTCACCGTTTCGAACGCCATGGGGGAGGACCCTAACGGGGCCGGGACTCCACGGGCACCAGGGGCGGCGCTTCTAGAATGGTGGGTATGACCAGACGTCTCAGCCGGGCCGAGTTCCTCGCCACCTACGACCTAGAGGACTGGCGGGTGTTGGGCCGGGCCGCAGAGGCATGGTTCGAGGCCCCCACCTTCTCCGCCGCCGCCGCCTTCGTGGCCGTGGTGGCCCGCGAAGCGGACGACGTCGATCATCACCCTGATGTGGAACTGCGGTACCCCGGACGCGTTCATGTGTGCATCACCAGCCACGATGCCGGCGGTCTCACCGACCGGGATGGGGGGCTGGCCCGGGCCATCTCCCAGCGGGCGGCGGCGGCTGGTCTTACCGCGCAGCCGCGGGCATCGACGCGCGTCGAGGTGGTGATCGGGGCGGTCGACATTGATCGGCTGGTGCCGTTCTGGGCCGCCGTGCTGGGGTATCGGTCCGACCCTGCCGGCGGCCTGGTTGACCCGCAGGGAATCGGGCCCGCCCTTCGTTTCGAGGGCCGTGACGCACCCACCCCAGTGGGCTTCGGGCGCCGCCTCCTCGTGAGGGTGGCGGCCGACGAGGCGCCCGGGCGGATCGCCGCGGGAGTGGCCGCCGGGGGCCGGGTCATCCTCGAAATCCCCGCCGACGCCGCCTGGGTGCTGGCTGACCCCGAGGGCAACGAGGTTGGTCTCGGGGTTGGATCAGAGGAGGAGTAGCGGCGAGGAGTCCGGGTCAATCCGACTCGAGCTCGGCCTTCATCCGTTCGAGGGTGGTACGCATGCCGTTGCGGTTCGTCCGTCCGCGAGCCCAGCCCAGTAACCCCCAGTAGAGGCGCATGGCGAGCGTGTCCTTCAGGCGAAACGACTCGGTGATATCGGTGCCACCCGCTGGGTTCGCTACCAACGCATAGCGCCAGTTGTTGAGCCCCTTCTCCACCGACTCGCCCACCGTAAAGCCAAAGACCTGGTCCTGTTCGCACTCGGTGATGACACAGGTTGCCCAGTAGATCGGCCCCTTCTGGTTGCGTTTCACGTGGCCGCGAAAACGCACCCCCACCGCCGGTCCGGTGGCCCCGTCGAGCCATTCGGCCTCGAACGTCTCGGGGCTGTAGCGCCCGATCTTGGTTACGTCGCTGACAAGGGCCCACACCTCCGCCGGGGTGGCTTCAATGGTCATGGTCACGGAATCCTGCATGGGCAGGAACGTAGTCGCCCGTCAGGGCGCTGGGGTGCGAAGGGCGGCAGCCTCCTGCGTCCGGCTGCGAACCACGTCGTTGAACGCCTCGCCGGGCCCGACACGATCCCATAGGGCAGGTGGATAAAAGTCGACGTACATGGTGCGCCGACCACCCCCGGCGGTGGGCTCGGGGGAGGCATGCATGAGGTCGGTGACATGGAGAACGACATCACCCGGTTCGGTGTTTACCGCCAGAACCGGTACGCCATGGAGTTGGCGTTCCCAAAGGTAAGGCAGTGTCTGGCCGTGACTCCCGGGTACGAGTCGCAGATGCCCCGTGTCGGGCGAGGAACCATTGAGTTGGATGCCGATCGCCGTGGATGGGCAGATGATGGCGTGGCCCCCCATGCCGCAGTCCTGGTGCCACGGAATGTTCGACAGGCCACGGGTGCGCCCCGGTACTTTGATGAGCACCGACGCCCCTTCCATCCGGTCAGCGGGAGAACGGAGTTGGCGGTCGAGGAGCGTGCCGAGCCGCTCGGTCCGGGGGTCGCACTGGAGGGCGGCGAGCACGTCGGACCGTTGGGTCGTGTAGATGAGGCGGCACAACACCGCGTTGTCCTGCTCGTCGGTGACCCACCATGACTGGTTGTCGTCGGGTTTTGCCGCCACCGACAGGCGGTCCACCTCTGCGTTGGCGGCGGCCATTTCGGCTTCGGAGAAGACACCGCCAACGTGGAGGAATCCGGTGGCGGTGAAAAAAGCACGGAGGTCATCGTCGGAGTCGTCGAGCGTGAACACCCGCTCGAGGTCAAAGGCCGACAGGTCGACGGCGGCGGGGTCGTAGATCGGGATATCGGCATGAAGGAGCCGTAGTTGCGGGTCCCACTGCGCCAGCTGGTCGAAGTGCCCCGGATCGATCGTTAGTTCCCCACTGAGTTGCAGGTTGATAAAGGTCCGGATCTGTCCGGTCATGTCTGCCCAGGCCTCATCGCTGAGCGACACCACCGTGGCGGCACCCTCCACGCCGTCGGTTTCGCTCACCGATCCGTCGTGCTCCCACCGATAGGTGCGCGCGGCCGAGGGCGTTTGGAAGGCGATCGGATCCAGTGATAACGGCGACATCGTCGGGCCTCAGCCTCGGGCAAGGTCGATGAGTAGGGCCCGGGTGGGTGCGGCATCGGCTGGATCCACCACGAATTCGAGGGCGGAGAAGTCGGTGGCTCCGGCCGCCGCGAAGGCGGCGAGCCCGGAACGCACCTCGTCTTCGCTGCCGATGAGCGACACATCCGCCGGGCCACCGGCACCTTCGGTATCCATAACCCCGCGATACGACGGCAGGTCGTTGTATCCCTCCAGGAGCGAGGCGACCATCGCCTTCACCTCATCAGGTTTGGTGGTGACACACACCGGCACGCTGGCGACGATACGCGGCGGTGGTTGTCCGGCCTCGGTGGCGGCAGCATCGAGGGCGGGTTTGATCTGTTCGGCAATGGCTTTGGGTCCGCTCAGCCAAAGGATGGAGCCGGCGGTTCGCTCACCGGCGAGCCGGAGCATGCGAGGGCCCATGGCGGCGAGCATCACGGTGGGGGATTCGATGGTGGGGGCGCCGCCGATACCGTCGCTCTCCGCCGACCAGATGTCGCCGGTGAAGGACACCTTGCGATCGGTGAGGGCGGGGAGCAGCACCTGCAGGTACTCATCCATGTGCTTGGCCGGGTTGGCGAAGGGGATCTTGAGCGTTCCTTCGATGCTCGACTTGTGGGCGAGCCCAATGCCCAGCACGAGGCGCGGCCCGATGGCCTCCTGCACGGTGAGGGCCTGGGCCGCCAGCATGAGCGGATGCCGGGGCCAGGTGGGGATCACGGCGGTGCCGAGTTCGATGGTGCTCGTGCCCGCCCCCATCACGGCGATGGCGGTGAGGGCATCGGGGACGGCGAGTTGAGCCAGCCAGTAGGTGGCGAAGCCATCGGCTTCGGCTTGCGCGGCGTGGTCGACGATGGCCCCGAGAGGGGCCCCCATCGCGATGAGGCTGGATCCGTTGATTCCGATTTTCATCCGTGCATCATGCCCTGATTCGTCCCCGCCGGCACGGGCCGCCGCGGGGGATCGGACGTCGATCCCGGGCTACCCCGGGCAGGTCTGCTCTAGGTTTTTGACATGGACTTTGAGATTCCGGCAGAGATCGAAGCCACCCTTGGCGCCCTCGACGCCTTCATCGCGGCCGAGATCGCCCCGCTGCAGGCCCAGGACGACAATGAGCGTTTCTTTGACCATCGCCGTGAGTACTCGCGCACGGACTTCGATCACGACGGCGTGCCTCGGGCCGATTGGGAGGAACTGCTGGCCGAGATGCGACGTCGGGCCGACGCCGCCGGGTGGCTCCGGCTCGCTCTCCCGGCGGAGTTTGGTGGCCGAGACGCCAGCAACCTCGAGATGGCGTTCATCCGCGAGCACCTGGCCCATAAGGGGCTCGGGCTGTTCAACGATCTCCAGAACGAGAGCTCGGTGGTGGGCAATTTCCCCACGGTACTGATGATGCGCGACTTCGGAACCGAGGCCCAGAAGGCCGAGTGGATGCCCGGTTTCCTGGCCGGCACCCGACGGCTGGCCTTCGGCCTCACTGAACCCAACCATGGGTCCGACGCCACCTTCCTCGAGACCACCGCCGTGGCCGATGGCGACGAGTGGGTGCTCAACGGCCACAAGCGCTTCAATTCGGGGCTCCATCACGCTACCCACGACATCATCTTTGCCCGTACCTCCGGCGAGCACGGTTCGCCGGTAGGAATCAGCGCGTTCCTCGTACCGTGCGACGCGTCCGGTTTCTCGGTGGACTACTTCTGGTGGACCTTCAACATGCCCACCGACCACGCCGAGGTCACCATGACCGACGTGCGCGTGGGGGGCGACGCGCTCTTCGGACGCCTTGATCACGGATTGGAATTGGTCCAGTTGTTCGTGCACGAGAACCGGATCCGCCAGGCGGCGTCTTCGCTGGGGGCGGCCCAGTACTGCATCGACGAAGCGGTGGCGTATGCCAACGGCCGCACCACCTGGAGCCAGGTGCTGTCCACCAACCAGGGCATCCAGTTTCCTTTGGTCGAACTACACACCGAGGCGGCGATGTTGCGCCAACTGATCCGCATGACGGCCTGGCAGATGGACCGCCACCACCACATGGAGCTCACCCATCAGGTGGCGATGTGTAACTACCGCGCCAACCGCTTGGCCTGCGACGCCGCCGATCGCGCCATGCAAACCTGTGGCGGGGTGGGCTACAGCCGCCACATGCCCTTCGAGCACATCTATCGCCACCACCGTCGCTATCGCATCACCGAGGGCTCCGAGGAGATCCAGATGCGCAAGGTGGCCCAGCAGCTCTTCGGCTTCCGTGGCCGCTCCACCACCGCAACCTGAATCCTCGGCCAGGGCGACAATCGATGGAGGCCAGACGATCACTGCCTCGCTGGGTTGAGCCGTCACTTCGCGTCACGAAGGTGACAATGCGAGGATAGGGGGATGGCTAAGTGGACCTCCGTCGATATCCCCGATCAAACCGGGCAAACCATCATGATCACGGGAGCCAACAGTGGCTTGGGTCGGCGCGCCTCGGAGGCATTGGCCGCCAAGGGTGCTCGGGTGCTGATGGCCTGCCGCGACGAACGGCGGGCCAAGGCCGCCCTGGAGGAGGTGAAGGTCCACGCCACCGGCCCGGCGCCGGAGATACGCACGCTGGATCTGGCGTCGCTGGCGTCGGTGCGTGCCTGTGCCGCCGGTTTGATCGACGAACTCGACCACCTCGATGTGGTGATGAACAACGCTGGGGTCATGGCCGTACCGCGGGCTATCACCGACGATGGCTTCGAGTTGCAGTTGGCCACCAATCACCTCGGTCACTTTGCTCTCACGGGCCTCCTCCTGCCCGTCTTGCTCGCCGCCCCTGCGCCCCGGGTGATCAGCGTGTCATCCAACGCCCACAAGTTTGGGAAAATTCACTTCGACGACCTGTTCTTCGAGCACCACCGTTACGGCCGTTGGTCCGCCTACTCCCAGTCGAAGTTGGCCAACCTGCTCTTCAGCCGCGAACTCCAGCGCCAGGCGTCAGAGCACGACACGGCCCTCATCGCCGCCGCCGCCCATCCGGGTTGGGCCGCCACCAACCTCAGTGCCGGCCCCACCCTGGGGGCGGGATTCCTCAAGCCACTGACCCGGTTGGAAACGTTTTTCGGGCAGCCGGATCATATGGGCGCGCTCCCGCAGCTCTACGCCGCCACCATGCCCACTGTTGTGGCCGACGACTACTGGGGGCCGGACTCCCTCGGCGAGTCCCGGGGGCACCCCACCCGCGTGGGGCGACGCGCCAGTGCGCTCGACTCGGTGGCGGCCAGCCGCCTGTGGAACCGCAGCGAAGAACTCACCGGCGTTGCCTACCGCTGGTCCTGAAAACGGGTCGCCATCGCCCTCAGATAATGAAGTCGGTAATGAGATGGGCGAGGTGGATCGGGTCGTCGCCCTGGACGCTGTGACCGGCTTCGACGACGTGCTCGATCCGGGCGGTGGGTTGGCGACGGCGGAGTTCGGCCTCTGCCTCGTCGTCCACCACTGAACCCGGGCGCATCCCCCGCACGAGCATGAGCGGCACCGAGATCCGCTCGAGGGCATCCCACAGGTCTTCGGTGGGTAGGGCATGTTCTGCGTCGGTGCCGGCCTCTCGGAAGCGCCGGTAGCGCCACACCCAGGAACCGTCGTCGCGCGGCATGGCGTTGTGGAGAATGCCCCGGCGGAGGGACGACTCCGAACGGGTGGGATTGAACTCGATGGTGCGGGCGAGAAGTTCGTCGAAGTCGGCGAAGCTTTCGGGACCGTTGATGAACGCCACGATGGCCGCCGCACCGGGTCCTTCCACGCGCGGGGTGACGTCGACCAGTACGACCCGGCGCACGAGATCAGGATGGGCATCGGCCAAGGCAATGGTGGTGAGCCCACCCAGCGACATGCCCACTACCGCAGTGGCGGATGGGGCGAGGGCGGCGATCACCTGGGCCACGTCCTGGGCGTTGCGGCGCACGTCGAGGCTCCCTTCGGCGGGGGCATCGGAGTGGCCGTGACCGGGGAGGTCGATGGCCAGCAGGCTACGGCCGAGGGCGAGGGCGACGGTGTCCCACGTGTGGGCATTCTGGGCGCCGCCATGAAGCAGAACCACCTCTGGGGTTGTTTCTCCCCACACCAGTGCACTCAGCTGGCGATCGGGGGCCACCGTGAACCGCTCCCGGCGCACGACCGGCGGCCCGGGATAGGGGAGACCAAACTCCGTGGCGTTCTCTTGAAACAGCCCGAACTCGTCATAGGGCACCATTGTCATGCTGGTGAACGTATCCTCCATTCGTGCCGCAGGCCTTGCTCACCGACCCTCGCCGCCCGCTCCGGAGGATCTGAGCGGTGGGGAACATCACTGCCGCTCGCTTCGAGGGCACGGTGCCGGTGCGCGATGGTCGCAAACTGGGGGTGGCCGAGTTCGGCACTCCTCACGGGCAGACGGTGGTCTGGTTCCACGGCACCCCGGGCGCCCGGCGGCAGATCCCCGAGGAGGCCCGGCGCATCGCCCAATCCCGCGACCTGCGCATCCTCGGGCTTGATCGCCCCGGCGTGGGCTGGTCGCCGGCGCATCGCTATGGCTGCGTCTTCGACTTCGTAGCCGACGTTGAGATGGTGGTGGACCACCTTGGCATCGGAAATTTCTCGGTGGTGGGTCTCTCCGGCGGCGGGCCCTACGCCCTCGCGGTGGCCGCCGGCCTGGCCGATCGTGTTCGCTCGGTGGGGATTCTCGACGGCGTGGTACCCACCGTGGGGCCTGATGCCGTGCCGGGAGGGGTGGTGGGGTTGGCGAAGGTAGTGGCGCCGCTCCTGCCGGTGATTCGCCGACCCGCCGGCTGGGCGCTGACCGTCTTGATGCGGGCGTCGAAGCCGTTCGGATCACGAGGCCTCGATCTCTATGCCGCTTTGTCGCCGCCGGGGGACCGAGCCGTGCTGCGGCGGGCGGACGTCAAAGAGATGTTCCTCGACGACCTCGCCACCAACGGCGGCCACAGCATGCGGGCGATCGTGGACGACGGGATTCTGTTCACGAAAGACTGGGGCTTCGATCCCGGGGTCATCGATGTGCCGGTGTGGTGGTGGCACGGCCGTGACGACCACATCGTGCCCGCCGCCCACGCCGAGCATTTTGTGCCGTCCTTGCGCCACGGCACCCTCTTCGTGCGCGAGGGCGAAAGCCACCTCGGCGGGCTAGCGATCGCCGGCGAAGTGCTCGACACCGTGTTGGATTGGTAGCTGATGGGCCCGTCACCGCCCTGTCCTACGCTATTGATATGACCCTGCCGATCCCCGCTCCCGACTGCACCGCGCTGATCACCGGGGCATCGGCCGGCATCGGCGTGGAACTGGCCCGGGCACTGGCGCGCCGGGGTCACGGGGTGACCCTGGTGGCCCGTCGCGAAGATCGCCTGCGGACACTGGCGGAGGAACTGACGTCCTCGACCGGTGTGCGCGCCGAGGTGATCGTGGCCGATGTGTCTGATGACGCGGCGCGCTCGGCGATTTCCACCACGCTCCGCGAACGCGGCCTCCAGGTTCAGGTGCTGGTGAACAACGCCGGTGTATCCACCATGGGGCCGGTGCATCTGAGCGAGCCCCAGAGCGAGATCGCCATGATTCGCCTCGACGTCGAGGCGGTGGCCCACCTTTGCAGTCTGTTTGTGCCGGGGATGGTGGCGCGCGGCACAGGGGCGGTGCTCAACGTGGCCTCCGTCGCTGCCTTTCAGCCACTGCCCGGTCAGGCCGGGTACGGCGGGTGCAAGGCGTTCGTGTTGTCGTACTCGCAGGCCATGGCCGAGGAACTACGTCACCACGGAGTGAGCGTGACCGCGGTGTGTCCCGGCCCGGTGGAAACGGAGTTTGCGGTGGCCTCGGGGATGGGCGAGGCCGAGGCGGCGGCGGCGGCCGAGGCGCTTCCGTCGTTCATGTGGGTGAGCGCCACCGAGGTGGCGCTCCAGGCTCTGGCCGCGCTCGACAAGGGCCGGGATGTCTTGATCCCGGGGCGGCCAAATCACCTGGCCGTGGTGGCGGCTCGGGCCGTACCCCGCCGGGTGCTCCTCCGGTTGGTGGCCCGCCGTCATCCGGCGCTGAACCGAACCTAGGGTGATGGCTATGGAGGATCTCGCCCATCCCATTTGGGACGCCGACAACCACTACTACGAGGCGCTCGATGCCTTCACCCGGCATCTCGATCCCGCTCTCGGGCCGCGCGCCGTGCAGTGGGCCACCATCGACGGCCGGCAGTATCACGTGCTCGGGGGCAAGGTCAGCCGTGCGGTGACCAACGCCACGTTCGACCCGATCTCCAAGCCCGGGTGTCTGAGCGAGTACTTCCGGGGCAACCCCCAGGGCGCCAACCCGATTGAGTTGCTGCGCGACCACGAACCGATTCGCGCTGAGTACCGCTCTCCGGCGGCGCGCCTTGGCGTGCTCGATGAGCAGGGCCTCGAGGGATGTTTCTTGTTTCCCACGTTGGGAATGATCTATGAGGAACCGCTCAAGGACGATCCTTTCGCCGTGTGCGCCACCTTCCGGGCCTTCAACCGGTGGCTGGCCGAGGACTGGCCGTTCGATTACCACGGGCGCATTCTCACGGCCCCCTATCTCACGCTCGCTGATGACCAGTGGGCGGTGGAGGAACTTGAGTGGGCTATCGATCAGGGTGCTCGCCTCATCGTGATGCGAGCCGCCGCGCCCACCACCGTCACTGGGATACGCAGTCCGTTCGATGCGGCTTACGACCCGTTCTGGGCTCGGGTTAATGAGGCGGGCATCACCCTGGTGGTTCACGCCGGCGACAGCGGCCGGTCATCGAACGGCTTCGCTCGCGACGGGTTTGCGGCCAACTTCAGCCAGGGTGATTTCCGGCCCACCCTCAAGAGCTTCCACATCGAAGATGCCGTCCACGACTTTCTCCTGTCGATGACTCTCGCTGGTCACTTCGTGAAGTTCCCGAACCTACGGGTGGCTTCGATCGAAAACGGCGCCGAGTTTCTGCCCGACCTGTTCCGCAAACTGCGCTCGCAGGACAAGAAGCTCCCGGGCTATTTCGGGGAGGACCCGGTGGAGCAGTTCCGCCGGCACGTGTGGGTGAATCCCTTCTGGGAGGATGATCTGGAGACGCTGGTGGCCCTGATGGGGGCCGACCGGGTGATCTTCGGTTCAGACTGGCCCCACATCGAGGCCCTGCCGCACCCCCTTGACTACGTGGCGGATACCCAGCCGCTGTCGCCGGAGGATCGGCGGCTCGTGCTGCACCAGAATGCGGTCGATTTGGCGGCCCCTCGCCCGCTCTGAGCGTTCCCGGGGGTGAAATTCTGGCAATGGGGGTGGAAAGGCGTATCCTTCCCACAGAGCCGGTGGCGCTAATCCAGAGCCACCAACTCTGCTCTGCATGACAGACCGCACACGTGCTCTCGAGGCCGCGGCGTGGGCTGCAGCGGAGGGCACCGCCACCGCAGACCAGCGGACGTTGCTCGAAGCCGACCCCGTCGCTTGGCGCTTAACCCTCGAGCGACTGATGGACGAGACCGAGGATGCTCTCGACTCCGTCAGTGGCATCGGGGGTCCTGAACGCGCCCAAGTGGTGGGCGACTTCGAGGCCGAACTCGATCGGCTGGAGGCGGCCTACGATCTGATCACCCGATCGGTCTCTACCGGGTCTGAGGTGCTCATCCCCACCGCTGACCCCAGCGGTGAAGTGCGCCTCCAGGCTTCCTGGGAGGGCGGCTCCATCATCATCTGGGCCGGTGGTCCCGATGTGGTGGCGCACCGGAACGCGGAACTGGCCGATCGCCTCGAGGCCCTCGGCGGTCCCAAACTGGGGTGGGCTCCCCACGCCGATGTTGCGCTACCCAACGGACTGCGGGCGGCGGCGTTGTCCATTCCGGTGGAGGAAGCGCTCGGCTGGCTCGTGGTGGCGGTCGGAGGGGGCAACGCGGATGACGACGGGGTGGGCGCCAGTGTGCGGTGGCTAGGTCGGGTGGCGGTGTCGGCGGTGCGATTGGTGGCGCGGGGTGATTTGGTTCCAGGCCTGCGTACCCATCGACACCCTGATGGGAAGGCGATGGACCTCAAGGTGCGGTGGTCGCCGGCCCGGATCGAGGATGCGGAGGTGTCCCGCCTGGCGGCGGCGATGCCGGGCCCGGTGGCGGTGCTGAGCCGCAAGGAGCCACGCGTGGTCACCATCGAGGTGATCGGGGAGGTGGTGGATGCCATTGCCCGGGAGGCGGCGGAAAAGTTGGAGCGGCCGGCTACCCCGCCGGTCATTCGCAACGCCGCTGATGTGGGTGAGGCCTTTATCGCGAGGCTCGACGGTTCCCCGTTCACCGCCCCGATCCCGGCGGGGGCGGAAGTATCCAAACGCCTCGATAGTTGGGTCAGCGGGGTGGTGGGAGTGGCCAAGACCACCTTGGTGGTGCAACTCGACCCGCCCGACAAGGGCGACGCGTGGTTCCTGCAGGTGCTCGGCCGCGGGGCCGAAGGCGGGCTACTCCCGATTGAACAGGCGCTGACCGACAGCAAGAAGACACAACACCTCGCCGATGAGATGGCGCGTCTGGAACGCCTCTACGACACCCTGCGGCGGGCCGGTGGCCTGCGGCGGGGCCAGGTGTATCTGAGCCAGGACGAGGCCTGGGAACTCATGACGACGATCGGGCCCATGCTGGGGGTGGCCGGGTTCGATGTGCGCGTTCCCGCCCTGTCCCGCCGCAAGCCGCGAGCGGGTCTGCGGCTCTTTGTGGAGCCTGCCGGCGAGCGGGTGGTGGGAGCGCATCAACTCAGTGATGTGCGCTGGTCGGCGGTGTTCGGCGATGTTGAGCTGTCGGCGGCCGACATTGCTCGATTGGCGGCGGAGGCTCGCCCGCTCGTGCAGTCGCACGGACGGTGGGTGGAACTCGACGGGGTGGATTTGAAGGAAGCCGCCGCCGCGTTGGCGGAGCGGGCTTCGTCCACACAGATGACGGGCGCGGAGATCCTCCGTCACGTCGTGGGACTGGAGGGCACGCCATTCGGCGGCGGGGTGAGCGTGGAGGGTTCCGGTTGGGTGACCGACCTGCTCGAGAAGGCTTCGGCCGCCCCCGCCGCGCCGGTGACCAAACCGGAGGGTTTCCACGGCGAACTGCGCTCCTACCAAGCGGAGGCATTGGGCTGGCTCGACTTCCTCGACGCGGTGGAACTGGGGGGATGCCTGGCGCTCGACATGGGTCTGGGCAAGACACCCACGGTGCTCGCCCACCTCCGGCGCACGATGGGCCAGGGCCCGTCGTTGGTGATCGCTCCACCGGCGGTGGTGGGCAACTGGGCCGCCGAGGCCGCCCGCTTCGTGCCCGAGTTGAAAGTGGTGGTTCATCACGGTGCCTCGCGCGCATCGGCGGAGCAATTGGCGGCTGAAGTGGCCGACGCTGATGTGGTCATCACCACCTACGGCACGGCGGTACGCGATGTAGAGGCGCTCGAACAGCGCCCGTGGGATCGGGTGGTACTTGATGAGGCCCAGGCCATCAAAAACCATACGAACGAGACGGCCCAGCAATTACGGCGTATTCCCGCCCGCACCCGCCTCGCTCTCACGGGCACGCCGATCGAAAACGGGCTGGGCGACCTGTGGTCGATCCTCGATTTCACCAACCCGGGCCTGGTGGGGGCTCGGCCCACCTTCATTGCGCAGCTCTCGGGCGAAGGCGAGCAGGCCCTGCGGGCGCTCAACGGCATCCTCGTGTTCCGTCGGACCAAAACCGAGCCCGCCGTAGCGGCAGAGTTGCCCGATCGCATCGACGAACTCGACCATTGCACCATGACCGCCGAGCAGATCGGTTTGTACCAGGCGGTGCTCGATGGTCTGGTAACCCAGGCCGAAGGGGCTGAGCGCGAAGTGAAGCAGGGGGCGATCTTGGCCGCCATCACGGCGCTGAAGCAGATCTGCAACCACCCGTGGAACTACCAACAAGACGACCGGCCTCTGGCGGGTCGCTCCGGGAAGCTCAACCGTCTTGAGGAAGTGGTGGAGCAGGTCTTCGAAGCCGACGAGAGAATCCTCATCTTCACCCAGTTCGCCACCTGGGGTGTGCGCCTCGCCCAGCACCTCAGCGAGGTGTCGGGGAAGGCCATTCCGTGTTATCACGGCGGTCTTGCCCGGGGAGCCCGGGACATGATGATCAAGGAGTTTCAGGATGGCGAAGGGGCGGGAGCCATTGTCCTCTCACTCAAGGCCGGCGGCACCGGCCTCAACCTCACCGCCGCCAACCATGTAGTGCTCTACGACCGCTGGTGGAACCCGGCGGTGGAGGATCAGGCCCGGGACCGGGCGTGGCGCATCGGCCAGACGCGCACCGTCCTGTCGCATCGGCTCGTGTGCCCCGGCACCGTGGATGAACGGGTGGAGGAGGTGGTGGGCGGGAAGCGTCGCATCGCCGACCTGGTGCTGCCCAAGAGCAGCTCGCTCGCCGACCTCGATGCCGAACAGTTGCGCACCGCGCTGGGCTTGCGGCCCGATCAATTGTTGGCGGCGGACGACCTCTGATGGGCCAGCCGAGGAAACGCAACCCGTCGCGCAAGCGCGGTGGTCAGAAGCCCAAGCCGGTGGACCTGTGGCGGCCGGTCCCGCCGGTGCCGGAAATCGAACCCATCGTGCGCACCACGGATCCCACCGCGCTCATGCGCTCGATCGGTTCCCCGCCCCTTCGCGGCCGATCCGACATGGCCGAGGCCCACATGTGGGCGGTAGCCGAGAAGGCATCGCGTTTGGCCGAAGCGTTGGCCGCCGCCGCCGGGTTGCTGGCGGAACCCGACATCGACTGACCCCCCTCTCCCCGGCGAGCACCCCCCGTCGGCCATTCGGTGGGCGGCCAATCAGCCGGTGGGCGCGGCGGCCGGTGGAGCTCATGCACTAAGCACTCGTCATGGGATCCAGCGATGTTCTTACCCCTACCTTTCTTTCCGACGCGCTGGGAACCGCAGTGGCCTCTGTCGAGATGGAGGCGGTGGGAACCGGCCAGGTGGCCTCGAGCATTCGGGTCACCCTCACGTATGCCCCCGGGGCCAGTGGGCCGGCCACCATCGTGGCCAAGGTGCCCAGCGACGACGAGACGAGTCGGAACACGAGCCGGGCCCTGCGCAGTTACCTCATTGAGACCAGTTTCTACCGTGATCTCGCCCCCCACCTCCCGGTCCGCGCTCCGGGCTGTTTCCATGTGTCCCACGACCCGCTCAGCGACGACTTCGTCCTGCTCCTCGAAGACCTCGCTCCGGCCGAGCAGGGTGACCAGATCGCCGGCTGCTCGCCGACGGTGGCGGCGATCGCCGTGGAACACTTGCCGAGTTTGCACGGTCCCCGCTGGGGCGATTCATCGCTGAAGGACCTGGCTTGGCTGGCCCGGTCCACCCCCGACACCGCCGCCTTCACGTCGATGCTGGTGCTCTCGCTTCTGGATCTGTTCGAACAGCGGTACGCCGATCGGGTCGACGATGACATCCTGGCTCTGGCCCGCCGGGCCATTCCCGCCCTGGCCGAGGTGGCCTCGGCGGACCCCGCCTCCTGGACGCTGCAACACGGCGACTACCGCCTCGACAACCTGCTCTTTGCCACGCCCACGGGGGGCCCAGCCATTGCGGTGGTGGATTGGCAGACCGTGGTGCACGGTAACGGGGTGATGGATCTCAGTTACTTCATCGGGGCCGGGCTGACCACCGAGGATCGCCGCCACCACGAGAAGGACCTCGTGCGCGTGTACCAGGCGGGCATGGCGGCCCACGGGGTGGAATTGGATTGGGACAACCTGTGGCGTGACTACCGCCGCTTCACCATGGCGGGCTTGGCGATGGCGATCGGGGCCTCGGGTCTGGTGGGCCAGACCGACCGTGGCGACGCCATGTTCGTGGCCATGGCCCAGCGCCACGGCCGCCATGCCCTTGATCTCGAGATCGAATCGGTGCTCGCCCCACCGTCGTGAACAGAGCGGGGAGGGCTAGACGAGGAGTTTGCGGCGGAACAATTCGAGCACTTCATCGAGCGTCTGGCGGGTGCGGGTCCCGACCTCGTCGATGAGATGTTCGGTGAGCACAGAATGAGGCTTGGTGGCGGCATCCGGATTGGCATCGGCGTCGCTCAACTCCACGGCCACGAAGGCATCGCCGAGTTGCTCGCGAAGGAAGGCAAACCGCTCGTCGGGCACAAAGCGGTCGCTGGCAAAGCGCAGGCCCAACACTTCGAGCCCGTCGTTGGCGCACCGGTGTTTCACCTGGTCGAGGTCGGCGCTGGAAATGTCGATGGTGTGCTGGCGTTTCTTGCCGATGCTCATGGGCATCGAGGGCTGCGACAGGACCGGGACCAGCATCCGGTCGTCCACCGCCATGGCCAGAGCGAAGCCACCGGTAAAACACATGCCCACCGCCCCTACTCCAGGGCCCCCGCAGCGCTCGTGCTCGACGGCGGCTAGTGCCCGGAGCCAAGCCACTACTGGGGAGGTACGGCCCAGGGCGAACGTGGCGAACTCGCGGCTGATGCAGGCCGGGACGATCGAGGACAGCATGTAGCGGACGGCCCCGAATGTTCCGGCCGACTCCGGGTTCGGGTCGCGCCCCGGCACGCCAAAGAGGTGCGGCATAACCGCCGTGCACCCGATGTCGGAGATCCGGCGGGCCAGGTCGGCGACCTTGGGCGAGATCCCCGGCATCTCGGAGATCACGATCACTGCCGGGCCTGTTCCGCGGCGGAATACGGTGCGCTCCTTGCCGTCGTGACCGAAGGCCGTGCGCTCGAAGTCGTGGAGGTCGTCATCAGCCATGCCGGGAAACCTAGTGCTCAGCCGACGGTGCCGGGGGAGGACTCGGGGGCGAGGCGGCGGCGGAGTTCCACATGCACCGCCGTGCCCACGAGCGCCTCGATCTCAGCGCCCAGCGAGTCGAGCACCCTGTGCTCACCCCCGTAGGCGCGCTCGCCCTCGGTGCAGCACCACGCCATGGGCTCGCCGTCTTCGCCCCAGTCGGCGCGAGTCCAACGCCGGACCGTGGCCACTTCGGTGTCGTGGGGGCCCGGTTCCCAGTCCACCTTGATCGGCAACTGCCAGCACACCGACGGTTTCCAATCGATGGGCGATTCGTCGGCGTCGATGGCGGCGAGGTGCAACGCACACCCGGCCCCCCCGGCGAAGCCAGGATGGTTGAGGAAGATGCAGGCGCCGTCTACGACGGCGGTGGCGGTGTGGCTGGCATCGGTAAAGACGCCGTCCTGGGCGGCGATGGCGTGGTGCTGAAATCGTTCCGGATCGAGGGTGGCACCGAGCGCTGAAATCATGCGGGCTTCATCGTCGCCGTCGAGTTGGGCGCCCACCGAGCAACAGCCTTGGCCGAGGTGCTCACTCGGCTCCGCCAGGATCCCGAGGCATCCGTTTCCAAAAAGGCACGTCCAGTGGGATTCGAGGAAGTCCACGTCGAAGCGCCACGTCGTGTCGCCGTGGGTAATTTCCTCCATGGGTTGATCGGTCACCGCCGAAGGGTAGCGAGCCAGGCGAGGACACCCTCGGCGGCGGCCACGCCGGTGCTGAAAGCCCCCTGGAGGAGGTACCCGCCGGTGGGGGCCTCCCAGTCGAGCATTTCGCCCGCCACGAAGGTGCCGGGCCGGCCTCGCAGCATGGCGGATTGGTCTACCGCCGATAGGGCTACGCCGCCGGCACTGGAGATGGCGCGGCCAATCGGCTGGGAGGCGGTGACGCTGAAAGGGAGGGCTTGCAGGAGGGCGGCAAGGGGGCCGGGGGCGGACGGCGGGTGGTTCGCGGTGGCCTCTCGAAGGAGCCCGATGCTCACCGGGGACAGGCCGCATCGGGCGAGGGCGGTGGCCACCGAATCGGTGGGTCGGCGTCGCTCCAGGCGGGCCACCACCTCAGCCGGGGTGGCATGGGGGAACAGGTCCAGTTCGACTCGGGCCGGGGTGCCCGCATCGAGGGTGGCGCGCAGCGCCGGACACAGGGCGTAGACCGGGCTTCCCTCCAGGCCATCGGTGGTGATCATCAGATCGCCGTGGGCGGAAGTACCGCGATGGCCGACGGTGACGTCTTTCACGGGGGTACCGGCGAAGCGGTGGCTGAACACCTCGCTCCAGCCCACGATGCAGCCGCTGTTGGCCGGCCGCCAGGGGCGTACCTCGATTCCGGCGGCTCGGAGCGGGGCGGTCCATGCCCCGTCGGATCCCGTGCGCGGCCAGCTCGCCCCGCCCAGGGCGAGCACGCTGGCATCGGCGGCCACCACCAGTGGATCGCCGGTGGGATCGGTGAAGGTGAGGGCGCCCTCGGGGGTCCATCCGTTCCAGTGGTGGCGGGTGCGTAGTTCCACTCCGAGCGACGCCAGTCGGGTCAGCCAGGCCCGCAGGAGGGCAGTGGCGCGAAAGCTTTCGGGGAAAACTCGTCCGCTGCTCCCCACGAAGGTGGGTTGGCCCAGGCCATCCGCCCAGGCTCGCAGCGCGGCGGGATCGAAGGCTTCGAGGGCGGCGGTGAGGTACGCACGGGATGGGCCGTACCGATCGAGGAACGCCTCCCGACCTTCGTTATGGGTGAGATTGAGGCCGCCCCGGCCCGCCACCTGGAGTTTGCGACCCACCGTGGGCATGTGCTCGAACAAGGTGACGGCCAGTCCGGCGGTGGCCAGTACTTCGGCGGCCATGAGCCCGGCGGGACCGCCGCCCACCACCGCAACGTGGGCTAACTCCGGCATCAGGGAAGCACCAGATGGTCGGTTCTTCTCGGCGCTCAGCGGGTGGCGGTCATGAGGAGGTAGGGAGCCGGGAGCGTGCAGGAGCCGTCGTTGGCCACGTTGGTCTCCTCGATGGCCTCGAGGAGGAGGCGTTGGCCTTCTTCGGCCTTGTCGTGAGACTCCAGCGTTTCCATGAAGCTCACGAACGGCCCCGCCGCGGTGAGGAAGGTTTCCAAGGCGGCCTGGGGGGAGGGGAACCGCCAGGCAAAGTTTCGTTGTTCGACCTTGGCGCTGAGGCCCGCGGAGCCGAGGCGGTCGATGGCCACGACGGGGTCCCCCCATTCATCCGGCGTCGGGCCAGCGGCGGGCGCGCTGAGGTGGGCCACCTTTTCCCGCCAGGTCGCCGACCAACTGTTGGCCGCCCAGGCCGTGATCGCCACTCGGCCGCCGGGCCGACACACCCGGGCCAGCTCCCGAGTGGCGGCGATGAAGTCGGGGGCAAAGATCAAGCCCATGACGCTGAGGACCACGTCCATGCTCTCGTCGGGAATGTCGAGGTGCTCGGCATCTCCCACCTGAAGGTCCACTCGCACGCCCTCGGCCTTGCAGTGTTCCCGGGCCCGATCGATCTGGGCGGGGGTAATGTCGATTCCGGTTACTTTGGCGCCGGCCTTGGCGGCCAGGATGGCCGCGTTGCCGGTACCCACGGCGATGTCGAGCACCGACTCGCCCGATTGGGGATCCACCGCTTTGACAGCGATGCGGCTGATGGGGAGCAGGTGGGTTGCAATGACCGGGTAGTCGCCGACGGTCCACATGTGGATCTGGGCGGCACGTAAGTGAGCCATGTTCATCCCCTGAGTCTGGTCTAGAGGATCCTGGCTGGCGAAGTGAGCCGGGCCAGGGGCCGTTGGGCTCTCTACCGCCGCCAGCCGCCGCGGAGCCACCCGATTAGTTCGGCATCGCTCGTGTGAGCGGCGAGATCGGCTTGTTGGTCGGCGTAATGGAAGAGGCGGGCCAGGGGAAGCGGAAGATCGGGGGTGCGGAACAGGAGAAGGGCGCACTGCATCTGCATCCAGGTGGTGCCGCACTTCGGTTGCGTACTGATCACGATGTCGTCGTCTCGAAACGCAAAACCGTTCCAGCGGTCGCTATTCCATACGAGGTTGCGATAGCGGATGCGGGGCGCTTCCTCGATGGTCACGGGGCCATGATCAGCAACCCGAAATCCCCCGGTTGGGAGGACTGAAGGCTTGCGTCTTGGCGAGATCGAAGACGCAACTGGCGCTCGAACCCGACAGGCGCGGGCCAGCCATGCCGGCGCTGTTGGTGTAGCCCCAGGAGTTCACGGAAATGATGGGGCCGGTCCCCAGATTCAGGGATTGCATCCATGGGCCACCGGAGGCACCCCCGGAAAGGCCGCACTGCCCGAGCCACCAGTCGTTGTAGCTGATTTCGGTGGCCAGCGCCTCGGCGCAATACATGAATTTCGGGTCCTGGTTGTAGGAGTACCCCATGGCAGTGGTGAAGGCGCCGACGGTGGGTGGGGTGAACTGCACCGCCAGGCTCCCCGCCGCGATATCCAGGGCCGGGTCCGTCACCGCCGTGCCGGTGTGGGCACTGGTATCGCCCACTACGTAGTAGGCGTAATCCCAGGGGATATTGGCGGGGAACGTGCGGGTGGTCCAGTCGGTGTCGACCACCCCGAAACTTGGGGTCCAGCACCCCAGCGGGTCGTTGGTGCAGTTGGAGTCGGTGGCGATGCCGGTGGTGCCCGATTGGTTCGGGATGAACAACACGTTGCGGGCGAAGACTTTGTACACGTCGTCGTAGACGCAGTGGGCGGCGGTGATGATCACGGATCGTCCGGTGGATCCGTCGGTGGCCACGGTGCCCGAGCACACGTAGCCGCTCCACGTGGTTTGTGTCACATTGTCAGGCATCTCAAAGTAGATGCGTCCGGTCGCCTGCTGCACCGGACCATTTCCCGGCCAGGGCGCGTTGGCCACGTTGGTGCCGCTACTGCTTCCGGTGTTGAGGGTCATGGTGGTGGTGGCGGTGGTGGTGGTGTTCGCCCTTCGGCTGGCGTCTTTGGCGATCACCGACCAAGCCCAGGTGCCGGTGGTGAAGCCAGAGATCGTGGCGCTGTAGGTGCTCCCACTGGCTCTAGCGGCGAAGGACTGCGCCTGTCCGCTGGGCGACACGACTTTGAAGGTCACCGACTTCACCCCGCTGCTGTCGGTCACGGTGGCGCTGAAGGTGACGCTGGTGGTGATGGTGGCTCCCGGGGCGGGGATGCGGTTGGTCACCGATGGTCCGGCGACATCGCTGGTGGCGAGTGTGATCGGCCGCGAGGTGCGGGCGGGTTGTGGCGGGGTGTTCGTCGCGAAGAGCTGGGGTTGGCGGTGGCCGTGGGGTTCCAGCGAGCCATCCGGCTTCGCCAGGTAGCTGAGGCCGCGCTGGTCCACGACGAAGTCGCGAGGGGTGGCGGCGTTGATCCGAGCAGTAGTCCAGTGGGCGACTGTCGGGTTCTCACCGCCCGCGGTGGACTTGGGGGCGGAGGCCACCGCCGGGGCGGAGATCGCCATGGCGGCCACCACGATGAGTCCCGTTATCCCGTATCGATGATGGCTCATGAAGTATCTCCTTATTCTCAATCCCACGGCCCTTGGCCAGCGGAAGGTCCCTGTGCGTGTGCAGAGAGTACCGAGATGCGAGTCAGCCGGAAAGGTCGGATGCCCTCGCCGCCCGGGGTGGGCGGGCGCTGTGCACTAGCGGCCAATCCGGGTCGGCGAGGGGGGTTCCGTCCACTGCCGCCTGTTGCCAGCGGCTGACGGGTACGCCGGGTTTGCGGAGGTGCCGCACGTCGTCGCCGCCGTAGCGAACGGAAATGGCTCGACGGCGGGTGGTGGAGGAGTTGGCGGGGCCGCCATGGATGGTGCGGGCGTGATGAATCACCACATCGCCCGGTAGTGCCTCGACGGTGATCAGGGCGCCGGCGAGGGCCGGGTCGGCGAGGATGTCGGGAACCACTTCGCCCACGGTGTCGGGGAGCGGTGTGGGGTCGACGAAGTGGTTGGGGCGGTAGTCGTGGGACAAGCGGTGAGAGCCGGGCAGGTACTGCACCATGCCCGAGGCGGGACCAGTGGCATCGAGGGGTACCCACGTGGTGCAGAGCTGGGCACCGCGTAGGTGGAAGTACCCGAGGTCGGTGTGGAACTGGGTGCGATGCGGGCTGCCGGGTTCTTTTACGAGCACGCTGTCTTCCACGAGCCAGACCGACTGGCTGCGCAACAAGGCCGCCGCAATGGCCGGCAGGGGTGACCGGCAGGCGAAGGCGGCGAAGTCGGGGCGGGTGCGAAAGTGATCGGTGCCGGCGACGAAGGTGGGGCCGGTGCCCCCCACCATCGCGCCAAGGTCTGCGACCTCGGGGCTGGCGAGCACCGCTTCGAGCGGGTCGCTCATGGCGGCGACCAGGGCCGGGTTCAGAACCCCGATGAGGTGGACCACGCCATCACGCTCGAAGGTTGCCACTTCGTCGTCGGTGATGGGGCGAACGTCCTGGAGCAGCTCAGGAGAAATCACGTCCGTACAATAGTGAGGCACCGAATTATCTTCAACACTATGTTGCCGATATGGGGATGACCTTGCTGCCGCCGGAACCCGCCAGGCGACGACGCGCCTGGATCCACGGGGGCGATCGCATGGCGGTTCCCTCGGGAGGCCGTCGTGGCGAGTGATCTCGTGCGGGGCCGACCGACCGGGTTCCAGATCCAAGCGGCCGGGGCTGAGGCCGCCACGCTGATCGCTCCACTCGGCGAGGCCGAGGCTGGGCTGTCCATCTGGATGTCGGAGGGGCTGTCCAACAGTTTCATGATCGTGACCCCGGCCGGGCGCCTGGTGATCAACACGGGCATGGGGTTCGAAGGCCCGGTCCATCGGGCCCTCTACGACGCCGTCGACGACGGTCCGATCCGTTACGTGCTCCTTACCCAGGGCCATGTGGACCATGTGGGGGGAGTGGACCAGTTTCTCGACGAGGGGACCGAGGTAGTGGCCCAGGAGGCCAACGCAACCTGCCAAGCCGACGACGCCCGCATCCACGCGTTCCGAGTGCGGCGGTCGATGCCGTATTGGATGGACGCCGTGGCCGCGGCTGATCGTTTCATTCGGGCCCATGCCGGCGAGGGGGTGCCCACTCAGTCGCGCCCCACGCCCACGCTTACGTTCCGCGACCGGCTCGAGCTGGAACTGGGGGGCCTGAGGCTGGAGATGGTGTCGGTGCCCGGCGGCGAGACAATCGACTCGGCCTTCGTGTGGCTGCCGGATCATGGGGTGGCGTTCGTGGGGAACCTGTTCTCGGCGCTGTTCGGGCACGTACCAAACCTTGTGACCATGCGCGGGGATCGTTACCGGTTCGTGGAGCCGTTTCTTGAGTCGTTGGAGCGGGTGCGGGCGCGGCGGCCGTCGCTGTTGCTCACCGGCCACTTCGGGCCGATCACGGGTGCCGATGTAATCGATGCCGAACTGCTGCGGATCGGAGACGCAGTGCGGAAACTGCACGATCAGGTGTTGGCGGGGATGAATAGCGGCACCGATCTTTGGACCTTGATGGCCGAAGTGCGGCTCCCGGAGGAGTTGAGCCTCGGGGAGGGCTACGGGAAGGTCGACTGGGCCGTGCGAGCGATCTGGGAGGGCTACGCCGGGTGGTTCCATGCCCGTTCCACCACCGAGTTGTATCCGATCCCGGTCGCCGCGGTGGCGCCCGATCTCGTGGCCTTGGCGGGCGGCATCGGCCCACTGCTGGCCCGGGCGCAGGCCCGTATCGCGGCCGGGGAGACGGTGGAAGCCCTTCATCTGGCCGAGATCGCCGAGCAGGTAGCCCCGGAGGACCCCGAGGTGGTCGCCACCTTGCTGGCCGCCCACCGCGGGTTGCTGGCTGAGGTGGAGGGCCAGAATTTTTGGGAGACGGGCTGGCTGCGCACGCAGATCGCCACCCTGGAGCGCCGGAGTGCCCGTGCGTAGGGGGGTGACCTCCGCCGACGGATTGGTGGCCCAGGCGGTGGAGGCCACCGGCCTGTCGGAGATGGGTCCTCACGCCTGGCGTGATGGGCTCGAGGTGCTCGTGGCCTCCGCGAACGACGAGGCTGATCTCAATGGGTTCGGCGTGGATCTGTTCGAGAGTTGGGTGGGCGAGCGACTGCGGAACCGGTTGGGGGTTATCGACTGGATCAACCGCCATCCCGCCGTGGCCGACGCCCCCGTGGTGGCCCCGCTGGTGGTGGTGGGGATGTTGCGCACCGGGTCCACGATCCTGCTGGAACTCTTAGCCGCCGATCCGGCGCAGCGGGCGCTCATGAAGTGGGAAGCCTTAGACAGCGTACCGCCCCCCCAGACCGCCACTTTCACGAGCGACGCGCGCATCGCCCGGTGGGTGGAGGTGATGGACACCACCTACGCCATGGTGCCGAGCCTCAAGGCGATTCACTGGGAACCGGGTGATGGGCCCACCGAGTGTGTGGCCCTGCTCGGCCAGGCCTTCCGCAGTCAGGACTGGCTGGGGCTGTTTCACCTACCGAGTTACGTGGAATGGTATCTCTCCGCCGACCTCACCCCGGCGTACGCCTTTCACCGTCAGGCACTGCAGGTGCTGCAGTCCGAGGCCCCCGGGGGATGGGTGCTGAAGGCGCCGGGTCATTTGCTGGGGCTGGACGCACTGGTGGCGACCTATCCCGACGCGCGCATCGTGGTGCTGCACCGCGATCCGTTGCGTACGGTGCCGTCGTCGGTGAGTTTGTCCACCACCGCCTTTCCCAACTCGCTCACCAACGATCTGGACACGACGAGTTGGTGGGGACCATTGTGGATGAGGATGCTGGGGGAGATGGTGGACCACCTGGGCGACTTCCGGCAGCGGCGGGGTGACGTGGCGATCATGGATCTGCACTACACCGATCTGGCCGCCGACCCCATCGCCGCCGTGCGTTCCATCCACCGGCACTTCGGGAGCGACTTGTCGCCCGAGGCGGAGTGGGCGGCGCGGCAGCACCTGGCCGACCATCCCCGCCACGGGCACGGCCAGCATCAGTATTCGCTCGACGACGCGGGGCTGAGCGTCGCCAGTGTGGAACAACGTTTCGCCACCTATTGCCGCGATAATGCCGTGGTGTCCGAGGGGATCGCATGACCGATCGGTTGCCGTTAGCGCTGGTGGGGTGCGGGGCGATTGCCGAACTGCACCGCTGGGCCATTGAGGAAAGCGGGGCGCCGATCGACATCGTGGCGGCCGTCGACATCGACCCGGCACGCGCCGAGGCCATGGCGGCCCTGACCGGGGCGGAGGCCTATTCGTCGCTCGACGACGCCATCGCCTCGGGTACCTTCGACGCGGTGGATCTGATGTTGCCGCATCATCTACACGAGGCGATCACCCTGCGCTGTTTCGACGCCGGATTGCATGTGTTGTTGGAGAAACCAATGGCGCCCACCGTGGATGCCTGCGACCGGATCGTGGGGGCGGCGGCCGAGGCGGCCACGGTGTTCATGGTGGCGGAAAATGCCCAGTACTGGCCCGAGGTGATCACCGCCGCCCGCCTGGTCGCGGAGGGCGCTATCGGCGAGGTGGTGACAGCGCGGGCGTGTGCTTTCATCCCGCCGCTGGCGGATTTTTACGGCGGGGAGGACCCGTGGCGGTTCGACCCGGTGCAGGCCGGCGGGGGTTTGGCCATCGACACCTGCTCGCACTGGTTGCGGCCGTTGCGGATGCTTCTGGGGGAAGTGGTGGAGGTGGTGGGTGATCTCGGGCACCCGTTCCCAGGGATGCGCACCGAGTCGTTGGTGCGGTCGCTGGTGCGGTTCGAATCGGGAGTGGTGGCGAGTCTCGACGCCTTGCTCACCAGCGCCCCACTGGCGCCCGAGGTGCTCTTTCGGATCACTGGCACCGAGGGCGAGATCACCGTGGAGGGGGCCGGGACCTGCACGCTCACCACCCGGGAGCACCGGCGCGGCCTGGTGGTGGGGGAGGCGGCGGGCTACTTGATGAGTTATCCGGGTGAGTTCGTCGACTTCGCGGCGGCAGTGCTGCATGGCACTCCGCCCGCCGCCACCGCCGCCCACTCGTTGGGGGAATTGCGCACGGCCTTGGCGCTCTACCGCTCGGTCGACACCCGACGCTGGGAGAACGTGTGGGAGTGATCTTCGACTTCGACGGGGTGGCGGTGCTGGTTACGGGCGGAACGTCAGGGATCGGATTGGCGATCGCCACCGGTTTTCGCGATGCCGGGGCGGCGGTCACCATCACCGGCACGCGGCCCTCAGCCACCGAGGTGGAGGCCGATCTCGGCGGCTTCGCCTACCGGCAGTGTCGCCTCACCGACGCCGGTGAGATCGAGGCGTTGGCGGAGGGCCTCGGCGGCTTGGATGTGCTGGTGAACAACGCCGGGGCCACGATGCCCGGCGGGAAAGACGAGTGGGAGCCGGAGGTATTCGCCGAGTCGGTGGCGATCAACCTGACCGGCGCTTTCCGGTTGTCGCTGGCGTGTCGGAGCCGTTTGGCGGCGAGCCGCCACGCGGGCGGCGCGGCCGTGGTGAACCTGGCATCGATGTCGAGTTACGACGCGGTGCCGATGGTGCCGGGCTACGGGGCCGCCAAAGCGGGGATCGTACAGATGACCAAGACACTCGCGACCCAGTGGGCTCCGGAGGGGATTCGGGTGAATGCGGTGGCACCGGGGCTGATCCTCACCCGCATGACCGAGGTGATGACCCAATTCGACGGACTGGCCGATCCCTACCTGGCCCGCACCCCGATGGCCCGCTGGGGAAGCCCGGAGGATGTTCAGCCGGTCGTGGCCTTTCTGGCGTCGTCAGCGGCGGCGTTTGTCACCGGCCAGACCTGGAACGTCGACGGCGGTTACTCGGCCACCTGAGAGCGACGCGTCCCGGGGCGGCGGTTACGTGATGGTGGGCAGCACCTGGCGCACGAACGCCTCAACTTGATCTCGGCCGCCCGCGGGCCAGCCGCACACCAGGTAGCCGTAGCCGGCGTCGCGCCACTTGGCCGCATGGCGACCAGCGGTGTCGAGGTCGTCGAGCGACAGGGAGCCGGCCCGCAGAATGGTGGCGGGGTCGCGTCCCGCCGCCGTGGCCAGTTCGTCGATCCGGCGGGAGGCGTCCTGCATGCTGTTGGGGGTACCGAAGCCGTGCCAGGCATCGGCGTAGCGGGCCACCAGCGGCAGGGTGCGCCGGGGCCCGTTGCCGCCGATCCAGATCGGGGGGTGGGGCGTTTGCCGCGGGCGGGGGAGCACCTGGGCGTCGCGCAGCGACACCATCTTGCCGTCGTACGACACGACCTCGCCGGTCATGAGACGGGTGGTGATCTCCAGGGTGTCTTCGAGCAGGTCGAAGCGCTCGCTGGTGTTCGGGAACGGGATGCCGAACTCGATGTGCTCCTTGTCGTGCCAGGCCGCACCTAGCGACAACTCGAGACGACCCGCCGAGGCGTGGTCGATGGTGACCATCTGCGTGGCGAACACGGAGGGGTGTCGGTAGGTGACGCCGGTGACGAGCAGCCCCAGCCGGATGCGCGAGGTGAGCCCGCTGAGGGCAGCCAGGGTGGTCACACCATCGAAGACTTCGCCCGGGCCCTCGCCGTACATGGGCTGGAAGTGGTCGAAACCCCAGGCCCCATCGAAGCCAAGATCCTCGGCGAAGCGCACCCGAGACACCACCTCATCCCAGGGCATCCGCTGTTGGGCGACGTCGATCCCGAAGCGCATGGCTCTCAGGGTGTTCCGGGGGCAAGGAGCATGATGACGACCGTACCCGGTGCCCGCCCCGCCGCCACTCCTGGCCCCATCGGCCTCCCGGTCATGCGCCTTTGGGAGCCATCCCGGGTGCGGTTCGGCGAGACTGATCGGGTGAACGGAACCGATCTGCTGACCGAGCGACTGCTACGCGTGATTGACGAGGGCCGCCGAAGCGCTACCTACAAGTTGGCGTTGCTGCTGGCCCTCATCGACGCGGCGGCCCTCTTCCCCGGGGCCAGCACGATTCCCACTCGCGAACTCGCCGCGCTGGTGCTGGCCAGTTATTACCCGCAAACCCGCATCTATGTCGCCAACGACGGGGTGGAACGAGAACTGCGTCAGATCAACACGAAGGGGTCGCCTCCGTTACGGGCCGCACTCCGGTTGCGCCTGAAGGGAGACGCTGCCGGTTGTCGCAACATCACCGAAGCCAAGGCGCGGATACCCGAGGAGTACGCGCGCGCGCTGGACGCGGTTGAAGACACTTTTGTGCGCTATCCGATCCCGCTGCTTCAGAAGGTCGGGACCACGACGATCCCGTTTCTCTACGCCATGGACTGGCCCGAAGGAACCTCGGTGGCCCGCTTGCGGCGCGAGGGCCGCGATGGCGTGTCCTTCTTGGCGGGAGTGGCCGATCGCCTGGTGGTGCTGGGGCCACTGCTTCGACCGCTGGTGGAGTTGCACTGGACTCGTGATGTGTCGCGCTGGACCGGCGTTGCCACCGAGGACGACCGCCTACGGGCGCATCTGTTTGGCACGGATCGAGTGGCGATGTCGAGGGTTCTCCGTTCGGGCCTGGCCGACCTCCAGGACGGGGCGTGCTTCTACTGCGGCGATCGTCTTTCGTCGGTAACACAGGTGGACCACTTCCTGGCCTGGTCACGTTGGCCGAACGATGCCGTGGAGAACCTGGTGCTGGCCGACACCTGCAATGGGTCCAAGAGCAATCACCTCGCCGCCAGTGAACATCTGGCCCGATGGTCGCAGCGCCTGGTGGGCCGATCCGAGGGGCTGGCGGATCTGGCCGCGTCGGCCCGCTGGGTGACGGACCCAACCCGCAGCCGGGCACTGATCCGCAGCACTTATGAGCACGTACCGGCTGGCACGCCGTTGTGGGTGAGCCGGGGCATCTTCGTAGCGGCAGAGGGCCCTATCGCCATCCCGCTCTAGCGGCGCGACACGCCCCACTTCCAGGGAGACCTGACTGCCGCACTGGAGCCAATGGAAGAAGACGAACTCCGGTTGATCAGGTTGGAATCCAGGGCGGATGACGATGACGGCGGGCGGGCCTCTAACTGCAGGTCACCGCAAATAGCGGCCTTTTGTTCCTCAAGGTCTCCAGTAATGACTACCTCAGTGAGAAATACCAGCGCAGTAAGCACCACCAGGAATGCCGGTTGGCCCTGGGCCTTTCCTCTCTCGCCCTGATCGCTTCGAGCACGAACGCAGCGCGTCACGCACCGAGGTGGTGAAGGTGGCCAACGTTTTTTCCGGGAAATCATCCGGCACGAGTTGACCCATGTCCTGCATCCCGCCGCAATTGCTCCGGCGGTACGTTCTCGCTGGTTCGGAGGAGCAAACCGGCTCCGGGGGGACCATTGGCGCACGGCCGCCGACGTGCGACGGCAGCGGTGGTCAACCCGCCGGTTGGGTCCACTTCTCGATGGCATCGAGGTACCCGGTGGTGGCTCGCCGTTGGAGCCAACGGGTCACGGGGCCGCCGAGCCGCACGAGGAGCGTGCCCGGCTTCGACACCGCATCGATGTGGAACCGCACCTCGCCGTCCTCCTGGGCGACGATGAACGACTCGTACCCGCGCTCGGGATGGCCCGGCAACGTGGCGTACACGAATCCGAACGCGCCGGGTTCGTTGATGACCTGCTCGATCCGACAGGCCGCCATCACCCACACTCCCGCTTGACGCGTCACGATGACCACCGTTTCTCCGGCGGTGATCCCCACCTCCGCCGGAAATACTTCGACGCCCGAACCGCGGTGGGCCACCCACCGTTCCACCCCGGCCCGGCCCCGCTCGAACGCGTCGGGTCCTGTCCCCACGGCGCGACTGCTGTGCTCCTGCCGGAACCCTGGAGGCGGTTCTTCGGCGACCATGCTGGTGACCGCCATCCCCAGCCGGCTCCGGCGGTAGGCGGCGATGGCGGCATCATCAGGGCGGCGGAGCGAGAGCATCGCTCCCCACGCTAGGGCTCCACCCCCGGTACCGGCGGTGTCTCTTGCCGATCTTCCGGGTGCCTGAGATAGTTATTCGGTGCAGTATCTCCGCTTATTCAACGACGGTGATACCACCCGATTCTCCGACGAAAACATCGGCTTCGACGATGCCGTATTCGCCCCGCCCGCCCCCCCGCTGGGGGTCTCGGCGGCCTTCCCGGCCCGAGAGGTGTTGTTCATCCAGTTTCCGGCCGGTTGGAGCGATCCGTCGCACCCCTCACCGGCCCGGCAATGGATGTTCGTGCTCTCCGGTCGTGGTGAGACCACCGCCGGTGATGAGACCCGCTCATGGCACGCCGGCGACGCCATCCTCCTCGAAGACACCGCCTTCCCCGGCCACGGCACCACCATTCTCGACGACACGGTGATCGCGGTCGTCCGCCTCTGAGCGAGACCGCCCCCCGGGTTACCTGCCCCCTGGCGGAGATGGCGTGGATTTCCCGCCCCTGTCACAGGTCGCCCCTACGCTCCGGGGGTGACTCGCTTTGTGCACTCTGCCGATTGGCAACTGGGGATGACCCGCCACTTCCTCTCCGGGGATGCCCAGGCGCGCTTTACCGCTGATCGTATTGAGGCCATCACCGCCATCGGGCGGCTCGCCGAGGCCGAAGGCTGTTCCTTCGTGGTCGTCAGTGGCGACGTGTTCGAGTCCAACCAGGTTGAGCGTCCCGTGGTGGTCCGCGCCCTGGAGGCGATGAAGGCCACTCCCGCTGTCTTCTTCTATCTCCTCCCCGGCAACCACGATCCGCTCGACGCCACCTCGATTTTCCGGTCGAAAACCTTCCGCGATCACTGTCCCCCCAACGTCATCACCCTCGAGGGTGGCACCGAAATCCCCGCCGCTGACGGCATCACGATCGTCAGCGCCCCGTGGCCGAATAAGCGTCCCCTCACCGATCTGGTCACCGCCGCGGTCGCGTCACGGCCGGCGGATGGCACCCTCCGGGTGGTGGTAGGCCACGGGGCCGTCGATACGCTCTCGCCCAACCCAAACGACCCCGCCCTCATTCGCCTCGCCGATGTGGAGGCCGCCCTCGCCGATGGTCGAATTCACTACGTCGCCCTCGGCGATCGGCACTCCACTACCTCGGTGGGCACCACCGGTCGTGTCTGGTACGCCGGCGCTCCCGAACCCACCGACTACCGCGAGGTTGATCCTGGCCACGCGTTGGTGGTGGATCTGAGCCATGAGTCGGTCAGCGTTGTGCCCCATCGGATCGGCCGCTGGGAGTTTCAGCACCGGCAGTTCGACCTCGCCGGTCGCCCCGATTGCGACGGCGTCCAGCAGTTTCTCGAGGCCATCGTCGACAAGCCCCGCACCATCGTGAAACTGACGCTGGTCGGGCAGCTATCCCTGACCGATATGGCCCATCTCGAGGCCACCTTCCGCCACGCTTCGGACCTCCTCGGGGCCCTCGAGCGATGGGAACGCCACAGCGAGCTGGTGGTTCTCCCCGCCGAGAACGAGATGGCCGATTTGGGCTTGTCGGGATTCGCGCTCGTCGCCCTCGAAGACCTGAAAGACCGTGCTAACCGTAGCGACGAAGGGGCGGAGGTGGCCCGCGATGCGCTCGGCCTCCTCTACCGCCTGGCGGGGTCGGTATGAGAATCCATCACCTCAGGCTCGAGAACTATCGCGGTGTGGGCCTGGTCACCATCAACTTTCCCACCGAGGGCGTCACCATCATCGAGGGCGACAACGAAGTTGGAAAATCCTCGATCCCGGAAGCGATCGATCTGCTTCTCACCCAACGCGATGATTCCAACGCGAAATCGGTCAAAGCCGTGAAGCCGGTGAATCAGGACGTGGGCGCCGAGGTGGAAATCGAACTCTCCTCGGGGCCTTACCGCTTCCGGTACCGAAAGCGCTGGCACCGCCAGAAGGAAACAGTGCTGGAGATGATCGAGCCGTCGGGATCCCACCTCACGGGTCGAGAAGCCCACGAGAAGGTGGTCGCGATCCTCGATGAAACCCTCGACCGTGGCTTGTGGGACGCGCTTCAACTGCGTCAGGGCGCTCCTCTGGCGCAGGCGTCCTTCGCGGGGGGGTCCCTCGGTCGAGCCTTGGATCTCGCCGCCGGGGGCGACGCCCGTAGCGGTGGCGAAGACGACCTGTGGGCGCGGATCACCATCGAACGCGAGCGCTACTGGACCGCCAATGGCCAGGCGAAAGTCGACCGCAAAGCGGCGGCCGCCGCGGTTGCCGACGGGGCCGCCCGGGTGGAGGAGATCGAGGCCCTGCTCCGTGGGCTGGAAGCCGACGCGGCGATGGTGGGGCGCCTCGGCCAGGAGGACCTCGTACTCGTCGAGAAGCAGGTGGCCAACGATGATGAGCTCGCTGGCCTGCGCGTCCGGTCCGACGCCATCAACGCCCACCAAAACGCGGTGAATCGGCTGACCGCCCAGCGAGACACTGCGCAGGCCGATCACACCCGCGTCCTCGGGGTCAGTGAGAGGCGCGCCGAGCAGGTTCAGCGCTTCGTCAATGCCAGCCGTGCGGTCGACACCATCAAGGCAAGGATCGCCGCCGCCGTCCCGGCGCGCGCCCTGGCCGAAGGCCACCAGGCCGACCTCCAGCAGAACGTCAGTGCGGGGAGCGCCGCTTTGGCCGCCGCCACCACGGCTCGCGCTCTGGCCACCGCCGATTGTGACTACCGGCGTCAGCAGATCGAGACGGAACAACTCTCGGAGCGGCACCAGCGGGTGGTGGCCGCGCTCGAGCGCCAGGTTGCCGCCACTGCCGTAGTGGACCACAGCCTCGTGGACGACGAAGTGGCTCAGAGTATCGAGGACGCCCACTTGGAACTGGTGAAGGCCGAGGCCTCCGCCACCAGCGCGGCGGCCACGGTCGATGCCCACGCTCTCGCCGCCGTTCAGATCGAGATCAACGGCCAGGCCGTTGCCCTGGCGGCGGGCGACCATCACGAGATCGTGGTAGTTGGCTCGGCCGAGGTGGTGCTGCCCGGCGCCATCAGCATGGTCATCAAGGCCGGCGCCGAAGCCCAGGCAGTTGCCGAACGCCGGCGCCGGGCCGAGGCCGATTTTGCCGCCGCTTGTGCGCAGGGCGGAGTGGCCGGTGTCGCCGAGGCCCGCCAGGCCGCCCTCGCTCGCACCGAGGCCAGCCGGGTGGTGATCGAGGCGCAAAAGTCGATCGACCAAGACCTGCGGGATCTCACCGCAGAGACCCTCGCCCAGAAGCTGGAGCGGCTCACCGAGCGCGTCACTGCCTACACCAAGAATCGTGCCGCCGATCCGCCCCTGCCCGCCGATCTCGACGCGGCGCAGGCCCTCGCTGCCGACGGCGAGCGGGCCTGGCAGGAAGCCAACGGCCACGTCACTCGTCTCACCGCC
>VFJN01000161.1 GCA_009886035.1 Actinomycetota bacterium
TCAAGGTGCCGCGGTCGGTCGATTTCGAAGATCGCCTGCCTCGTCATCCCACCGGCAAGTTGTACTCCCGGCTCCTGCGCGACAAGTACTGGCAAGGGCAGGACAAGGATGTCTGACCCGCACGGTTCAGGATCCCGGGCGCTCTCGGTGGCCGCGCCGGCGCCACGCCCCCATCGGGGGTCGGCGCCACGAGGTTCCCTCGGGGGTGGATCCGGCGGCAGAAGATAGGGTTCGATCCCGCTAGGATTGGGCGCGTGTGGGGTAAGCGGATGACATCGCCGGGGGTTCCGTCGACCATCCGGGCGAGCTGTGGGGGGGAGGGTGAGGGGAATGCGTGACGAGAGCAACGACGAGGTGAGTGAGGTCGTGGCCGAGGCCGACCGCTTGCTCGCCGGGGGCGACGTGCGGGCGGCGATCAGCGTGCTGACGGTGGCCAACCGTCAGCATCAGGCCGTTGACATCGAGCGGGCATTGGTGCGCGCCCGCTACGAAGGCTGTGCGTTGTTGCCTAGGCCGGAGGCGCCGGTGGGGGGCCGGAAAGCGATTACGGCGGGGCCGGGTGGCGAGGTTTTCGAGGTGGCGGCCGCCGATCTCACGGTGGAGGCGATTCGCACCGGGTTCGCGCAGAGCGGGTGTGTGCTCGTGCGAGGGCTGGTGTCGCCAGAGCGTTCGGCCCATCTGGTGGAGGGGATCGACGCCACCTACGCCGCCTTCGATGCGGCGGCGGCGGGCGAGGACACCTACGACCGCAGGTGGTATTGGCCCTTTCCAATGCCCGCTGCGATCTCCCCGGCCAACGCCGGCGCGGCGGTGGTGCTCGCTCCCGGTGCTCCGCCCGCCAAGACGATCGGGGTAAAGGCCCATCGTCGCTTTACCCGGGAGGGGGCTGGGATCTGGACAGTGGACTCGCCCCGCCTGTTGTTCGAACTTTTCGAGTTGGTCGACGACCTCGGGATTGGCGACTTGATCACCGAGTTCCTGGGGGAGCGGGCCTTGCTCTCCGCCAACAAATGCAATGTGCGCCGAGTGCCGGCGGCGGAGATGGCGGGGGGCTGGCATCAGGACGGGGCGTTCCTGGGCGCCGATGTTGGCGCGTTCAACGTGTGGATCGCGTTGAGTCGCTGTGGGGTGGACGCGCCCGGCCTTGATTTGTTGCCGAAGCGGTTCGATCGCCTGGTGGAGAGCGGGAGCGCCGAGGCCTTCTTCCGGTGGTCACTGTCGGACGCGGACGTGCACGAGGCGGGGGAGGGCATGGCGCCGGTGCGGCCCGAGTTCGAGGCCGGCGACGCGCTGTTCTTCGACCACCGACTGGTGCACCGCACCGCAACCTCGCCCACCATGACCCGAGAGCGCCACGCCATTGAAGCCTGGTGGTTCTCGCCGTCGGTCTTTCCCCCCAGCCAACTACCGATCGTCTACTGATCCCCCCGGTCAGGCGCCAGTGGTGGTTGCGCCCTCGGCATGATTCGAACATGCGACACACGGTTTAGGAA
>VFJN01000200.1 GCA_009886035.1 Actinomycetota bacterium
CTGCCCGAAACCCTCCTGCCTCGCCACTGGCCCGGCGTTGCCCTGCGCGCCGACTACGACCGCTACGACACGGCGTACCGGTCGCAGCTGCGGGAATGGTTCCGGGCTGCCCTCTAACCCGCCGGCGATGGCCCGCCACCCCGCATCAACCACCCACTCTGGGCGCCCAAGCAACGACTAGAGCCAATCGAGCACCTCGCCGAGCGTGCGGATGTGGCGGTGATCAGTGGACGCGCACACATCGAAAGGGTCCATGTGGGCCACCTGCATCCCCACGGCGGCACCGCCGTGCACGTCGTAGAGCACCCCGTCGCCGATGTGGAGGATCCGGCCCGCCGGAAGGTCGAGCGCGCCGATGGTGGCCTCGAACACCCGGGGATCGGGTTTGCACACGCCCAACGCGCCCGAGTCCGTCACCACTTCTACCGACACCCCCGGACCTTCGCCCACCTGCAGCCACTCGTGGCGCCGCAGGAGATCGGCCACCGTGCCATCACTGTTCGAGGTGACCGCCAACCGGAGGCCGGCCGCCGCCAATGCCCGCAGCCCGTCGCGCGACCCCGGCACCGGTTGGCACCACATCGAGGTGGACAGCACCGCCAGCAGCGCATCGTGGGCAACGAGGCGATCGGCCTGGACCACGCCCACCGCCGCCACGAATCCGGCGAGGTAGTCGGTGAACACCTCGGGGCCGGAGGCGGCCTCATCCATGGCGGCCATAGCGAGATAGTGGCCCACCCCGAAGCGTTTGATGTCGTAGGCCACCCCGGCGCTCGTGAGGACGTCCGCCAGACGGCCGTGGTCGGGCACCACCAGCACACCACCCACATCGAGGCTGACCGCGTCGAAGACTTGAGCCATAAGGTAAAGACTCTATGGATAATCGCTTCTACTTCCGCCAACTTCTGGCCGGACGCGACATCGCCGTGGGCGATCCGATCGCCCGGCAGATGGTCAACTTTGTGTATCTCCTGGGTGACCGGGAGACCGGCGAAGCGGTGGCGATCGACCCCGCCTACGACATTCCCGGCCTGCTCGAAGTACTCGATGCCGATGGCATGCGCCTCACCGGTGCCCTCGCCACCCACTATCACCCCGACCATGTGGGTGGCTCGATGATGGGACATTCCATCGCCGGGGTGGCCGAACTCCTCGCGCTGTCACCCGTACCGATTCATGTGCAGGAGGCCGAGGTGCCCTATGTGATGAAGGTCACCAACTGTGCCGAGTCCGACCTGGTGGCCCACACCAGCGGCGAGAGGGTCATGGTCGGCCAGATCCCGATCGAACTGATCCACACCCCCGGCCACACCCCCGGCAGCCAGTGCTTTCTCGTCAACGGCTGTCTCGTGAGTGGCGACACCCTCTTTCTCGAAGGCTGCGGGCGCACCGACCTCCCCGGGGGCGACCCCGCCGCCCTCTACGACAGCCTCACCCACAAACTCGCCAAGGTGCCCGACGATACGGTGCTGTTCCCTGGTCATCTGTACTCGCCGGAGCCCTCGGCCACGATGGCCGAGACGCGCCGGTGGAACTACGTGTTCACGCCCACCTCCGAACAGGAATGGCTGGCGATGTTCGGCCGATGATCCCCGCTCGGAACGGGGGGCGGGGGCGGCGCCACTGCTGGGGTCAGCCGAGCAGAGAACGGCCCGCTAGACCTAGTTGATGCTGGATCAGCGGGTGGTGCTCAGCCCGATCTCACCTACCCCGGTGCAGCCGATGGATCGCCTCGGGGCGGCTCTCGGCCTCGCCGCCGGGCGACTGTGGGTGAAACGGGACGACCTCACCGGGCTGGCGGGCGGGGGCAACAAGGTTCGCAAACTCGAGCACCTGTGTGCCGATGCGTTGGCGCAAGGCTGCGACACGCTTGTCACCGGCGGCGGCCGGCAGTCGAATCACGCCCGGCTCACCGCGGCCGCCGCCGCCGTGCTGGGGCTTCGCTGTCGGCTCGTCCTCGGGTCCGACCCACCCTCCACCGCCACCGGCAACCTCGTGCTCGACCACCTCCTCGGCGCAGAGATCGTGTGGGCGGGTCCCCTCGACTTCTACGCCCTCGAAGCCGCCATCGACACCGAAGCGGCGGCGGTGAGCGCGGCCGGAGGCCGGCCCTACGCCATGCCCCTCGGCGGAGCGTCGACCATCGGGCAACTTGGCTACGTGGTGGCCGCCCTCGAGTTGCGGACCCAACTCCCCGACACTTCCCTCGTCGTGGTGGCGGACGGCACCGGCGGCACCCACGCCGGGTTGGTGGCGGGCTGGGGCTCGCATGAGGCTGTGCTCGGTATCGATGTGGGCACCCGCCCCGACCTCGACGACACCGTCCCGCGCCACGCCCTCGAAGCCGCCGCGCGGGCCGGCCTCCCCGCCCCCACCGGCACCTGCCAGATCGACCACACCCGGTACGCCCCCGGCTATGGCGAACCCAACCCGGCGACACGCGAAGCGCTCGACCTCGCCGCCCGTCTCGAGGGCCTCGTCCTCGATCCGGTGTACTCGGGCAAGGCCATGGCTGGGCTGATCGCCGCCGCCCGCGAGGGTCGTCTGCCCACCAACGGCACCATCACCTTCCTCCACACTGGTGGCATGCCCGCACTCTTCTCGCCCCGCTACGCCGACTGGATCGAGCAGCACCCGTAAGCGCAGCCACCGGCACTGCTTAGGCGAGGTGTGCGAGCATCTCGTCATGCCCCACCCCGCCGCGGAGGTCGAAGCCACCCTGGCCCGCTACGTGGCCGTGCGCGAGGCCATCGAGGCGGGCGAGCAATCGTGGTCTGACCTGGCGCAGTTCTTCACCGACGACGCCGTGTACATCGACCCGGCATGGGGCCGCATCCAGGGCATCGACACCATCCGGGAGTTCTTGGTAGAGAGCATGACCGGGCTGGAGGACTGGCGCTTCCCGCTGCTTTTCACCGCCGTGAACGGCGATGATGTGGTCACCGTCTGGCGCCAGATCGTTCCGGGTACCCGCCCCGACGGAGGCCCCTTCGTGCAGACCGGCGTCTCGCTGCTTCGCTACGCCGGCCGGGGGAAGTTCTCCTTCGAGGAGGACCTGCTGAACATGACCCATGTCCTTGAAGACCTCGCGGCGAGCCGATGGCGGCCCGGCCCGGGTTTCAGCATCCCCCCGGACCACCCGAACCGCGACGTGTCCCGTCCCGCCTGAGCGGTACGGTCTCCTCAGTGCAACGGTCCACGCGACGGCGGCTAGATGTGGTGGTGCTGGTGGGCGCCGCCGGGCTTGGAGCCGTCGCCGTCGCCATCGGCGCGGTGCTTAGTCAACATGAGCGCATCACCCAGATGTGGGTGGCGGCGGAGGTTCACGACGACAACACCAGCAGCATTCGTGAGGTGATCGATTACGACACCGGCATCACCCCGTCGGCCCACGGCATTTTTCGGCGCATCCCTGGTCTCACCGTGGAAACCCCGGTGCGGGTGACCTCACCCAACGCCCCCGCCACCATCGCCGCCAAAACCCCGTACTTTTTCGACGGCGGGGAGGCCGGCGTCGAAGTGAAGATCGGCGATCCCAACACCACCATCTCGGGGAGTTACCGCTACCTCATCAACTACGAATCCGCCGACTTGATGGCGGGCCGGAATCTCCAATGGGATGCCATCGGGACGGGTTGGGAACTCGACATTGATCAAGCCACCGTGCATGTGGTTGCCCCGTGGACCTTTACCAATCCCCTCTGCCAGATCGGGGCCGTCGGGAGCACGGAGGCGTGTGCGATCACCCAACCCGAGCCCGGCCATCTCGTGGCCCAGGTGGGGTCGCTGTCGGCTGGCCAAGGGGTCACGATCCGCGCCAGCCGCGGGGTGTTCCTCGACGAGGCGCCGCCGGGTCCCTCCGAGGCCCCCGCGGTCCCCGCCACCCCCGGTGGGGGCATCCTCCTGCCGGCGACGGCGGGCCTCATCGCAGGGCTCACCGGGGCGGCGGTGGCTTCGCGACTGGTTCGGCGGGCAGGCCGGGAGCGCGTGGGGGCGGGCGGGCCCGCCGATGCGGCGTGGGCGGGCGGGGACGGCGCCGCATCGGAGGAGCGAATCGACGAAGCGGCCCTGGCGCAGTTGACCACCATCGAATTCGCTCCCCCGGAAGGGCTTTCGCCGTCGCAGGGCGGGGTCATCCTGACCGAGCAGGTCCTCAGCGAGCACAAGGTGGCGTGGCTGATCGCGGCGGCCGCCGCCGGTTCGCTGGATCTGGTGGACGAGCAGGGCCGCACGGTGGCCCTCACCCGCCGGGCCCCGGGCCCGCCCGACGAAGCGGCCATCCTCAACGTGGCCTTCGAGGGACGCGACACCATCGAACTGGGCGGCTACGACAAGTCTTTCGCCACGGCCTGGGGCCTCATCGGCCAGCAGCTCACGACCTGGGCTGTGACCAGCGGAATTTGGGATGGCCAGGCGGATCGGCGCAAGCTCCACATCTGGCTCTGGGGCGGCATCGCGGTCTTACTCGGTGGGCTGATGGCAACGGGCGGGGGCTATCTAGTAGCCGACTCAGGCCGGAAGTGGCTACCGCTGGTGATCGTGGGCGCGCTACTCGCCGGCGGGGGGTTCGCGGCGGCGTGGCGCGGCTGGGAACTGCGGGTGCGCACGCCCCTGGGCAGCGGGCTCTGGCTTCAGGTCGAGTCGTTCCGCAACTTCCTGGCCCAGTCCGAGACGTTCCACGCCGAACAAGCCGCCGAACGCGGGGTACTTCGGGAGTACACAGCCTGGGCGGTGGCCCTCGGGGAAATCGACCGGTGGTCAGCAGCGGTGGCGGCGTCCGCCACCATCCCCCCGGAAGCCGGCGTCCGCTTTGCCCTCCTGGCCCCAGACATGAATCGCTCCGTGTCTTCCACCGCCACTGCACCCACGTCTAGCGGCGGGGGCTTCAGCGGCGGCGGCGGCGTGGGCGGAGGCGGCGGCGGAGGCGGAGGCGGCAGTTGGTAGTGCGGTGATCGCCGGGGGGAACAGGATGCTTACTGCTCCAGTGGAGCACCACCGAAGCGGGCTTCGAGAGCGCTGGTTTCCTCGTCGCTGATCTTGGCGAAGAGCACCGGCGGGATCGAAATGGGGTGCCCCGGAGCCAGTTCCTGCAGTTCGTCGTCGATGCCATCGGCCTGGGGCCAGCGAGTCTCGCCCACCCCTAAGGCATCGAGCACCGTTTTTGCTGACGCCGGGATCACCGGCGCCGCCAGTAGCGACAGCACGCGCACGAGGTTGATCACCGTTCGGAAGATCACGGCGGCGCCATCAGGGTCTGTCTTCACGACCTTCCACGGTTCGCTCTGCTCCCAATAGATATTGGCCAACGACCAACCCCGGCGGAGTTCGGTGGCCGACTTGCGAAGTTCCTTGTCAGCCAGACGTTGCGTGTAGGAAGCCACGATGTCGGCGAGGTCGGCGGCCACCTGACGCTCCCGCTCCCCCGGGGTACCCCCATCGGGCACCACGGGTCCGTAGTACTTAGCCGAGAGAGTGAGGCAGCGGTTCACGAGGTTGCCGAACGAGTCGGCGAGATCTTTGTTCACGGCCACCGCAAAGCCGTCCCAGGTGAAACTGGCGTCACTCGATTCCGGAGCGTTGGCGAAGAGGTACCAGCGCCAGTAGTCGGCGGGGAAGGTCTCCAGGGCCTGGTCCATGAAGACTCCGCGTTGCTCGCTGGTGGAGAACTTGCCGCCGTAATAGGTGAGCCAGTTGAAGCCTTTGATCTGGTCGGCTCGCTTCCAGGGTTCGCGAGACCCAATGAGGGTCACCGGGAACGAAACCGTGTGGAACGGCACGTTGTCTTTGGCCATGAACTGCGTGTAGTCCACATCGTGGGTGTCGTACCACCAACTCCGCCAGTTGCGGTGGTCGGGATCGAGGGCGGCCCATTCGGCGGTGGCCCCGATGTATTCGATGGGGGCGTCGAACCAGACGTAGAACACCTTGCCCTCGAAACCCGGGCGATCAACCGCCACGCCCCAGTCCAGGTCGCGGGTGATACCGCGATCATGCAGCCCCTCGGTGATCCACTTGCGGGCAATCGACAGGGTGAGGGCGGGCCAGATGTCGGCATGGGCCTCTATCCACTCCGCCACCTCGTCGGCCAGTTTGGACTGCAACAGATACAGGTGCTTGGTCTCGCGTACCTCAAGATCAGTACTCCCCGAGATCGCCGAGCGAGGGTCGAGCAGATCGGTGGGGTCGAGCACTCGGGTGCACTGTTCGCACTGGTCGCCCCGGGCATTCCCATAGCCGCAGTGGGGGCAGGTCCCCACGATGTAGCGATCGGGCAGGAAGCGCTGATCCACGGGTGAGTACACCTGGTTGGTGGTGCGTTCCTCGAGGTAGCCCTGCTCGTCGAGGCGTCGGGCGAAGTGTTGGGTGAGGTCGTGGTTTTCCGGGGACGAACTACGGCCGAAGTAGTCCCAACTCAGGCCGAAGCGAGCACCGATGTCGGCCTGGATGTTGTGCTGCAGGCGGCAGAACTCGGCCACCGGTAGACCGGCGGCCTGAGCCGCCAACTCGGCCGGCGTGCCGTGCTCATCGGTGGCGCAGATGAAGAGCACCTCCTCGCCCTGTAAGCGCAGGTAACGAGCGTAGATGTCGGCTGGCAACATGGACCCGATCAGATTGCCGAGGTGTTTCACGCCGTTGATGTAGGGCAACGCGCTGGTGATGAGGTGCCTGGTCATGGGCTTCGCAGGCTACCGGCCCATCCCGGCGAGCCCGGCACGCAATTGGACGACGGCCACCGCAATCGCTCGGCCCGTGGGGTTTCCGCCTGCTGTGGTAGTACGGCGTGGGCGGGCGAGTTCGACGGTTCTCCCGCCGGGCGGCCACCACCCCATTGTTGGCAAGCCCGGAGAGGAGGCGTGTGCCCTGATGACCAGCGCGGAACCGGAGTCTTTGGCCCAGCGTTTAGAGGCGCTCGTGGGCACCCCGGTGGGCCCTTCGGGGCCGTCGGTCGGACCGGATCCGGTAAACCAACCGATGATCCGACACTGGGCGGCCGCCTTCGAAGATGCCAATCCGGCCTACACCGATCCTGCCTGGGCGGAGGCTTCCTCCTTCGGGGAGATCGTGGCGCCCCCACTCATGCTGCAGACCTGGGTATTACCCACCCCGATCATCACCGGGATCGCGGAGCGGGGCGGCTCGCCGGTGGAAATCGAAGGGTCCGGGCCGCTGGGGGTGCTCGATGATGCCGGGTTCGTGGGCACCTTGGCCTCAAACTCCGAGTTCGAGTTCGAGCGTTACCTTCACCTGGGGGAGGTGCTCTCCGCCACCACGATCATCGAATCCATTTCACCCGAAAAGCGCACTCGCATCGGGCCGGGACACTTCATCACCTGGGTCACCACTTGGCGCGACGAGGCGGGCGAGGTGGTGGGACGGCAGGTGTTCCGGATCCTGAAGTTCAGACCGGAACTGGCGGGGCCATGAGCCGCATCGAGCCATCGATGTCCCCGGATACCGCCTTCTTTTGGGAGGGGGTCGCGCAGGGCCGGTTGTTGGTCCAACGCTGCGGTGGGTGCGATGCCCTCCGGCATCCGCCCCGACCAATGTGCCCGGCCTGCAACTCGCTGGCCTGGGACCCCTACGAGACCACGGGCCGGGGCCAGGTGTACAGCTTCGTCATGCCCCGCCACCCCCGCTACCCGGGCTTCGACGACCCCCATATCGCCGTGTTGGTGGAACTAGAGGAAGGCCTCCGGCTGGTGTCGAACCTTGGCGAAGTGGAACCGGAGGATGTGACCATCGGGATGCCCGTCGAGGTGTTCTACGCCACCTTCGAGGGCGGAATCGTGTTGCCCCAGTTTCGCCCGGCGGCCCCCACATGACGCTCACCATTGGCGACCTAGCGGAGGGCGATGCCCTCACACCGATGGTGATCGCGGTGACCGCCACTGTGATCGTGGCGGGGGCGGTGGCCACGCGCGACTTCATGCCCGTGCACCACGATAAGGCTTACGCCGAGTCGCAGGGGGCACCCGACATCTTCATGAACATCCTCTCCAGCAACGCCTATTGCAGCCGTTTTCTCACCGACTGGGCGGGGCCCGAGGCGGTGGTGCGACGGGTGGCGATTCGCCTCGGTGTGCCCGTGTTCCCAAACTCCACCCTCACCTTCACCGGCACCGTTTCCTCCATCGATGTCGCCACCGCCACCGTGGAGGTCACCCTGCAAGCCAGCACTCCCATGGGCGATCACCTCACTGGCACTGCGTCGCTCTGCCTTCCTCGCGGGGGGGCGAGCGGGTGACCGCCTGGCTCAAGGATCGGGCCGCCATCGTGGGGATCGGCCAGACCGAATTCTCGAAGGCTTCGGGCCGGACGGAACTCCAACTGGCCTGTGAGGCCGTAAAAGCGGCCCTCGACGATGCCGGTCTGCGCCCGTCGGATGTTGATGGACTGGTTACCTTCACGATGGACACCAGCGACGAGATCGAGGTCGCCCGAAACCTCGGCATCCCTCATCTGTCGATGTTTTCGCGCGTCCCCTATGGAGGCGGTGCGGCGGCGGGAACCGTCCTGCACGCGGCGATGGCCGTGGCGACCGGGGTGGCCGACGTGGTGGTCTGTTACCGGGCCTTCAACGAGCGGTCTGGGTTCCGCTTCGGCGACACCGGCAGTGTCCTCGGCGGTGGGCTACCGCTGTGGCTGTCGTGGTACGCGCCGTACGGGTTGCTCACCCCGGCGTCCTGGGTGGCGCTGCACGCCCGGCGTTACATGCACACCTACGGCGTCACCAACGAGCATTTCGGGGCCATTGCGGTGGTGGACCGCCACCACGCGGCCACCAACCCCGACGCCTGGTTCTACCAACGGCCCATCACCCTGGCCGACCACCAGGCGTCACGGTGGATCGTCGAACCCGTCCTGCGTTTGCTCGACTGCTGCCAAGAGAGCGACGGAGGGGCGGCCCTGGTGATCACCACCGCCGACCGGGCGCGGGATCTGGCCCACCGGCCCGCGCTCATTACCGCCGCCGCCCAGGGCGCCGGGGGCGACGGCGAGATGATGACGAGTTACTACCGCGACGACCTCACCGGCCTGCCCGAGATGGGGGTGGTGGCGCAGCAGCTTTGGAAGGCGTCGGGGCTTCGCCCCTCCCACATCACCACCGCGTTCCTCTACGACCACTTCACCCCGTTTGTCCTCATGCAACTCGAGGAACTCGGGTTCTGCGGCCGGGGGGAGGCCAAGGATTTTGCCACCGTGGAGAATCTCAGCATTGGTGGGGTGCTGCCGATCAACACCAACGGCGGTTTACTGGGCGAGGCGTACCTGCACGGGATGAACGGGATTACCGAGTCGGTGCGCCAGATTCGCGGCACGGCGTGCAACCAAGTGCCCGATGTGGAACACATCCTCGTCACCGCCGGCACCGGTGTGCCGACCAGTGGCCTGATCCTCAGCCCCTCGGCCTAACCCGCCATCGCCCCGGTGGGTGGCCCGGAGGGAGTTGACCCGTCCCGGAGGGCACTCCTACGTTCGGCGTTCGAGACGGCACAAACGGGGGGTCTTGTGAATAATCCCGATTCTGAGTACCATTTGATCTGTGTTCGTGACGGCGCAAACGCAGGAGTACATCGACCTCAGCCGGGAGGTGGGCGATGCTTTGAGCTCGCTCGGCCTCGACGTGCGGGAAGTTGACGGCATCCTCACCGTCGATGGCGCCCGCATCGCGCTCAACCTGGTGACCCGCGCCCACCCCACGCCGGCGGACCTTCGCCAGCTCGCCGAGTCCGCCCCCGGCCACCTGCCCACGGTGATGGTGGCTGATCGCATCAGCGAGCCCGGCCGCCACGAGCTTCGCCGGGCGGGCTGGGGCTGGCTCGACCGGCGCGGCCATGTGCGGGTGTGGACGCCGGGCATCCGGGTGGAGTCGCCGATGCTCCAGACCCCCGGCGGCCCACGCCCTCGTATCGAGAACCCTTGGACCACCGTGGGCCTCGAAGTTGCCCTCGCCGCCCTTATCTCACCTGGTGAGCAGGTCACCGCCCGCCGTCTCGCCCCCCGGATCGGCCGCAGCGTGGGAGCCACACATGAGATCATCGCCCGCTTCGCCGAGGTAGGACTGGTTGGCCCCATCACGAAGCAGCCGCTGCTCCCCGAGCTGTTCTGGGAGGCCGCCTCGCATTGGCCCGACGACGGTTGGCAACCAATCCCCGTCGGACTGGCCGAACTCGCCGCCGCCGTGGGCGAGGACATTCTCGTGCGCGTCGACGAGCGGGCCGCCACCCTGGGCGGGGCCCGGATCGCGGCAGTGGGCGACTTGCCGGCCCGCTGTTACGTACCCACCGCGGGGGCCCTGCGGCGAGCGGTGCGTCTCGCCGATCGGGCCCTTCCTCCCCGGTGCTGGGTGCGGCTGTCGCCGGTGAGTTGGCTCCCGGAGAATCCGGATCACCGGCCCGACAGGGAACACCCGTGGCGCGTGGCCCACCCCATGGTGTGCGCCCTGCGCCTCGCTCGTGATCCCGCCCGGGGCAAGGAAATCGTGGACGCGTGGGGAATCGCTCCTGGTGGTGGCCCGTGACGGTGGTCCTTTCGGGCCGGGCCGGTGGGAGCACCCACCGTGAAGTCATGATGCTGGCGTCGTTGCCCATGGAACTGCGGCTGATCGGAGGCCTGGCGGTCATGTGCCGGGTGGGCACCCCCCACCGCACCACGGTTGACGTGGACGCGGTGGCGCGGAATCTCGAACGAGTGCACGCCGCCATCGCTGGGCTGGCGGTGATCTCCTCGGGCGGCGGGCAGTACCGATTCGAGGGTGATCTCGACCTCGACGTGATCGATGTCGCCGCCATGACCAGCGACGAGCTCATCACCGAACTATCAGATGGTGCGCACCCGCTGAACGATCTCGAGCTGAACATCGTGGCCCACTGTTGGGCCCACGACTCGGCGACCACCCTCGACATCACGGCGGTTGATGAAGACACCGGTGGGGTGCTGGCGCGCGCCGATGGACGCTTTGTGGCCTCGGCTGAGGGCCTCGTGGCCATGAAGGTGACCACCGTGCCGCTGCGGGCCTCGTCCCGTCCCGAGAAGAAGGCATCAGACCTCTACGACCTGGCTCGCGTCCTGGTGGACGGCAACATGAAACGGGCCGCGTTAGGCCGGTTGCCCGATCCGTTGGCGGAGGTGGTGGCCAGTCGCCTCACCGGCTGGTTTGTGGACGCCACCGGCCGCGACCGCACCTACCGGGTCATACGTCGCTTCGACGAGCCCCGCGTCGACCTCGACGCCGTGGCCGACGC
>VFJN01000186.1 GCA_009886035.1 Actinomycetota bacterium
ACGCTCCTGCTGTTCGGCGCGGTGGTGGCCCTTTGGGCCACGTCGTCGTTTTCCGATGCCGTCCCGCGGGCGGTAGCGGAGGGCCAACCGGCCGCCTCGGTCACTTTCACCTGCCCCGCAGTGATCGGTGGCCACGGCCCGCCCACCCCCAGCGCGGCGGCCCGCCGGGCCATCCGGGCCGGGGAGTTGACCCGCCAGCCGTGCACACCGTTCGAGCAAACGCGGCGGGTGCTCGCCGTCGTCGACCTTGGGGTTGCGGTAGTGGGCTTGGGCTGTCTCCTCCGGTACGGCGCCAAAAGATCTCAGGCCACGATGCCGCCCGCCACCACCTCGTCGCCGGCATAAAGCACCACGCTCTGCCCCGGGGCCGCCCGACGGACGGGCTGGGTGAAGATCACCGTGGTGCCCACCACGCGACACCGATGGGGAGTTCCGTGGGCGCTCGTCTGGGCGAACAGTTCGCCGGCTTCCGCATCGCCCACCCACCTGAGCCCCTCCAGCACCACCTCGTCCACTAACAGCGCCGCCGCATCACCGACGGTCACCGTGGCCGCCGGCCCATCCACGCTGATCACATAAGCAACGTCGCGGCCCCCGGCCAGGCCAAGACCTCGGCGTTGGCCGATGGTCACCAATTCCACCTCGGGTACGAATCCCACGACAGTTCCGGTGGCATCCACCACGCGACCGGGCCGGGTAGTGATGCGGTCGGCCAAGAACGCGCTGCGACCGCCGGTGGCGGTGATGAAGCACACGTCTTGGCTGTCGGGTTTGTCGGCAGTGGCGAGACCTAGCCGGGCGGCCTCAGCCCGCACTTCGCCTTTGCTGAGATGTCCCACCGGAAAACTCACCCGAGCCAGGCCGGCGGCATCGAGCACATGCACCACATAGGACTGGTCCTTACTGGGATCAGCCCCCCGTCGGACCCGTCGTGTGCCGTCGGCTCGCTCCACGATGCGGGCGTGGTGCCCGGTAGCTACCGCATCGAAGCCAAGGGCATCGGCTCGGCGTAAGAGCCGGTCGAACTTGAGGTGACGGTTGCACTCGATGCAGGGATTGGGGGTGCGGCCCGCCGCGTGGGCGGCGACGTAGGGGGCCACCACGTGCTGGTCGAAATCGTCGCCGAAGTTGAACACGTGGTGGTCGATACCCAGCCGCCGCGCCACCGAGCGGGCATCGTCGACATCGGCTACCGAGCAGCAGCCCGAGTCGGAGTCGCCGCCCCACAGTTTGAGGGTGGCGCCCACCACTTCGTGACCGGCTTCCACCAGCAGGGCCGCCGCCACCGACGAGTCGACCCCACCCGACATCGCCACCAGCACGCGGCTGGCGGTGGTCATGCCGGTGCTCCGTCACGAGCGTGGGCGGCGAGGCGCGGGGCCACGTCGAGCACTCCGGCGGTGGCGGCCGCCACATCGGCATCGCTGGTGGACCATCCCATGCTCAATCGCAGGGAACCGCCGGCCAGGGCGCGATCCAGGCCCAGGGCCGCTAGCACGTGCGATGGCTCTTGAGCGCCGCTGGCGCAACTGGATGCCGCCGACGCCAGCACGCGATGGTCGTGTTCGAGAAGATAGAGCAACGCTTCACTGTCGACCGAGGGCAGGCAGAGGTTGGCGATGCCCGCCACCAGGTGGGACCGCTCACCATCAGCCGCCGCGCTCTCCACAGCCCCGGGGATGGCATCGAGGACGGCATCCACCATTCCGTCCCGCCAGATCGTGGCCCGAGCCACCAGGGCCTCACGCTCGGCCGCCGACACGGTGGCGGCCATCGCCAGGGCCACCGCGCCAGCCACGTCTTGAGTGCCGCTGCGACGATCCCGCTCCTGACCGCCGCCGCGCAACATCGGCTCCAGCACCACACCGGGCCGCACCAGGAGCGCCCCGGTGCCCTTCGGCCCGCCACATTTGTGGGCGGCGATGGTGACCAAGTCGGCGGCTGCGGTATGGGCGCGCACATCGAGCCAGCACAACGCCTGCGCGGCGTCGGTATGCAGCACGGCTCCCGGGGCGTGGGCCCGCACCACCTCGGCCACCTCGGCCAGCGGCTGGATCGTGCCCACCTCGTTGTTCACGAGCATCACCGATACCAAAGTGACGCGGGAGTCGAGCGCGTCCGCCAGCGCGTCGAGGTCGATCACCCCCCGCTTGTCCACGGGCACCACCCGTCCCCCGGCGGCCATCACCGGATCAAGTACGGCATGGTGTTCGATGGCGGAACACACGGCCACGCCGCCGCGTGTTCCCAATACGCCGCGCACCGCCAGGTTGTCGGCTTCGGTGCCTCCGCTGGTGAACACGACGTCGCCGGCGGCACCGCCCACCACCGCCACCAACTCCGCTCGGGCCGCATCGAGCGCCGCCCGGGCCGCCCGGGCGAGAGCATGAGCCCCGGAAGGATTGCCGTAGCCCTCGCTGAGCACGGGCACCAACGCGGCGATGACTTCGGGGCGGGCCGGGGTGCTGGCGGCGTGGTCGAGATAATGCCAGGCCGACATCAGCGAACCGGAGGCACCAGCGGGGCCGGAGCGGCGGCGAGGATCGCATCCATCCAGGGTTGGGGCGAACACCCGGGCGCGGACGGGGGCCTACCCATCGGCGTGCTCCGGTCGCAGACCCATTCCACCGCACGATTCTAGCGGGGCGGGGCGAGTTACGGCGGGGCGCTCAGCCCGCCCGGGCGGTGGAGGGTCGTGGCGGCGAGAAACCATTCAGATTGGCGGCCAGCGTCCCCATTTTCTGCCGCCGCCCCTGTAGTCTGCATCCCGTGTATCCAGGCGTTTTCGACCACCAATGAGCCAGTTGCGCCTGAACCCTCTTACGGGTCGTTGGGTCACCGTGTCCACGGAAAGAGCCGACCGCCCCGGTGAGCTGATCTCGCGGCAATCCCCGGTGGAATCAGACCCCGATCGTCTTTGCCCGTTCTGTCCCGGCAACGAGGAGGCCACTCCCCCGGCGCTGGAGACCTACGGGGCCACCGGCCACTGGCAGGTGCGGGTGGTGCCGAACCTGTTCCCGGCCTTTGATGGCAACGACGCCCTCCGGGTGCAGAACCTGGGACCAGTGTGGACGCAGGCCACCGCCAGTGGGGTACACGAAGTGCTGGTGTTCAGTCCTGACCACACCGGGAGTTGGGCCGACCTCGACGACAAGCAGGCTGGATTGGCCATGGCTGCCATTCGCGATCGCATGGAAGACCACGCCCGCCGTTCCACCGTTCGTTACACGCAAGCCATCGTGAACGCCGGACGGGAGGCCGGGGCCTCGCTGGAACACCCCCACGGGCAGTTGCTCGGCATTCCCTTTGTGCCCGGCGAAATCGCCGAGGAGGAAGCCGGCTTCCGGCGCCACGAGGGCTCTTGCCTGCTGTGCACCACCGCCGAGGCCGAGGTGCAGGCCGGTCACCGAGTGGTGCTAGCCGATGAGCGAGCCGTGGTGATCTGTCCGTTCTGGAGTGGTGCACCCTACGAAATGCTCGTGATCCCGCGAACGCACGAGGTGCACCTCGATGCCACCTCGCCGCCCGATGTGGTGGCGGTGGGCCGAGCCATCCGCGATGCGCTTCTTCGCCTCCGCCGCCACGTTGGCGATACCGCCTACAACCTCGTGTTTCACACGGCCCCCCATCACCACGAAGGTCCGTTTCATTGGCACGTTCACATCGTGCCTCGGCTCACCAGCCTGGCCGGTTTTGAGCAGGGCACCGGCGTGTTGATCAACATCGTCGCCCCGGAACTCGCCGCCCGACACCTCGCTGGCTAACCGAGGCGCCGCTGGCGGGTTGCTTCGGCATACGCCTGCCGCTTGGGAATGCCCAGCCGAGCGGCCACCGTGGCGGCGGTGTCGCGGGCGGTGTCGCCCTCCGCCAGGCAGGCCCGCACGGCCACTTCCACATCGTGGTCGCTGGCGGGGGTGGGCGGGGGGGCCCCGTTGAGCACCACCACGAACTCACCCCGGGGCGGATGCTCGCTCACCCACCCCAACGCGTCCGCCAGCGTTCCGCGCCAATGCTCTTCGTGGAGTTTGGTGAGTTCGCGCCCTATCGCCACCGCTCGGTCCGATCCGCACACGGCGGCCAGATCCGCCAGAGTGCGGGCCATCCGGTGGGGCGCTTCGTAGAGGACAACGGTACGCGGCTCGGCGGCTACTTCGGCCAGGCGGGCGGTGCGGGCCGAGCCCTGACGAGGCAGGAAGCCTTCGAACACGAAGCGACCGGCGCTCAGTCCGCTCGCTACCAACGCGGTGATGGCGGCGGAGGGACCGGGCACAACCTCCACGGCGTAGCCCGCCGCCACGGCGGCCTGCACGAGGCGCTCGCCAGGGTCGGAGATGCCGGGCATGCCGGCGTCGGACACCACCGCCACACGTTCCCCGAGAGCCAGGCGCCGAAGCACCCCGGCGATGGCCTGCACTTCGGTGTGATCGTTCACCACCAGCAGTGGTCTCCGTTCCACCCCGGCGTGCTGCAGGAGACGGCCGGTGCGACGGGTGTCCTCACAACAGATGGCATCGGCGGCCCGTAACGCCTCAACGGCGCGCCCCGAAAGATCGCCGAGGTTCCCGATGGGGGTGCCCACGAGGACGAGCGGCACCGGTCAGTCCTGCAACTCGAGTTGGTCGCCTACCACGAGGCTCCAGCGGGCGAAGGCTCCCGCTTCGGCTTCCACAATCGACTGCGCCCGCCACACGGGTCGGGTGATGCGATGACGGGGCAGGCGGGCGGTGCGCAGCACGGTGAGGTTGCTGTCGAGCCAGGCCACATCGATGGGAAAGCGCATCCCGATGGAGTGCACAGACCGGGCGGGGCGCAGCAGCAGGGCCCCATCCACCCCGTCTTGGCCAAGGAGACCCTTCCGGCGAGCCGCGCGCGTCTCGGCTACTTGCAGAGAAGCCAGCACCTCTCCCTTTCGCAACAACCAAGCCACAAACCGCCAGGCTAGGGCCTTCGGCGCCGCCAGCCCGCCGATGAAGCGCGGCGGGCGATCAGACGTTGAAGCGGATCTCCATCACATCGCCGTCCTGCACCACGTATTCCTTGCCTTCCACCCGGAGTTTGCCCACGTCTCGGGCGGCGCTCCAGGACCCGAGGTCGATGAGTTCGTCCCAATGGATCACCTCGGCCCGGATGAAACCGCGTTCGAAGTCGGTGTGGATGACTCCGGCGCATTGGGGGGCTTTGTAGCCGGAGCGGAACGTCCAGGCCCGAGATTCTTTTTCGCCGGTGGTCAAGAAGGTTCGGAGGCCGAGCAGTTTGTAGGCGGCGTGCAGGAAAGTGGGCAGCGCCCCCTCACCCAGGCCCAGACCGTCGAGCATCTCAGCTCGTTCGCTGGCGTCGAGCATGGCGGCCTCGGCTTCGAGTTGGACGCACATCCCGATCACCTCGGCCCGGCCGGCCAACTCGGCGCGCACCGGGGCGACGACCGCTTCCATGTCCTCGAGTTGGTCTTCGGCGATGTTCACCAGCGCCAGGACCGGTCGGTTCGTGAGCAGGAAGTAGTTCCGCAGCAGGGCTCGATCGCTCGCCGCGAGGTTGGACCGGTAGATCGGCGTACCGGCTTCCAGCACCGCTTTCGCCCGGTCGAGGGCGGCCACTTCATCCACGAGGGACTTGTCGCCCTTGGCGGCCTTGCGGCGCTTTTCGATCTGGTTCTCTACCGTTTCGAGATCGGCGTAGGTGAGTTCGAGTTCCACCACCCCGAGGTGTTCGAGCGGATCCGACGGCCCGGGCACGTCGTCATCAGCGAAAGCCCGCAGCACGAAGATGATGGCGTCGACCTCGCGAATGTGGCTGAGGAACTTATTGCCGAGGCCCTCGCCCCGACTGGCCCCCGCCACCAGACCACCGATGTCCACGAACTGAACGGTGGCGGGCACCACGTTCTTGCTGTGGCTCATCTCCGCCAGCGCATCGAGGCGCGGGTCGGGCACCCGGGCCATGCCCACGTTGGGATCGGTGGTGGCAAAGGCGTAGGGGGCCGCCAGCGCGCCGCCCCCGGCGAGGGCGTTGTAGAGAGACGACTTGCCGGCATTGGGGAGACCGACGAACCCAAACCGCTCCATGGCGCTGCAGAGTACGAGGGCTACCGGCCCGCCGACGACTCCGGGGGCAGACCCCCGGGGTTGGCAGCGGCCGTGGGGGGTGGCGGGAGGCGCACGGCGAGATGGAAATCCCCCCCCACCTTCACCCCTCGTCCAGGGGCTGACTAATCGTCGAGGACGTGCTGACGCCACTCGTGAATGCGGGACCGCCGGGACGCTGATTGCCGATCGTGCCAGAGGTGGACGTCCTCCACGATGGAGGCCACCAAGTCCACGGTGGTCGGCGAGTGGATCTTCCATCCACTGGAGTCGTGGTTGAGATCAACCACGTATTGCAATCTCAGGATGTCGCCGTCGACGGCGCACTCGGGAAGGAGCGCCGCGAAAACGAACCCGAGTTCGCCTACGCCGGCCGCGCACCAGCCGATGGAGGGCTCACTGAGCGGCAGGTCGAGGATCACCACCGGGCTCCCACCGGCGAGGGCATCGTCGAGTAGTTCGATGATTCGATCGATCAAATCAAAGCCACTCTGGATCACTTCGAACTTGGCGATACCGGTGCCGGGATCGGTGTCGGACAGAACGATGCAGGTGGCGTCCCGGTCGAGTGGTGCCACCGGTTCGTGCAGCGAGCGATCGAGGCCACTACTAGCGATCACTGCGGCCAGATGCTTCACCGCCGCCGGCGGCGGGTAGAGATCCCGATGCGGGATTTCGGCAAGCGGGATGAATGCGCAGAGCACCGAAACACGGCCGCCGACATCGACGTCATCAAACCCGGCAACGCGGCGGGGGTTGGACCAGTTGAGAAAAACGCCGGTGTCGTACCCCAGGATGTGAGCTTGCTTCTGGGTGACCGTGTGCACCATCACCGGCTCGCCGATCATGCCCACCACATCCTCATCGGCGATCAAAGCGTGGAGGCTGGTTCCGATGCTGCCGAGGAGGCCTCGCTTGCGATAGCGGGGGTCGACCATGCCGGCACCGCCGTGGAGCACTGATCCACCCGGTCGGACTCGTTGGTAGGAAATGTGACCGATCATTTCACCCGCTTCGTTCTCCGCAATTCCGGCCAACCGGGTGTGGTCCCGCAACTGGTCGTCGATGTCGTCGGGGATGTAGGCCGACCGTTTGTAGTCGTAGCCGTAGCAGCGAAAGGCCAAAAGAGCGAAGGCCTCCGAATCGCCAGGAACCATGCGGCGGAAGGTAACCACCTCATCAGCGGGGGCCAGCACCACCTCGTCGAGCGACGGGACCGCCGTGGCCAGCGTCGGCCCGGTAGCGGGGGGAAAGGCTACGAACACGTCGGCGGTGGGACCATCGGGCGACACCCCGATCACCGTCAGGTGATCGACGCAGCCGGCGGCGGCCAACTGTTTGGCTCGTCGAATGGCGCTTCGGTTGGGCGCAATGGGCAGACCGCGATCATGGAGACGCAGGCTGACGCCGTCCGATTTCACTTCCACCGTCAGTTGGATCGTCGGTTCATCCTCAGGGCTTTCCGAGCACCGGAGCACGGCATCGAGACACAAGGCTTCGATCACACAGCGAGCCTCATTGGAGCGCGAATCGCTCAGGCCAGCCGAGAGCAGAGCCGCCGCCGCCGCCGTCCCCACAATCGACGCGCACGCATGATTGGCGGGCACCCGCACCACGGTAAAGGGTTGAGTCTCTTGCGCAGCCAATGACACTCCTCATGGAAGAAAGGCCAAATTCTACCGGAAGGCCTCCGGAGGCGCGATCCGAACGAAACCGCCGCCTCCCCAAGTTCCCGGCCCATCTAGGGTCGGGACGTGCCCATCGAGCGTGTGGACGACCCCGGTTCGTACCCCGTGGCCGATGGGCGCGACGCGTCCCTGGATCTGGCGGCGCTGGAGGGCCTGCTGCAGCGAGCCGGCCGGGAAGTCCACGAGGGTCTGTTGCCGGCGTGTCAGATGGCGGTGGCGTACCGCGGTCGGCTCTTGGCCAGCGCCACCTTTGGCGCCTCAGCCCGCAGTCGCTTCGTGATCTACTCCTGCACGAAGGCGATCACCGCTGGCGCGCTGTGGCGGGTGATGGGCGACGGCTTGTTGTCGCGCCGCACCCGGGTGGCCGATCTGGTTCCGGCCTTCGCCGACAACGGCCTTCACACCCTGACCGTCGAGCACCTGTTAACCCACACGGCCGGTGTGCCCCACGCCCCCATGTCCGACGCCGACTGGACCGACCCCCGGCGGCGGGCCGAGAGGTTTGCCTCGTGGACACCCGAATGGGAACCGGGGTCTCGTTTCGCATACCACGGCTCCTCGGCCCATTGGGTACTGGCCCATCTGGTGGAGACGGTGACCGGCACCGATTTCCGGACCTTCGTAGGCGAGGACATTTTGGGTCCGTTGACCATCGACTCGCTCTGCCTCGGGCCCGCCGCCGAGGACCAAAGCGACGTGCTCGATGTGATCGGGGTGGGCGAGGTGATGTCGGAGGCCGACCTTGCCAGCCTCGGTGGCGCGATGGGCCTGGATGCGTCGGCGATCGGTCGCTCGGAGCCGGATCTGCTCAGCCACAACAGCCCGGCGGTGCGGGCCATCGGTCAGCCCGGTGCCGGTGCGGTGGGGCGGGCCGCCGACCTGGCGATGTACTACCAGGCGCTCCTCACTAATCCGGGGGGGTTCTGGCCACCCGCCGGGCTGGCGGCGGGCACGGCCGAGGTGGTCTGCGACCTGATCGACCCGATGACCAACGCTCCCGCCCACCGCAGCCTTGGCCTGGTGATGGCCGGGCCGAGCGAGGCGGCGATGATGCGCGGCTTCGCGTCGACCAACTCGCCCCGCACCTTCGGACACATGGGAGCCGGCGGGCAGGTCGCCTGGGCCGATCCCACCACCGGAGTGTCCTTCGCCTACCTCACCAATGGGCTCGACCGGAACCCGCGGCGGATGGGGGCGCGCAACCTCGGGCTTTCGTACCGAGCCGGGGCCGTCGCAAGGCCGGGCCACTGAGAACCGCCGCCGAGGTTGGTTCACCTATTGCGATGGGCGCTCGGCTCCCCACCGGTGACGGAGCCAACCCCAGCCACCCGTCGACCACAGAGCCCAGATCACGAGAAGCGGCTGAAACCACAGCCGAACGAACCGTTCGGAGTCGGAGTTCAGCCCGAACGCGTTCTTACCTTCGATGAATTGGGCGATGTTGCCGGGGAAGATCACGATGAAGAACCCGGACACGATCACCCCGAGGAGGGGTGCGGCGCGGCGGCCGGCCACGATGAGCGCCAGCCCCAACGACAACTCCATCAGCCCCGATACCACCACCACGATGTCGGGGGCGATCGGAAGCCACGAGGGCACCTGCGCGCGAAACTCGATGCGTTGCCTACCCAGGTGACCGATGCCGGCGAAAACCAAAACGACCCCGAGCACCCAACGGGCCAGGGTTTTCAGGCGGCTTGGCTCAGTGGTCATTGCGACAGGCTAAGCGCCGGGTGGCCGCGAAAGGCAACGACCCTGCTCACCAACGCACTCGATCAAGCCGAGGGGCGATTTTGTCACCGCGGTGGGTTCAGCCGGGGGACCAGCCGGGCTCGGCTAGTTCGAAGTTGTCGAAACAGAACGCCGGGCTGACAGTGCAACTCACGAGGGTCCACGCGCCCAGCGGCTCGGCGGCCTGCCACCACCCCGCCGGGACCCGGCGCTGCGGCTCTTCCCCGGCCGCGAGATCTACCCCGAGCATCTGCTCCTGCACCGGACCGCGGTGGTCCTGGGCGAGGGAGAGGCGCAAGGGACCACCCCCATGGAAATGCCACACTTCGTCGGCATCCACCCGATGCCACTGGCTGCGCTCCCCGGCGGCCAGAAGGAAATAAATGGCGCTTCCGGCGCCCCGAGAGCCGTCACCCGGGTCGTGGCGCCAGGTCTCGCGGTAGTAGCCCCCCTCGGGGTGGGGCACGAGGCCCAGGTTCTCGATCACCTCGGCCGCGTCCATCCCCCATGTTGTCAGACTGGAGATGGCGCCAGGACAACCGGTAACGTCGTCTCCCTTATGTCGAAGCGCACGAAGAAGGCCACCATCCGGGCTCGCAAGAAGAAGGCCAACCATGGCCGTAAGCCCAATCGCGGCCGTAACTCCTAGTCCACGGCTCTGAGCGAGGTACCGCCGCCCCCGGCCACCCGAGTCGACGACATCGTCGAAACCCTCGGGGGCCTTGAGGTGGCCGACCCCTACCGCTGGCTGGAAGACGGTTCCTCCTCCGAGGTAGGGGCCTGGACCGCCGCCCAGAACGCTCGTACCCGCTCGGCCCTCGATGGGGTGCGGGCGCGCCACGGTTTCCGCGACCGCTTAGCTCAACTCACTCAAGCCGGCACCGCCGCGTCACCATCGGTACGCCGCGACCACCTGTTCACCATCGACCGCTGGGGAGGGCGCGACCGCGCCGCTCTCGTGGTGCGGCCAATCGCTGACCCCATCGCCGGTCCGGGCCGGGTGCTGGTAGACCCCGGGGTCGCCAGCGGCGCGGCCACCTCGGCCATCGACTGGTACCACCCCTGTCCCGACGGATCCTTGGTGGCCTTTGGTACCTCCATCGGCGGCGACGAGCGATCCACGCTGCGCATCGTCGAGGTGGCGACCGGACAGCAACGACCCGACGTCATCCCCCACACCCGGGCGGCGTCGGTGGCGTGGCTGCCCGACAGCCGTGGCTTCGCCTACACCCGCTATCCCGATCCCGCCGCCGTTGGCGCGCAAGAGGCCGGCTACCACCGCCACGTGTGGTGGCATCGCTTGGGCGATCCCGCCGCCGCCGACACCCCGTGTTTCACCGACCTCCCCGAAAAAGAAGCCTGGCCGGACGTATCGCTCTCGCCTGACGGACGTTGGCTGCTCGTCCACGTGCAACGCGGCTGGAGCCAAACCGACGTGCACCTTCTCGACCGTGAGACCGACACGTGGACCACCATCGTGGCGGGCATCGAAGCCGCCACCTGGCTGCGCGTGGATCTCGACCGCCACCGCCTCATTGGCGAAACCACCCTCGGCGCCCCCAAAGGACGACTCGTAGCGTTGCCCCTGGAAGGTCATCCGCCTCGTTCCCTCGACGGGTCCGAACCCGCCGTCGTGAACCCGCAGGCCCTCATCACCGAACTGGTGGCCGAGGCCGACGACATCCTCACCGGCTTCGCCCTCACCAACTCGCATCTGCTCGTGCTGCGCACACGCGCCGGAGTGTCCTCGCTGCATCACCACGACCCCCACGGCACCCACCGGGCGGAGGTCACTGCGCTCACCGGCGGCCTCGCCGCCGTCACCGCGCTGGCCGCCCACCCCAGCGCCCCGGGGATCATCGCCGTAAGCCACACCTCCTTCACCCGCCCCGACACGGTGACCGCCTGGCGCCCCGACGCCGAACCGATCGAACTCACGCGACTCCCCGGCCCGCCCATCGCCGCCGCCACCGTCAGCCAGGTCCGCTACCCGTCCACCGACGGCACCGCCGTGCCGATGCTCCTCGTGCACGCCAGCGCCACCGCCATCACCCACCACACCCCCACCCTGCTCACCGGCTACGGCGGGTTCAACATCACCGAAACCCCCGCCTGGAGCCCCTTCGTGGCCACCTGGTGCGCCCTCGGCGGCCAGGTCGCCATCCCCGGCATCCGCGGCGGCGGCGAGGAAGGCGAGGCGTGGCACCAGGCCGGCCGACGCGCCAATAAGCCCCAGGTGTTCGCCGACTTCGAAGCCGCCGCCGATTGGCTGGTGGCCGAGGGCCGAACATCGCGTTCCCGCCTGGCCATCCGCGGCGGCTCCAACGGCGGTCTCCTCGTGGCCGCCTGCCTCACGCGTCGCCCCGACCTGTGCGCGGCGGTGGTATGTGACGTGCCGCTCACCGACATGGTGCGCTTCCCCCGTTTCCTCATCGCCCGGCTCTGGATCCCCGAATACGGCGACCCCGACGTGCCCGAGGAGTTGGCCTGGCTCCACGCCTACTCGCCCTACCACCAGGTCGTGGACGGCACGGCCTACCCGGCGGTGCTCATCACCACCGGCGAGCAAGACAGTCGGGTCGACCCCTGCCATGCCCGCAAGATGGCTGCCCGCCTGCAGGCCGCCTCCACGGCCCTCGTACTTCTGCGGGTCGAAGCCGCCGCCGGCCACGGTCAGGGCAAGCCCGCCGCGCAACAAATCGAGGAACGTGCCGACGTGCTGGCCTTTCTGGCCTGGCAGTTGGGCCTCGAACCCTAGAAGCGCCGCATCCGGTGGTGGAGGATCGCCGCCCGGGCTGCGTTGGCCCCGCACGCCCCGTGCACGCCGCCCCCCGGATGGGCCGCCGCCGAGGCCAGGTACAGGCCCTTGATCGGCGTTTCCGACCGGCCCAGACCCGGCACCGGTCGCATCACCAGTTGCTGCGAAAGCCGCATCGTGCCACTGCCGATGTCGCCGCCCACCAAGTTGGCGTTGCTCGCCTCCAACGCCGGCGGGGTGAACACATGACGAGCGATGATCCGATCCCCGAATCCCGGAGCCAGCGCCTCGATGCGGGCTTCCATCCGCGCCGCGAAACGTTCGCCCTCGGCTTCGTCCCATACCCCCTTCAGTTCGTTCCCGGCGTCGGCCTTGGTGACCTGCGGGACATGCGTGTACGCCCAGGCCGATTCGGTGCCCGCCGGTGAGCGGCTCGGATCGGCTGTGGTCATCTGACCCACTAACAGGAACGGACGATCCGGGATCACCCCCTTCTCCACCATCGCCATGGTGGAGCCGATCTCCTCCACCGACAGCCCCACGTGCACCGTGCCGGCCTGCGACACCTCCGCATCGGTCCACGGGATCGGGGAGGACAACGCCCAGTCCACCTTCACCGTGGAGGGACCGTGGTGAAACTCGCGCATCCGACTCACCAGACCCGGACGCAGATGGTGCGGCGCCAGGAGATCGAGGTAGAGCGCCGGTGCACCCACATCGGCCAGCACCGCCCGCCGGGCCGGCACCACATCGCCGGCTACCAAACGCACCGCCTTGGCCCGCCCGTTACGTACCTCGATGGCCTCCACCGGCTGGCCGAGCAGCACCGTGGAGCCCTTGTCTTCCAGGCGACGAATCAACGCCGCGGTGAGTTCGCTCGCCCCTCCCACCGGCGTGGGGAAGCCAACCATCTGACCGAGACACGACATGAGCCAGCCGAACACCGCCGAGCCGCGCCCATCGAGCGGGATGTCGGCGTGACCGGCGTTGCCCGCCAGCAACAACCGGCCGCCTTGCCCCTCGAAACAGCGGCGACCCATGGCCTCCACGTTCCCGAGCCCGATGCGAACCAACTCGGGTAACGACGGCCCCGCGGCGGCGGCCAACCCCAGCCCGGCGCGCACCGGTGGGAAGGGGCGCAACAACGCCTCCAAGAACGGCTCCTGCGTGCGCTCCCACAGGCCGTACAACTCGCGCCACCGGTCGCCGTCACCGGGTGCGAAACGTTCCAGCGACGCGGCGGTGATATCCACATCCATCGAAAGACAGGCGCTCGGGCCGCCTGCCGTGGGATGCGCCAACGCCAGCGGCGCCCGTGCCCACTGCAAGCCCCACCGCTCCAATTCGAGTTCGCGCAGCACCGGCGAAGCGGCCGCCAAGGGATAGAAGGCACTGAAGAGATCGCTCTGAAACCCCGGTGCGGTGATCTCGCCGCTGCGCACCGCCCCCCCGGGCGTGTCCGCCGCCTCCACCACCACCACGTCCCAACCGGCGTCGGCCAGCACGTTGGCGGCCACGAGGCCGTTGGGACCTGATCCGATGATTACGGCGTCATGCACCCCCTCAGCCTACGGTGCGGAGATGGGAGTAACGATCGACGAAATTCTGGTGGGCGATCCGCCCGCCGCCTGGGAAGCGGCCGGGTTCAGCGTGGACGACGACGGCACCTGCCGGGTCGGCACGGTGCGGGTGCGGCTCATGGGCCGAGACGGCGGCCAACGGATCCTCGGATGGTCCTTGCGCGATGCCCCCGCCGCTCGCCTGGCCGATGGCTCCCTCGACGGGATCCCCACCACCGCATCGACCGCCCCGGCCGCCCCGGGGGCCACCCACGCCAACGGCGCCACCCACATTGATCACCTCGTGCTGCTCTCCCCCGACCTCGACCGGACCACGGCGGCCCTCGCCTCTATCGGGGTGGAACCTCGCGGCGAACGGGAAACCGACAGTTACGGCGCCCCGATGCGTCAGGTGTTTTTTCGCTTCGGCGAGGTGATCCTCGAGCTGGTGGGCCAACCCGACGCCACCGGCGAGGGTGACCCCGGATTCTTCGGTCTCGCCGTCACCGTGACCGACCTCGCTGCGCTGGCCCACCAACTCGGCGACCACCTCGGCTCCAGCAAAGACGCCGTACAAGATGGTCGCCAGATCGCCACGCTGCGCCACCGTGACCTAGGCATGTCGGTGCCGATCGCGTTGATGAGCCCCGAGCCCCCGCCCGTCTGAGCAGTATCCCGGTGGGCCAGCGCGCCAGGTAGCGTCACACACCCATGCTGGACCACGTCTTCACCGATGCGATCGGCGCGCTGCGCGACACGTTCGAAAAGGCGTTCCTCGAACGGCAGGCCTTCGAGGAACGCTTCCAAGTAGACGTGCTGCTCGGGGACACCACCTGGGAGACGTCCTACGGCCTCCCCGGGGAGGGCCTCCCCCCCCGAGTGCAGGCCGACATCACCCTCGACTGGCCTACCTGGGCCCAGACGGCCTACCGGAGCTGGTACATCGGTGAACCCTCCAGCGAAGTCCCCCGCATCGAGATCGAGATCGTGATGCGGATTCAACGCCTGGCGTCGATCCCCGACGTGAAGCCGGTGCTCGCCGCGCTCCCCGAAGCCAGCCCGCCCATCGGGTCCACCCGGCTGGAACGATCCACCCCCACCGTGGAGATCTCCTACAACGAAGATTCCGAAGCCGAGGACTGGGCCCTGGAAATCAGTTACGAGGGCAGTTACGAACTCGACGAAGCCACCCTCGCCGACGGATCTATCCTCGACCACCATTTCTCCGCCATGGGGGGCTGGATCGCCAGCACCCTCGTGCGCCTCGGCGACTTGGAACTCACCTTTCTCCCGGCCGACGAACAGGAATAACCATGACCGAACTTGTCCTGGTGACCATCGATGGTCCCGTAGCCACCGTCACCCTCAACCGACCCGAGGCTCGCAATGCCCTCAACCGGGGCCTGCGCAAGGCGCTTCCCACCACCCTGCGGGAACTCGATGAGCGCGACGACATTGCCGCCATTGTGCTCACCGGGGCCGACCCGGCGTTCTGTGCGGGACTCGACCTGAAAGAACTCTCCGCCGGGGGCAACGCCCTGCGCGAAACCGGGGCGGCCGGGGGCGACACCCGCACCCCCCAGGGACCATTTCCCCGAATCACCACGCCGGTCATCGGGGCTGTCAACGGCGTGGCCATCACCGGCGGGTTCGAGTTGGCCTTGGCGTGCGACTACCTGATCGCCTCGGAACGAGCCCGCTTCGCCGACACCCATGCCCGCATGGGGATCATGCCGGGATGGGGGCTCACCGTGCTGCTCCCCGAAGCCGTGGGTCTGCGCCGCGCCAAAGAACTCTCCACCACCGGGAACTTCCTCGACGCCGCCACCGCCCTGGCCTGGGGCCTTGTGAACCACGTCGTGCCTCACGCCGACCTTCTGCCTTTCGCCCAGAAACTGGCGGCCGACATCGCCACCATCGACCCCCGCCCGGTGCGCCAGATACTGGCCACCTACAACCAAGGCGCCCGGCTCGACGGCACCGGCGCGTGGGCGCTCGAGGCTGAAGTGGCGGGTCGCTGGCAAGGCGACGGCCTCGACCCGGGGGCCCTCGAAGCCAGCCGGCAGGCCGTGGTAGCCCGCGGTCGCCAACAGCTCTGAGCACCCTCGACCCGCCCGCCGGATCAGGGGATGATGTCGACCGGCGTGCCCAGGGGAATCACGTCGAGCTTGCGTTGATCGGCCTCCAACATCCGTATGCACCCGTTGGAGATTTTGGTACCCGTCGTGCCGATCCGCGCCGCCGAGGCCGCCGAGATCGACCCGTGAATAGAGGTGACGGCATCGCCGCTGCCTTCCCAGCTCGTAATGGCCTCCGAGTGGCCGCTGGTGTCGAGCACGACGGGCCCGTAGCCCGCCGGACCAGGCTTGAGGACCACGGCCACAAAGAAGTTGCCCGGGGCAGTGGGCGTGGAATCTTTGCCGATCCCTACCGGCGCCGAGAAGATCTCGTACCCGTCCTGATAAGCGATGAGCCGCGTCTCCGAGAGCCGCACGACGATGCGGAAGTTCGACGCCGATCTCGTCACATCAGCCGCCCGCACCCAGGCCGTGGACATATTGGGTCGCTCGGGCATCATGATACGAAGCCAGTCGCCCTGCTCCTCCACGATGGGCATGGTCATCGGGTAGCCGTACCAAAATCCCACCGTCCCCACCGCCTCACCGTCGGGGGCGCGGTAGGTCGCGATCTCGCCGTTCGGAGTAGCCAACGCCGTGGTGGCGGGCACCTCCGTGGGCGGAAGCGTGGTGGTGGCTGGCAGCGTGGTGGGGGGAGGGGCGGCCACCGGGGCGGGTGGGGAATCGCGCCGCACCAGCCCCACCACCGCAACCACCACGAGCACGAGGACCGCGGCCACCGCCGCCAACGCCATCAGTGGCTTCGAGCGCCCGTGGTCCTCGATCGGTCTGCTCACGCCTCGATGCAACCACACCGAACCATCGCGGAACAGTCGGCGGCCATGATTCACAGTCCCCGGGCCCGCAACAGGGCCACGAGTGCGTCGAGCACCTCGACGACCACGAGCCCCGCCTCCTTCCGAGTGGGGGCCACCTCGCTCGCCGAACCCACCGGCGCGATGACCTCGACATAACACTTGAGTTTCGGCTCAGTTCCGCTCGGGCGCACCACTGCCCGTACGCCGTCGAACATCCACACAAGCACATCAGACGGCACCGGGAACCGCAACGGCGCCACGGCAAGGTCTTCCATAGTCACCCTGGTCCGCCCGGCCAGCGCCGTCGGCGGGTCGGCCCGCACTGCGGCCATGACGGCCTGGACGCGCCTCGGCCCGTCAGTCCCCTCCACTCGGATCGACCGCTGACCGGTGACATGAACACCGTGGGTGCTGAACACCTCATCGAGGCGATCCAGCAGCGATTTTCCCGACGCTTTGAGTTCGGCCGCCAACTCGCTCACCACCAGCGCGGCGGTTACCCCGTCTTTGTCTCGCACTAGGGAATCCACGCAATAGCCCAGGGCCTCCTCGTAGCCGAAGACAAAGCGCTCCCCCTCCCGCGGTGTGTGGACCACCCACTTGAAGCCCGTGAGGGTCTCGCGGTAGGTCACCCCGGCGGCGGCGGCCAGAGTGGCGAGCAACCGTGACGACACCACCGTGGTGGCCACCACATCGCTCCCGCTGAGATCGCTGTCGCGCAGCAGGTGGTCGGCCAGCAAGGCCCCCACTTCGTCACCGGTGAGAGCCCGCCAGCCTTGCGGCGCTTGCGGATCAGGCACGGCCACGGCCAAGCGGTCGGCGTCGGGGTCGGTGGCGAGCACGAGATCGGCTCCCACCTCCAACGCCAACGCCAGCGCCAAGTCGAGCGCGCCGGGCTCCTCAGGGTTCGGAAACGCCACCGTGGGAAAATCCGGATCAGGCTCCACCTGCTGCACCACCTCGCAGGCCGCCGGGAAGCCCGCCGCTGCCCAGGCCCGCCGCATCGTCTCCGCCCCCACACCGTGCAACGCCGTGTACACCGTGGTCACCGCCCGGGCGTCGCCCTTCAACAACGCCACCGCCCCCGCCACATAGGCGTCGAGCAGTTCCTCCCCCACCTCGGTGATCCCGTCGCTGGACATCACGAGCCCCGAGGCCAGGGTGAGGTCATCCATGAGGGCTTCGATGGCCGCGTCGTCCGGTGGCAGTATCTGGGCGCCGTCGGCCCGGTACAGCTTGTATCCGTTGTCCGTCGCTGGATTGTGGCTGGCGGTCAGCATGATCCCGGCGCTGGCCGACAGGTGACGCACGGCGAAGGCCAGCACCGGGGTGGGCATCGGCCGGGGCAACACGAGCACCGCGAACCCGGCACCCGCCAGCACGGCGGCGGCATCCTGACCGAACTCATCGCTGCCATGGCGGGCATCGCGCCCCACCACGACCGGCCCGGTGAACCCCCCTTCGCGCAACCATTGCGCCACGGCGGCGGTGGTCTGGCGCACCAGTACCCGATTCATACGGTTGGGTCCGGCCCCCAAGGCCCCGCGCAGGCCGGCGGTGCCGAAGCGCAGGCACTGGTCGAATCGTTCGTGCAGCCCGGCGAGATCGTTGGCGGCGAGCAGGGCATCCACCTCGGCTCGGGTGACCGGGTCGGGATCAGCGTCCCGCCAGGCCCGAGCCTGGGCGCGCACCACCTCATCGGGCGATGCGACCCTCGTCACAGGCGAGCCACGATGGCGGCCACGAGTTCACCCATGGCGCTGGCCGAGGCCGCTCCGGCGGCCACCACCGCGGCGTGGTCCAGATCTCCCTCTCCCAAGCCGGCGGCCAGGTTCGTCACCAATGACAGTCCCAGCACCTCGGCCCCCACCTGACGGGCGGCAATCACCTCGTGCACCGTAGACATGCCCACCAGGTCGGCCCCGAGGGTTCGGAGCATGGCGATCTCGGCCGGTGTCTCGTAATGCGGACCGGGCAGGCCGGCGTAGACCGCCTCGGGCAAGGTGGGGTCCACCGAGCGGGCGATGGCCCGGAGGCGTGGTGAGTAGGCGTGGGTGAGATCCACAAAGCGACCCAGGCCCAACTCAGCGGGAGGGGCGGGGCCACTCAGCGGCGACGCGCCGGTGAGATTGAGATGATCAGCGATGAGCACCGGCTGACCCACCGCCATTCCTGCCCGCAGACCGCCGGCCGCGTTGGTCAGCACGATGGTGCCGCACCCCACCCGCGCCGCCACTCGGACGGCGTGCACCACGGTGGAAAGTTCGTGGCCCTCATAGGCGTGCACCCGCCCGAGCAACACGAGGATGCGTCGACCGTCGGCCGTCGCCACCGAACGCATCATCCCGTGGTGCCCGTCGGTACCGGTCGAGGCAAAGCCGGGCACCTCCTCCACCGCTACCTCCACCACGGGTTCCCCGAGGCAGTCAGCCGCCGATGCCCATCCCGACCCGAGGACCACGAGCACCTCGTGCCGCTCGATCCCGGTGCGCTCCACAATGGCCGCCGCCGCCGCCGCAACCTGGGCCCAGGGGTCCGGCGGCGGCATCACAGGCCCAGATCGGCCACCAGGCCCGCCAGGGAGAGCGCCGGTCGGGCTCCGGTATGGCCGATCACCGCCGAGGCCCCCAGCGAACCGAGCCGCCCACAATCCTCTAAGGATCGGCCGTTGGTGAAGCCAAACAAGAACCCGGCGGCGTACAAGTCGCCGGCCGCCGTGGTGTCCACCACCGCTCCCACCGGATGGGCCGCCACGTCGATCACCTCGCCCTTGGTCACCACGAGGGAACCGCGTGCACCCCGGGTAATGGCGGCGGTCTCCACCTCGTTCTTCAGGCGTTCAATCGCTTCACCCACGGTGGTCACGTCGTACAGGGCCATGACCTCGCCCTCATTGGCGAAGAGGAGGTCCACCTCATCAGTCACCAATGACCGCCACGCCTCTTGATGGCGCTGCACACAGAATGTGTCCGACAGGGTGAGGCTCACCTGCCGTCCGGCATCGTGCGCGATGCGACTGGCTGTCCAGAATGCCTCTTGGGCGGCGGGCCGATCGAAGAGGTAACCCTCGAGGTATACGACCCGAGCGGCGGCGATGAGCTCGGCGTCGAGATCATCGGGACCAAAAAGCTCCGACGCTCCGAGGTAGGTGTTCATGGTGCGCTCGGCATCGGGGCTGACAATGATGAGGCAGCGACCGGTGGGCGGCCCATCGGGAGCGGGGGGGCAGGTGTAACTCGCCCCGGTGGCGCGAAGGTCGTGGGCGAACACGGCACCGAGTTGATCATCGGCCACCCGGCCGATGTAGGCGGCCCGTCCACCGAAACTGGCGATCCCGGCGATCGTGTTGGCCGCCGACCCACCCGACACCTCGATGCCCTGACCCATGGCGGCGTAGAGCGATTCGGCCCGCTCCGTGTCGATGAGGATCATCGCCCCCTTGGCGAGACCATTGGCGTTGATGAACTCGTCATCCTCGTGGGTGAGCACGTCCACGAGGGCGTTCCCAATTCCCACAACATCAAACTGCTCGGCGGTATCTGTCACGGACGGGACGCTACTGCCCCCCACCGATGCCCTCACACCGTCGGGTGGTGGGCCCGCCGAGGGGCAAGATCCTCGTTCTCGCGAACCGGCCCCGAGGGCGAAGGGTCACAACCCCCAAGCGGCGACGGCCCACCTGAGGGAAGGCCGTCGTCGCGTTGGGTTGGGTTCGAACCCATCCGTCTCGTCAGAGCGTCACCGTACGATCACCAGCGGATCGATCAAGGTGGTGGCCCCTTCAACCGGGGTTGCCGGTCCGGGGCCCGCCTGAATGACGGGACGAACAGGTTCGGCTCCGTCTGTTTTGACCTGCTCACCAGGGACAATCGTGGCCACCTCCAGGGGGATCGGAGGGGCAGTCGACGAGGGAGGAGGAGCCACCATCAGCCCCACCTCATCAGCGGCGTCACCGGTGACCACAGCGCGCCCGACAGCCGGGGCTGCGGACACGCCGGGCGACCCGGTATCAGCTGATGCAGTGACACTCATGACGAACATCCCCATCCCTATGGCGAGAAGGCCACCACGAACGACGTGGTGGATGTGCATTGGGTAACTCCCGTCCAGCTTGGAGCCCACTCACAAGGGCTACTCGTCGAACGGGTCGGTCGCGCCACTGGCTCCCCGTGTGGTCTAGGCGCCCGCTTGTCTCCGTGCCCAGGCACCCTCGCCTGGGTCGGTGGGGTCCACACGGATCACAACCTCCCGTGCCGAGCGACGGGTGCCGCACGACCTCATCATCATCGGCCGCCCCGAGACCATCCTTGAGCACCATCTTCGCCCCGATAGCCTCACGGTGTGTCCGACCCCTATCGCCTTCCCCGCACCGTCCTCCCCCATCGCTACGACCTCACCCTCGCACCCAACCTTGATACGGCCACCTTCGCCGGTTCGGTGGATATCGCAGTGGTGGTGGCCGAGCCCACCACCACCGTGGTGATGAACGCCATCGAACTGGCGGTGGACGAAGCCTGGGTCACTGTCAACGGCATCCGCCATGAGGCCCACGTGTCCCTCGATGAGCCCACCGAACGATGCACGCTGACCCTCACCGAGCCACTGCTGGCGGGCGACGCCACCGTATCCCTGCGTTTCCGTGGCCTCCTCAACGACAAACTCCACGGCTTCTACCGCTCCACCTTCACCGACGATGACGGCAACGAACGCGTGATCGCCACCACCCAGTTCGAAGCCACCGATGCGCGGCGGGCCTTTCCTTGCTGGGACGAGCCCGACATCAAAGCGGTGTTCGGGATCAGCCTGTGGATCGACGGCGACTTCCGGGCCGTATCCAACGGGGCCGTGGCCGAGGTGGAGACCATCGAGGGCCGCCGCCGCGTGCGTTTCACCGACACGATGATCATGTCCACCTACCTCGTGGCCTTCATCGTGGGCCCCCTCGACGCCACCGAACCGATCGACGTCGACGGCATCCCCTTGCGCGTGCTCTGCCCCCCGGGGCGCCTTCCCCTCACCCCATTCGCTCTCGAGGTGGCGGAATACTCCTTGCGCTATCTCGCCAACTATTTCGACCTTCCCTACCCCGGCGACTCCATGGACCTTGTCGCCATTCCCGACTTTGCCTTCGGGGCGATGGAAAACCTCGGCTGTGTCACCTTCCGCGAGACACTGCTGCTCGTCGACCCCGACCACGCCACCCAGGGCGAACTCCAGAACATCGTGGACGTGATCGCGCACGAACTCGCCCACATGTGGTTCGGTGATCTCGTCACGATGGATTGGTGGAACGGCATTTGGCTCAACGAGGCCTTTGCTACCTTCATGGAACTCAAGGTCACCGATGCCTTTCGGGTGCAGTGGGAACGCTGGGCGGGCTTCGGCCTGGCCCGCTCTACCGCCTTCGATACCGATGCACTCCATACCACCCGTCCGATCGAGTACCCGGTGGTGTCCCCCGAGGATGCGGCCGGCATGTTCGACGTTCTCACCTACGAAAAGGGCGCGGCGGTGGTGCGGATGCTGGAGCAGTACCTCGGAGAAGACCGCTTTCGGGCGGGCATTCGCCGCTACATGACCCTCCATCAGTACGGGAACACCGAGACCACCGACCTGTGGGATGCCATCGAGGAAACCTCCGGTGAGCCGGTGCGACGAATCATGGACTCCTGGATCTTCCAGGGCGGCCACCCCGTCATCGATGTGAGCATGAGCGACGATGGGGCGACCGTCCATCTCGCCCAACGCCGCTTCACCTATCTGCCTCACCCCCTAGACACCTCTCTGTGGTGCGTGCCGCTCATCATTCGCTACGCGACCGCCGACGCCGCCGTGCACACCACGAAAGCACTCCTGACGGGTGAGACGCTCGACCTCGCCCTCGACGAGCCCGCCACGTGGCTCGTGGTGAACGCCGAAGGTCACGGATTCTTCCGGGTGAGTTACGCCCCGGCCTTGCGGCAGACGCTCACGGCCCAGGCCCACGCGGGGCTGTCAAACGTGGAGCGTTACTGCCTCGTTGACGACACCTGGGGATCCGTCTTGGCCGGCACCACGAGCGCATCAGAGTTTCTCACGCTGGCCGAGGGCCTCTCGGACGAAACCGACGTGGCGGTATGGCGTCGGATCCTCACCGGCGTCGACCAGATCGAGCGGATCGCCCGAAACGGCGAGCGCGAGGTACTCCAGGCTCGGGTGCGGGCCCTAGTGGCCCCGGCGTTAGATCGCAGCGGGTGGGCCCCCCGGGAATCCGACGGAGATCGCGACCACGAGTTACGGTCCGTCCTCATTGGAGCGATGGCCACCCTGGGCAATGACCACGAGGCTCAGACCCGGGTACGGGAGATCTTCCACCAGTACCTCACCGATTCGCAGAGCGTGGAGGCCAACGTGGCGGCGGCCGTCATCCGCGTGACCGCCGCCTTCGCCGGCGCCGAGGACGTAGATGCCATGCTCGAAGGGTTCCGGCGCAGTTCCACTCCGCAGGAGGAACTGCGCCTCATCTATGCCCTCGCCGAAGTGCGCGACCCCGCACAGATGAGCCGGGTCCTCGATCTGACCATGACCGCCGAAGTGCGCACCCAAAATGCCCCCTTCGTGATCGGAGCCTGCCTCGCCAATCGAGAAAATGGGCACCTGGCCTGGGCCTTCGTGCAAGAACGGTGGACGGAAATGAACGAACGGTTCCCGGCGAACAGCATCGTGCGCATGCTCTCAGGTATCCGAACCATCACCGACCCCCACCTCGCCAAGACCATCGAGGCCTTCATGGCCGACCATCCGCTTTCGCAAGGTATGCAAACTCTGCAGCAGCACGTTGAGCGGATGCGCGTGTCGGTGGGTCTCGCCGCTCGGCTCGCTACCGAGTCCTAGCGAGGTTCCGGCCCCGCCCCCGAACGCGAGCACACCCCCCCAACGGTGGTGGTGGCCGAAGCCGCCACCACCACCAGAGGGGTGTGACTGGCAGTTATGGGGGTTAGCCCAGGATTTTGGCCTTTTGCTGGGCAAACTCAGCGTCGCTGAGGTGCCCGCTGTCTTTCAGGGCCGCCAAGCGGGTGAGCTCGGCCGACGAGCTGCCGTCGCCGGCACCCACATCGCGAACATAGGCAGCAAACTGATCCTGACGCTCCTGGTTACGAGCAATCTCGTGCTGGCTCATCTTGCTGCCGCGGATAATGACGTAGGCGAATACTCCGATGAAGACGAACAAGAAGATGAACAGCAGCCAAGCAAACTTGGCGAAGCCATTCAGATCGCGACTACTGAAGATGTCCATGATGCAGCGGAACAGGATGAACACCCACACGACAAAGATGAAGATGATCATCATCGTCCAAAAGAAATTAAGGAAACTGCCAGTCATCTGAAATTCTCCAGTTCGTAGGTGAGTACATCGCCACTCACCCAGCGGTGCCAAGCGCGCTG
>VFJN01000177.1 GCA_009886035.1 Actinomycetota bacterium
CGGCGTAGAACACGGCGAGCGCCGCGATGGCCACCGGCACCTGCCAGAGCACCTCCGCGTTGTCCCGGGCGTAACGGAGGGCACCATCGGCACTCACCAGCATTTGTCCCACGAAGAGGACCACCTGCGGGATGAGCGAAAACCCGAAGACGAGCACCGTCATCGCCGCTACTTTGGCGATGACGTAGTCGGCCCCGGTGAGGGGACGGGCAAAGATCAACGGGAGCACCCGCTGCCGTCGGTCGGGGCACATGATGTCGGGGGCGGTCAGCGCCACGAACAGCAACAAGGCGCTGGAAATACCCACATACTCTCGGTAGGTGATGATGCGGATCTGGGTTTCGAAATTGCCGCCGGTTATGTAGACGATGCCCACGTTCACGATGGCGGGCACCGTGACCACGGCGAGCAAGCCGAGGGGCGCCACCTTTTGGCGCCACGAGCGTCGCCACCCCATGGCCCGGCGGACCGAGGTACGAAACAGAGCCGAACGAGCGCTGGCGCGGCCCCCTAGGGCTCCGTCGTAGGGGCGGTATCCCCGGTCGTAGATGGCTCCGGTCATGTTGGGCGGGCCTCGGCTACGAACACATCGTCGAGGGAGGTGAGGCGGCTGATCATCCGGTGGAGCGGCAGGCCCAACTCCACCACGGCATCACGCACCGCATCGGCATCGGCATCGCTTCCGATCTGTACCTCAACCAGTCCCGCCGATTCCACCGCGACGAGGGCGCGCTGGGCCAGCAACGCCAGCAGCGGAGCCCGGTCAGTGCCCACATCCACACTCAACACGCCGGTGCGCTCGAGGAGTGATTCGGTGGAACCGGAGATGACGAGGCGGCCTCCGTCGAGCATGACGACGTGGTCACACACCCGTTGCACGTCGTCGAGCAGGTGGGTGGCGAGCAATACCGAGATGCCGAACGTGCCGAGCCGGGCCACCAACGTGAGCATTTCGTCGCGGCCCGTAGGGTCGAGTCCGGCGGTGGGTTCATCGAGCAGGACGAGTTCGGGGTCCGCCACGAGGGCCTGGGCCAACTTGGTTCGCTGGCGCATCCCGGTGGAGAAGCCCCCGACGGGTCGGAAGCGGGCTTCCTCGAGTCCGACCAGATCGAGCATGTCCGAGGCGCGCTGGCGGGCGGCGCGGGGGCTCATGCCACTGAGTTCGCCGAAACTGGCGACGATGTCGGCGGCGCTCTGGTCCAGCGGGAGGCAGTCGTGCTCGGGCATGTAGCCGATGCGGCCGCGCGCCCCGACCGGGTTGGAAGCGACGTCGATGCCACAGATCTCGAGCGTCCCTTGGCTCGGTCGGCTGAGGCCCAGCATCATGCGAAAGAGGGTGGTTTTGCCGGCCCCGTTGGCCCCCACCAGGCCCACTCGGCCTCGAGGGACATCGAGCGTGAGGTCTTCGACCGCTACTACCCCGGGGTAACGCTTGGTGAGGCCCGTAGCCCGAAGAAGCGGGCCATCGGTCATAAACGCAGGCTACACGGGACGCGGATGGCGCGGCCGGGGCCTCATGGACGTATGCTTGTGATCCGAACAGGGAAGTCAGTCGGACTTGCTTGCAATGCAGATAGGTAGAAACACAGTGGCAACTGGAACCGTGAAGTTCTTCAACAACGAGAAGGGCTTCGGCTTCATCTCACGTGAGCAAGGCGACGATGTCTTCGTTCACTTCTCCAACATCCAAGGCGATGGCTACAAGTCCCTCGACGAGGGTCAGCGCGTCGAGTTCGACGTTGCTCCCGGCCGTAAGGGCGAGGAAGCCCAGAACGTTCGAGTCGTCTAGCCCCAAACGGATTTGACCAAAGCCGCCGGCACTTGTGCCGGCGGCTTCGTCACGCTTAGGGCCAGATCGAGGGAAGGGAATACCGATGGCTGCACAGCGAACGAGCTTCGAGAAGCTCCAGCGCGATCGCGCCAAGAAGGCCAAGGCGGCGGCGAAGCGCGAGAAGCGTCTCGATAAGGGCACCGACGAAGAGAGCGACACGCTCGAGCCGCTCGCTCCCGCCGAGCCTGGCACGGAGATGTCGGCCAGTGAACTGCTCGCCCGGGTGGAAGAGATTCACCGCCTGTTCGACGACAAGAAGTTGTCCTTCGAAGACTTCGAGGAGCAAAAGGCGGACCTCATGGCCCGCATCTCGGTGGAGTGAACCCCGGCTAGACGTTGCGGCGGTAGCGGCCCCCCACCTCAAAGAGGGCGTCGGTAATCTGTCCGAGGCTGCACACGCGCGCCGCCTCCATCAGCACGGCAAAGAGATTGTCGCCGGCAAGCGCCGCCTCGCGCAGGCGGGCGAGCATGGGGGCCGCTTCGTGGGCGTGGGCGGCGTGGAAGGCGTGCAGTCGCGCCAGTTGGCTCCGTTTCTCGGCTTCGGTGGAGCGGGCCAACTCCACCACGGGGGCAGTCGCCACCTCATCGCCGGGGGCCAGGAACGTGTTCACCCCCACGAGGGGCAGTGAACCGTCGTGCTTGGCGTGTTCATAGCGCATCGACTCATCCTGAATCCGGCCGCGCTGGTACCCCGTCTCCATGGCGCCGAGCACTCCACCGCGCTCGGAGATGCGGTCGAGTTCATCGAGGACCGCGGTTTCCACGAGGTCGGTGAGGTGCTCGATGATGAAGCTGCCCTGGTTGGGGTTCTCGTTCAGCGAGAGCCCCCACTCGCGGTTGATGATCATCTGGATGGCCAGCGCCCGCCGCACCGATTCGGTGGTGGGGGTGGTGACCGCTTCGTCGTAGGCGTTGGTGTGGAGGCTGTTGGCGTTGTCGTAGAGCGCGATGAGGGCCTGCAGGGTGGTGCGGATGTCGTTGAAGTCCATCTCCTGGGCGTGCAGCGATCGACCGGATGTTTGCACGTGGTACTTGAGTTTCTGGCTGCGTTCGTCGGCTCCGTAACGATCCCGCATCGTGATGGCCCAGATGCGACGGGCCACCCGACCGAGCACCGTGAACTCCGGGTCCATGCCGTTGGAGAAGAAGAAAGAGAGGTTGGGGGCGAAGTCGTCGATGGCGAGGCCACGCGCCAGATAACTCTCCACGTAGGTGAAGCCGTTGGCCAGGGTAAAGGCGAGTTGGCTCACCGGGTTCGCGCCCGCTTCGGCGATGTGGTAGCCGGAGATCGACACGCTGTAAAAACTGCGCACCTCATGCTCAACAAACCACTCCTGGATATCGGCCATCACCCCCAGGCTGAACTCGGTGGAGAAGATGCACGTGTTTTGACCCTGGTCCTCCTTCAAGATGTCGGCCTGCACCGTGCCCCGCACCCGCTTCAGCACCTCAGTGGGGGTGAGTTCGGGGTGCTGGTCGATGGCGGCGTTGAGGAACATGGCCAAGATGGTGGGGGCAGGACCGTTGATGGTCATGGAGACCGAGGTGGTGGGGTCGCATAGGTCGAAGCCGTCGTAGAGCGCTCGCATGTCGTCGAAGGTGGCGATGGAGACGCCGGCGTTGCCCACTTTGCCGTAGATGTCGGGCCGCTCGTCGGGGTTGAAGCCGTAGAGGGTCACGGAGTCGAAGGCGGTGGACAGGCGAGTGGCCGGCTGGTTTTCGGCGAGGAGGTGGAAGCGCCGGTTGGTGCGGAAGGCGTCGCCTTCACCGGCAAACATGCGGGCGGGGTCTTCGTCGTCGCGCTTGAGAGGAAAAACCCCCGCCGCGAACGGGAAGGAACCCGGGAGGTTTTCCGCCCGCAGGAAGCGCAGCACGTCGCCGGGGTCGGCATAGCGAGGGAGCGCCACCCGGGGTACCAGTGATCCCGACAAAGATTCGCGTACCAGGGGCACCCCGGCGGCGTTGGTGGTGCCGGTCATCTCGGCCACCCGGGCGGGCCAGGCCGCCAGCAAGGCTCGACAATCGGGGTCGAGGGCGGCGGTGGAGTGCAGCAGGGCGGCGTCGACCTCGGCGCGGTCCCGGCCCTGTTCGGCCAGAGTGGCCGCCGCGCCTTCCAGGTGGGCGATCGTGCGCGCCGCTTCCACCTGGGTCTCGGTGCGGGCGTGGTAAGACCGCACGACCTCGGCGATCTCGGCGAGGTAGCGAGTGCGCTCGGGGGGCACGATGGCGGCGATGCGGCTACTGGTCCGGCCCGGGGCCGGGGCCAGAGTGCCGGCCACCACCGGCAGACCATGCTGGCGCAGGCGGTCGCGCAGGTAGTGGTAGAGGGCGGTCACGCCGTCGTCGTTGAAGCGCGCCGCGATGGTGCCGAAGACCGGGAGGTCGGTCGAGCGGGTGTCGAACCGTTCCTGGTTGCGAGCCAGCTGGCGCCGCACATCTCGCAGGGCGTCCTCGGCCCCCCGGCGCTCGAACTTGTTGATCACGACCGCGTCGGCGAAGTCGAGCATGTCGATCTTCTCGAGTTGGCTGGCGGCGCCGAACTCGGGGGTCATCACGTAGACAGGCACATCCACATGGCTGACGATGCCGGCGTCGCCCTGCCCGATACCGGGGGTCTCCACGATGATCAGGTCGTAGCCGGCCGCCCGGCACGCCACGATGATGTCGTCGAGGGCTTCGGGTACTTCACCGGCCCCGCGCGTCGCCAGCGATCGGAAGAACACGGTGGGTGGATCGATGGCGTTCATGCGGATGCGGTCGCCCAAGAGGGCGCCGCCGCCGCGACGGCGGGTGGGGTCGACGGCCAGCACGGCGATGCGCAACTTGTCCTGCTGGTCGAGCCGGAATCGTCGCACCAACTCGTCGGTGAGGGAGGACTTCCCCGATCCACCGGTGCCGGTTATGCCCAGCCGAGGAGCGGGCCGAGCGGCGGCGGCGGCGCGGAGTTGGTCCCGGAGGGACGGCTCCAGCCGGCCCAGTTCCAGCGCCGTGATCGCGTGGGCCAGCGCGCCCTGGTCTCCCGCCAGGACGGCATCCACCGAGGAAAGTGGCGGGGTGATGGGATCCCGGTCGCAGGCGCGCACGATCACGTTGATCATGTGGGCCAGACCCAGTTCTTGTCCGTCTTCCGGCGAAAAAATACGGGTAACGCCATAGGCCTGGAGCTCAGCGATCTCACTCGGGATGATCACGCCCCCGCCGCCTCCGAAGACCTGTACCTCGCCCCGGTCGCGGCGGCGGAGTTCGTCGACGAGGTAGCGGAAGTATTCGCAGTGACCGCCCTGATAGGACGACACCGCCACGCCCTGCGCGTCTTCCTGCACCACCGCGGTGAGGACCTCTTGCACCGAGCGGTTGTGCCCGAGGTGAATGACCTCGCACCCTTGCCCCTGCAGGATGCGGCGCATGATGTTGATGGCGGCGTCGTGGCCGTCGAACAGGCTGGCGGCGGTGACAATCCGCACCGGATGGGTGGGTACGTGCAACGCCAAACCACCGGTCACGAGCCCACGCTATGGGAAAGGTGCACCACGGCGCTGCTGACGGGACCTCAGGCCGCCGCCAGACCCCGAAGAATCACATCGACCATCGCGTCGGCGGCGTCTTTGGGGGATGACCGAAGGGTGGAGATCACCTCGGGGCGGGCGAGGTCGCGACCGAGACCGGCCATCACCCGGGCCACCGCACCCGTGTCCACGCTGGCGATGTCGCCTCGCTCCACGGCGAGGTCGAGAAGGCACCGAGCGATGGCGACGAGGTAGTTGGAGTGGGCGTCGTTGAGGCGCTGGGCGGCGGGAACCGTGGCCATGTCGCGGGCGAAGGCCGCCGTGGTGCGGGCCACCGCCACGGTGGCCGCCCGAAGATAGGCCCGCAGCCCATCGAGGGGGGCCATGTCTTCGCGGAGGGCACCGGCGGCGGTACGGCCGATGCGCCAGAGGTTGCGGTCGACCACTACCAGTACAAGTTCATCCCGACTGGGGGCGAGTTCGTACAACGTGCGCAGCGAACAACTCAACTCGGCCGCCAGTCCGGCCATGGTGAGATCGGCGAAACCGTCATCCACCAACGGGCTGAGGGCGTCGAGAATCTCGCGTTGGCGGCTCGTGAGGGAGCGTTCACGTTGGCGGCTCAACACGGGCGCGGGGCGAGGCACCGATCGGATCCGCTCGTCGAGGGTGGTCATGGCAGCAGTGATGCCGGTGCGTCAACGACGCGAGCCCGCAGCCACTCGCCCAGGCTCTTGGCCTGGCCGTCCTGGCGGGTGGAGGCCGCCACCCCCTCTTGCAGCAGGCCCACGATGACGAAGTTGAGCGAGCGCAGCGACGGCAGGGGGTGGCGGGTTACCGCGAGGTCTGCCGTTTCGGGCAGGAGCCGACGGAGGCGATCGATGGTGAGAAACTCGTTGAGCCAGGCCCACGCTTCGTCGCTACGGGCGAACACGCCGAGGTTGGCGTTGCCGCCCTTGTCGCCGGAACGGGCACCCACGATGAGGCCCAGCGGCACCGCCACGGTGGCCTCGATGGGCCCAAAGGACCCTGGCCCCGGTCGGGGGATGACCGTCACTGACCCCGTCGGCGCCACGGAGGTCACGACCGTCGCGTCGCCGCCGAGGGCCACGACCTCCTGGGGGACGAGGGCGGCGGGAACAAGGGCGGGTCGGAACACGCCGTAGGGACGGCCCATCGAGGGCCCGGCCCCCACCCCGAAGAACCCCGGGATGTTCGCCAGGGCCAGTTCGATGACGGCGTTGGAGACCGCTCGGCCCACCTTGTGCTCGTCGGGGTCCTTTACGCACAGCCGCCACAGCGCCACGGCCTCTTCATTGGTGGCGGGATCGGGTTTATCCGTGCGCACGAGTTGAGTGGTCACGCTGGCGAAGTCGTTGGGCCCGTAGGGACAGGCCGCCCAGAACCCCTCCTCCACCAGCCGGGCCTTAGTTTCGATGTCGAGTCCGGTGATGGCCACGGCCAGGTCGTTGCGGTACCCGCCCCACTCGTTCATGGCTACCTTCAGCGTGGCCGGGGGCGGTTCACCCTTCGTCCCGCTGATGCGCACTCGGTCCGGGGCCACCTCGGTGAGTTCGATGGTGTCGAAGCGGGCCGTGACGTCGGGACCGAGGTAGGCGGGGCTACCGATTTCGTAGAGCAACTGTGAAGTGACGGTGCCGATCGACACCTGCCCCCCTGCGCCGTCATGTTTGCCAATGATCGACGATCCGTCGGCCGCCACTTCGGCCCACGGAAAACCGGGGCGCACGAGGCCGGGCACCTCGGTAAAAAAGGAGTAGTTGCCGCCGGTGGCTTGGGTGCCGCACTCAATGACATGGCCGGCCACCACCGCCCCGGCGAGCGCATCCCAGTTGTCGCGCTCCCAGCGGTGATGCCAGGCCGCCGGTCCGCAGACGATGGCGGCATCGGTAACCCGGCCGGTGATCACGATGTCGGCTCCGCCCCGCAGCGCCTCCACGATGCCCCAGCATCCGAAGTAGGCGTTGGCACTGATGAACCGGGCGGTGTCGCCGATGGGCTCACCCGTATCGAGGTGGGCCATCGCCACACCGGCAGCCACCAACTCGGGCAGGCGGGGGAGGAGATCATCACCGCGCACGTAGGCGATGCGCGGCGACAACCCGAGCCGGTGGGCCACCTCGGCCACCGCTTCGGCGCACGCATCGGGATCGAGGCCCCCGGCGTTGGACACAACCTTGATGCCGCGGTCGAGGCAGGTGCCCATCACCTGCTCCATCTGGGTGACGAAACTGCGGGCGTAGCCCCCGCGCGGGTGCTTGGCCCGGGTGCGGGCGAGGATGAGCATCGTGAGTTCGGCCAGCCAGTCGCCGGTGAGCACATCGATCGGCCCGCCCTCCACCATCTCGGCGGCCGCGCTCATTCGGTCGCCGTAAAAGCCGGAGCAGTTGGCGATACGGAGCGGAGCGGTCATGGCGTTTCCTCTTCGTCAGGAGAGTGGGGGGCGTCGATGATCAGGAGTACCTGGCTGTTGTGAACCTGTTCGCCTACGCGCACGAGCACCTCGGTCACCGTGCCGTTGCTGGCGGCGGTGATGTGGTGTTCCATCTTCATGGCCTCGAGCACCACGAGGATTTGGCCAGCGGTCACCGTGTCGCCCACCGCCACCCGCACGTCGCTGGCCACCCCGGGCATGGGGGCCACCAGGCCACCAGCCGTGACGGCAACGGTGGGTGGGGGGAAGCGCGAGACGATGTCGATCGCTACCGTGCCGTTCCCGGTCTGGATGTGCAATCGGGAGCCCGACCGGGTGATTCGTGACGCACTCCGGCGCCCGTCGATCTCCACGTCGATGCCTTCCTCGCTCCACTGGTGCACCCGGGCGAGGGTGGTGTCGTCCACCCGAAACGAGCCGTCTCGCTGCGCCCGGTAGGTGACGTCCACAGACTGCTCGCCGCGGGCGAAGGTCGCCTGCTGGGCCGGGAGACGGGCGTTGCGCCAGCCACTCGGGAACCCCCGCAGCACCGGGGCATGGTGGCGGTGGTGGCCCTGTTGCCAGAGGGCGGCGGTAATGGCCAGACGCCGCAGGGCGATGTCGTCTAGTGCCAACGCACCGGCGGGCCGCACCCGCTCGATGAAGTCGGTGGTGGTGTCGCCCGCCAGGAAGGCGGGGTGGCGCAAGGTGGCGGTCAGAAAGACCTGGTTGGTGGTGATGCCGCCGACGTGGAGCCGATCGAGGGCAAGGGCCAGGCGCCCGGCCGCCTCGGACCGTGTGGGGGCATGGGCGATGACCTTGGCGAGCATCGGGTCGAACTCCAGCCCCACCGTGGAGCCGGTGGCCACCCCGGTGTCCCAGCGCACCTCGGGTTCGGCGGGAGGTACGAAGGCGGCGAGCGTGCCGGTGGCGGGGAGGAAGCCCGCCGCCACATCCTCGGCGTAGAGGCGGGCCTCGATGGCGTGGCCTGTCCACGACACGTCGGCCTGGGTGTAGCCGAGCGGTTCACCGGCCGCGATGCGGATCTGCTCGCGCACCAGATCGATCCCGGTTACCGCCTCGGTGACGGGGTGCTCCACCTGCAGGCGGGTGTTCACCTCGAGGAAGAAGAACTCTCCGGTGGTCTCCTCCAGGAGGAATTCGACCGTGCCGGTGGATTGGTAGCCGAGGGCGCCGGCCAGGGCGAGAGCGGCCGCTCCCATCTTGGTGCGCAGGGCGGTGTCGACCGCGGAGGAGGGCGACTCCTCGATGATCTTCTGGTGGCGTCGCTGGATCGAGCATTCCCGCTCGCCGAGGTGCAGCAGACCGCCGTGGGCGTCGCCAAGAATCTGTATCTCGATGTGTCGGGCCCGCTCGAGGTAGCGCTCGAGGAAAACCCGGTCATCACCGAATCCGCTGGCGGCTTCCCGACGAGCGGCCGCCACGGCTTCGGAGAGTTGGGAAGGGTCGGTGGCGATCCGCATCCCTTTGCCGCCGCCCCCCGCCGCCGCTTTCACGAGGATCGGGTACCCCAGTGCGCCAGCGTCGGTTACCTCCGGCGAGGAGGCCAGGGTGGGAACCCCGGCCGCCGCCGCCAGTGCTTTGGCGGCGATCTTGTCGCCCATGGCCTCGATGATCTCCGGGGAGGGTCCGATCCATACGAGCCCGGCCTGGGTAACGGCGGTGGCGAAGGCGGCGTTCTCCGACAGGAATCCGTAGCCCGGGTGGATGGCATCGGCCCCGGTGGCCACCGCCGCCGCGATGATGGCGTCGCCATCGAGGTATCCGTTGGGGAGGAGCACGGCTTCGTCGGCGTCGGCCACGAATGGGCTGGTGGCATCGGCGGGGGCGTAGACGGCCACGCACGGGAGGCCCATGGCGCGCGCGGTGCGGAACACGCGGCTGGCGATCTCGCCGCGATTGGCGACGAGCAGGCGCCTGATCACAGTGGGGCTCACAGTCGAAACACGCCGTAGCCGTCGGCACCCTCGATGGGTTTGTTGCGTACCACCGAGAGGCACATTCCCAAGACGGTGCGCGTATCGCGCGGGTCGATGATTCCGTCGTCGCTGATGGCGCCAGTGGCGCGTAGGGCGAGCGATCCGCTCTCCTGCACGGCCTCCACCATCTCCACGATCTTGGCGTCCTCGTCCTCATCGAACGGCTCACCCTGGCGGGCGGCCTGGCCTCGACGGACGATCGACATCACCCCGGCGATCTGCTTGGGTCCCATCACCGCCACCTTGGCCGTGGGCCAGAGGAAGGTGAAGCGGTTCCCAAACGCTCGGCCAGACATCCCGTAGGTGCCGGCGCCGTAGGACGAGCCGATGATCACGGTGAGGTGCGGCACGGTGGAGTTGGTGACGGCGTTGAGCATTTGCGAGCCCTTTTTGATGATCCCGGCCGCCTCGAAGTCGCGGCCCACCATGAAACCGGTGATGTTTTGCAGGAACACGAGGGGAACGTCGATCTGGTTGCAGAGTTGGATGAAATGGGCGGCCTTCTCCGCCGAGTCGGGGTAGAGCACCCCGTTGTTGCCCACCAGCCCCACCGGATACCCATGGATCGAAGCCCATCCACACACGAGCGTGGGGCCGTAGCGGGCCTTGAACTCCTCGAAGCGGGAGCCGTCGACCACTCGGGCGATGACGTCTCGCATCTCCACGGGCTGCTTCAGGTCCCGGCTCACGATGCCCAGTAACTCCTCGGGATCATGGACGGGCTCGTCGGGGCGGAAGTGGGGTTCGGGGCCGGGTTTACGCCAGTTCAGGTGCGACACCACCTCGCGGCACAGGCGCAGAGCGTCCATTTCATCCACGGCGTAGTAATCGCCCAGGCCGGAGACCTCCGCGTGGAGGTCGGCCCCGCCGAGGGTCTCGTCGTCGCTCTCTTCACCGGTGGCCATCTTCACCAGCGGAGGACCGGCCAGGAAGATTTTCGACTGCTCCTTGACCACGATCACATAGTCCGACAGGCCGGGTTGGTAGGCCCCGCCAGCGGTAGACGAGCCAAACACCACGCACACCGTGGGAATCTCCATCTGGGAGAGTTCGATCAACTCATAGAAGAAGCGGCCGGTCTCGGCGAAGTGTTCGGTCTGCACGCGGCGACCCCCGCCCCCGGCCTCTACCCGAAGGTCGGCCCCGGCGGACTCCACGAAACTCACATAGGGAAGATGGTTGTCGCGGGCGATCTCCAGGGCGCGATTCCATTTCTTGGCGGCGTAGGGCGTGAGGGCGCCGCCAAGTACCGAAGGGTCATTGGCCAAGATCACGCATTCAGTGCCCGCAATGATCCCGATGCCCACGAGCATTCCGCCGCCGATGGTGTAGTCGGAGTCGTAGCCCGCCAGGGGGCTGATCTCGAGAAACGGACTATCGGGGTCGAGCACGTGGGCGATGCGCTCGCGCACCGGGAGTTTGCCGCGGCTGCGGAGGCGGTCCATCCGCACGGTGCCGCCGCCGGCCTCCGCCTCGTCGAGTAACTCGTCGATCACGGCCAACTGTTCGAGCATGTCGGAGCGGTTCTGGGCGAAGGTGGCGCCGGTGGGATCGAGAGTGGAGCGGAGGGGTTCCGCTAATCCGGTGGGTTGCATGACGCCCGACCGTATTGCGGTAATCTTCAGTGGTCAATGTTATCGTGCGGCATGGCGAAGGGCGCGACAGATCCGGTGGTCACGTTCACCATTTCGGCGGGCGTCGCCACCCTCACCCTGGTGGATGAATCGAATCGCAATGCCCTCACGCGGGCGGTGGTGGCGGAACTGATCGACGGCCTGGCCGCCGCCAACGCCAACGCCTCGGTGCGCGTCATCGTGATCACCAACACCGGACGGGTATTTTGTGCCGGGGCGGATTTGAGCGAACAGTCTGGTGCGGGGGCGACCGCCGATTCCCCTCCGCCGCCGGGGCGGGGACCGGATGGGCTCGTGACCTTGCTTCGGTTGATCCAACAATCACCCACGCCGGTGGTGGCGCGGGTAGACGGCCATGCCGTGGCCGGTGGCGTAGGCCTGGTGGCGGCGTGCGACATCTCCATCGCCCGTGACGACGTGCTGTTGGGTTTCACCGAGGTGCGGGTGGGGGTGATCCCGGCGATGATCTCGGTGGTCTGCCTGCCCAAGATGCGGCGCGGTGACGCGTTGGAGGCCTTCCTCCGGGGCCGCCGGTTCCTGGCCCCCGAAGCGGCGGAGCTTGGTCTTATCACCCGCGCCGTGCCCGCCGCCGAACTCGATGCTCACGTGGCCGCGGTGGTGGAGGATCTCACCGGCGGCGGTCCCGAGGCGCTGGCCGAGGCCAAGCGCCTCGTGTATGACGTTCCCATGTTGTCGGCCGAAGATGCCTGGCGCGTGACCACTGAGCGTTCCCAGGAGCGGTTCACCAGTGCCGAAGCTGCCGAGGGAATGGCTGCCTTCTTGGAAAAGCGGGCCCCGGCGTGGGCGCCGAGAGATCAATGATGCCGTCGCCCACGGTGGCGAGCCTGGCCGCCGACCTCGTGGCCGAGCAGGCGGCGCTCGATGTGGTGGTCGGGGGGCTCACCGAAGCCCAGTGGCACCTCGCCACCCCCAGCCCGGGGTGGACGGTGGCCGATCAGATCGGACACCTCCAGTACTTCGACGGCACCGCCACCAACGCCATCATGCACCCCGAGGTTTTCGCCGCGCAGCGCGACGAACTAGTGGCGGCGTCCCTCAACCATCCCGACACCGCCGATGCGCTCACCCTCGGCCCCTGGCGGGCGATGACGGTCGCGGCGCGTCGGGAACAGTGGCGGGCCCAGCGGAATCGTCTGGCCCTCGCCACCACCACCCTCACCGACGACCAACGCATCGATTGGTACGGACCGTCGATGGGAGCGAAGTCGTTTCTCACCGCCCGTCTCATGGAGACATGGGCCCACGGTCAAGACGTGGTGGATGCGCTGGCGGCGGCCGGGCTGAAGGCATCCCGGCCCGCTACCGACCGTCTCCGCCACATCGCTCAACTCGGCGTGATCACCCGCCGCTGGTCGTACCTGAACCGGGGGCTGGAAATGCCCGCCGAGGAGGTGGGCGTGGAACTTCTCGGCCCCTCCGGCGACCTCTGGAGGTGGGGCGGAAACGACAATTCCGCGACGGTGCGCGGGCTGGCCGAACACTTTTGCTTGGTGGTCACGCAACGCCGTCATCGCGATGACACCGACCTGGCGGTGACCGGAGCGGCCGCCGCCGATTGGCTCGATCATGCCCAGGCCTTTGCCGGGGGCCCCACCACTGGCCCCCCGGCCACTCATCCTCGATAACCTCGGAGCCCTATGCGCACCTCTGTCACGGATCTCCTCACCATCGAGTTCCCCATCCTGGCGTTCTCCCACTGTCGCGATGTGGTGGCGGCGGTCTCCAAGGCTGGTGGTCTCGGCGTGCTCGGAGCCGTGGCCCACAGCCCCGAACAACTCGAGATCGATTTGGCGTGGATCGAGGCCGAGGTGGGGGAGCGGCCCTACGGGGTGGACCTGATCGTGCCCGCTCGCTACGCCGGCGACGAGAACGGCGGCTACACCCTGGAAGACATTCGCCAACTCATCCCCGCCGAACACCAGGCTTTCATCGATGACATCCTGCGGCGCTACGAAGTTCCCGAACTCTTGGAGCGCGACGACCAGGCGGGGGGGCGTGGTCTCGAGCGAGCCGGAGGCGGGGCCGCCCCGTTCTCGGCGGCGGCGGCCGGTCCGCAGTTGGAGATTGCGTTGGCCCATCGCACCGCCTTCGTGGCCAATGCGCTCGGACCGCCCCCCCAGTTCCTCATCGATCGGGTGAAAGAGGAGGGGCGGCTGGTGGGAGCGCTGGCGGGCAAAGCGGTGCACGCCGAGCGGCATGTGCAGGCCGGGGTCGACCTCATCATCGCCCAGGGCTACGAGGCCGGTGGCCACACCGGAGAGATCGGCTCGATGGTGCTCATCCCCGAGGTGGTGGACGCGGTGGCCCCCGTGCCCGTGCTCGGTGCCGGTGGTATCGGCCGGGGCCGCCAGATGGCCGCCGCCATGGCTCTCGGCGCCCAGGGGGTGTGGTGCGGATCGGTGTGGCTTACCACCGATGAGGCCGAAACTCACCCGGTGGTGAAGGAAAAAATGCTCACGGCTACCTCCGACGACACGTTGCGTTCGCGGTCGCTCACGGGCAAACCCGCCCGCATGTTGAAGTCGGCGTGGACCGAGGAGTGGGAACGGGCCGATACGCCCGATCCGTTGGGTATGCCGTTGCAGTCGATCTTCACGGCGATTGCCCAGCAGCGAATCAGCCGAGCCGCTATGACCCCCGGATCCGGTGCGGAGAAACTGGCCAACTACTTCGTGGGTCAGGTGGTGGGCACGATGAACCAGCGCAAGACCTCCCGGCAGGTTGTATTCGACATGATCGAGGAGTTCATCGAGGCCACCGAGGCCCTCGCCCGCCAACTCGACGCCTAAGGCCCTGGCGTCGGCGAGAGGGGCGATAGGTTGCCGCCATGGGGGAGATTCTTGAGGTCGACCTCCTTCACTTCGAGCAGGGCGATACCCGCCAACGCGCCGCGGTGGTGGATGGTGTGCGGCGCTCCCTGGCCACCGGCTTCGTGTACACCACCCATGATCTTCCCGAAGCCCTGATCGACGATGCCTACGGCAAGTTGGCGGAGTTCTTCTCCCTGGATCAGGCCACCAAGAGCAGGTTCGTGGCCCCTGGTTCCCACGGCCAGACGGGGTACACCGGGCTGTTGGTGGAGACGGCGACCTCGGCCGAGGTGCCTGATTGGAAGGAGATGCTGAACTGGAGTGACGAGCCACCCGTCGGTCACCCCCTGCGGCGTAAGTATCCGCACCGCTACTTGGATCAGGTACTCCCCGAAGCGGCGGTACCGGGTATCACCGAGGTGCTGATGGTGTTTCACGAGCGCCTCTACGACCTCCAGCGGCGTTTTCTGCGCCTCATCGCGGTGGGTCTGGGCGCCCATGAGGATCTCTTCGAGGCGATGTTGCCGAACGGTTCCACCCTCACTCGGGCTATTCGTTATCCACCGATGGCCGATGCTCCCGCCGGCCCGGTCCACGAGTGGGCCGGGGAGCACGCCGACATCAACTTGATCACGGCGCTGCCCCGGGCCACCGCCCCGGGCCTCCAGGTAAAAACCGGCGATGGCTGGGTGGACGCCGTGGCCCCGGATGGGAGGGTGATCATCAACTCAGGAATGATGCTGGAG
>VFJN01000062.1 GCA_009886035.1 Actinomycetota bacterium
GCGATCACCGCGGCCTGTGTCGCCGTCGGGACGTCCGCCGGTGCCGTCACGGACTCGCCCGCCCGCGCCGTTTCGACGGCCACCGATTCCGCCGCGATCGCCACCCCGGCGGGCATCACGGGCGTGGGCACCACGGGCGTGGGCACCACGAGCGTGGACATCACGGGGGCGTCCGGTGACACGACCACGGGGATGGCCGCGACCATTGGCTCGATTCCACTGACGGCTGGCGCCGGGGTGTCCTCGTGGGCCGGCTGGGCGACGGGATGGGTCAGGTCGTGAGGCTCCTGGCCCACCGGGTCGGCGCGAGGCCGGCTGATGATCCGCAGACTCGGCGCTTCCGAGGTGCGGTCCACCCCGGTCCCCGCCATCAGTCGTTCGAGGCTCTCCGCGCCAGCCTGGGCGATGAGATCAGCCGCGGTCGCTCGGCTCTCGACGACGAGTCGGACCGCCTCGCGGCGCGCCTCGTTGACCTCCTCGGCCATCTCTCGACGTCGCGTCTCCATCTGGTGACCCAGGGTGGCCTCGAGGAGACCTTGGACCTCCGGGAGATCCCAGTCGGTCTCTTGGGCCTCCGCCAGGGTGGCGCTTCGCTCGACCGTCCGCAGTTGGAGCGACAGGATCGCGATCCCGGCGCGTGCTGTTCGGACGACCTGATCGATCTCCTCCTCCCCCGCGACCAGGAGGGGGGTCAGCGGCGGGAGCGCCACCGACAGAAGATCCGTCCCCGTGCTGGTATCGGGGAGGTCATCCGGCACTGGCATGGCCTTCCGCATCCGCCACGGGCTGGTAAGCCCGTCGATCGATCTCCGCCTCGGGCGCGACGGGCGCTGTCGAAGACGGAGCGGCGAGCGCCACCATGGCAGCCGTCGCCTCGTGCATGGCGGCGACCTCGCGCTCCGCCACGGTGAGGATCCTGGCCGCCTCCGTCTCGGCGGCGGACCGAATAGTGGCGATGACCTCCTGGTGCTCCTCCTCGAGCTTCGCGACATCACTCGATCGGGCGATCACGATGGCGCCCAGGGCGGCGGCGGCCGCCGTCGTCCTCCCGGCCACCAACTCGAGCGCCGCGTCGCGCCGCGCGCTGGCTCGCTCGACGTCGCGGAGCAGCCCGGCGCGCTGGGCCTCGATCTCAGCGAGAAACCGATCGACGCTCTGGCGATCGTAGGACCGCGTCCAGGTGATCGCCTCGAGCGCCGGCAAACTCAGTTCGGCCTTTTGGACGCCGTTCGGAGTGGCACCGCTCTCGGGGGCGGTCAACCCGTCGTCTCCGGCGATGCCCTCGATGGGCATGCTCTCGTCGTCGTGAATCATCGAACCTCCCGCCGCGCCCAGCGGCGGAGACGACCAACCAAGGGGTGCTCCTCGGACGCATCCGCCCAGAACCGTTCGTAGACCTCGGCCGAGTCACGCAGGCCGATGGATTCGGACCCGAACAGGTCCACTGGGGCGAAACCGGCCTGCCCCACAAGATCGGGCTCATCCGCAGGGAGAGCTGGGGAGGAGCGCTCACCAACTTGGGGACCCGCAGTGCCAGGTGTCGGCAGGATCCCGCCGACCCTCTCAACCGAAAACCCCTCCCACGCACGGATCGGGGGCACGAGCGCCACCCTCCGCACGGCGGCGGCGACCCGGGCCTCGGACTCCGTGCGAGCCGCTTCAACCTCAGCGTCGAGACGCTTGAGGGCCCCGCCCAGCATGACGTCGACGAGACGACCGACATCCGCCTGCGTGAGCGACCCGTCCCGCTCGACGACCGGGGCGGGCGGGGGCGCAACCAGTGACGGATCGGCCATCTCCCCCGACCGCTGGTCGGCCCGCTCCGAGGCGAGCGCCGCGTGATAGCCGTCAGATCCGATGGATCGGCTGTAAGGGTGGGGCACGGCGGCATCCGACGGGAGAGCCCGACTGGCGAGCTCCTCGGTCTCCACAAAGGCCATGAGATCACGCTAAGTGGACCGTCTGGCGCGCTCTTTAACGGAAGGTGAACGATCGTGGGACGGTGAACCAACGATGCCAACCCGCCCTGGGCGGGTTGACCTCGATCAGACGAGGGGGCCAATCGGGCTCTTGGGGCGGTCGTCTCCCCCTTAGCCGATGGCGATAGGCAAGCGGCGGGGCCCCCGCACCTGGCCACCCGACCAGCGCACCCCGTGGGCGTCGGCCAAGGTAAAGGTGGGGAAGGCATCCAGCCAGGCCTCAAGGGCAACTCGCAGTTCCATGCGCGCCAGATGCGAGCCGGCGCAGCGATGGATGCCCAGCCCGAAAGCACTGTGGCGGTTCACCTCCCGATCGATCACGACCTCATCGGCGTCGGCCAGGAACTCAGGGTCGCGGTTGGCCGCCGGGAACGGGAGCAGCACCCAATCCTCGGCTTTCATAGGGCAGCCATTGAAGTCGATGTCTTCGGTGACCAATCGCGCCATTGTCACCGGGGCATAGGCCCGCAGCAGTTCTTCCACCGCCGTCGGCACCAACTCCGGCTCCGCCACCAAGCGTTCGCGGTCGCCGGGCGTGGACGCGAGATGAAACAGTGACGCACCGATGGCACTCCAGGTGGTGTCGATCCCCGCCAAAAGCAAAAGCGCGATAGTGCGACCCACATGCTCGAACCCCAGCTGCTCCCCATCGATTTCCGCGTTGAGCAGAAAACTCGTGAGGTCGTCGCGGGGATGGGCCGTGTGGTCCTCGATCTGCGCCCTGAGATACTCATAGAGGGCCCCCATGGAATCCATCCGCGCCTCAGGGGGAAGGTCCACGCCCTCGATGACTTCCACCACAAACTCCCGGAAACGGTCGTCATCGCCAAGAGGGAACCCAAGCATCGTGGCGATCACCCGCACGGGGATGTTCTGGGCGTAGTCGGTGGCGGCGTCAACAACCTCCCGGCCCCGCATGGCGTCGATGAGTTCGTCACAGTAGGCCCGGGTGGACGCCTCGAGTTTCCCCACCGCCTGAGGCGAAAAGGCGGGCAACAACACGCGGCGGGCACCTCCATGGAACGGGGGGTCCGACGAGATGGGCGGCGCGATCCCCATCGGGGCGGCCTCGAGGGGCGGACGTACCGCCGACATCAGAATGCTGCGGGAGGAAAAGTGATCGGTGTCGTAGGCGATGGCCGACACATCGGCGTGCCGGGTGGGGAGCCAAGCCCCGCCGTAGCGTTCCGTGCGGGCGATCGGGCAGGCCGACGAGCGGATCTCGTCCCAGATCGGGAACGGGTTAGCGGCGTACCTCTCGTCGGTGTGATCGAAGTCGACGGCCCAATCCTCGACCGGCGGGTGATCGGTGGTCATCTCAGGTGCTCGCGTCGATCGCGATGGCATGCTCCGGGCAGTTGGCGACCGCCCGGCGCGCCCGATCTTCTTCGCCGGCGGGCACGATGCCATCACCGAGGACGGAGGCGTTACCGATCTCGTCGGGCTCGAACAACGCCGGCGCCAGTGCGTAGCAGCGGCCGTGGCCCTCGCAGGAGGCCTCGTCAATTTTCACTCGCAGAGAGATCACCTTCCTCAACCAAACGTGCACACCTTCGGGAGATTTGAGCCTACGCTCCCCTGGGAGGAGATCCGATGAGCATCGACGTGTTTATTCTCGGCGGCTATCAAACCGACTTTGCCCGCAACTACGCCAAAGAGGGCCTGGAAATCAGCGACCTCGTGGCTGATGCCGTGGCCGGCACCCTCGCCGATGCCCAGGTTGCGCCGTCCACGATCGAAACGATCCATGTTGGCAACGCCTTCGGACAACTCTTCAACGGACAGGGCCATCTCGGGGCCATGCCCGCCACGGTTGCCCCTGACCTCTGGGGTATCCCCGCCGCCCGCCACGAAGCAGCCTGTGCCTCAGGCGGCATTGCCGTGCTGGCGGCGATGGCGGAAATCGAGGCCGGCCGCTACGACTGCGCGCTGGTGCTCGGCGCCGAGCAGGAACGCAACGTGCCCGGCGACCAAGCGGCTGGGCACCTCGGGGCAGCCGCCTGGGTGGGCCATGAGGGCACCGAGGCCAAGTTCATGTGGCCGCACATGTTCAACCTGCTCGCCGATGAGTATGACCATCGATACGGGATCGACGACCGGCACCTCGCCGCCATCGCCGAGCTCAACTTCCGCAACGCCAAGGACAACCCCAACGCCCAGACGCGGGCGTGGTCGCACACGCCCGAGAGTTTTACCGCCGATGCCCACCACAACCCAGTGATCGACGGCCGCATCCGCCGCACCGATTGCAGCCAGGTCACCGACGGCGGCGCCGGCGTGGTGTTGGCGGGGCGTCGCACCGCGGAGGTGTGGGCCGCCACCCACGGTCGCGACCTCGACGACGTTCCCCGGCTCCTCGGTTGGGGCCACCGGACCGTGGGTTTGCCCTATGCGGAGAAGGTGCGGCGCTCTGCGAACCACCCCTACGTCCTCCCCCATGTTCGCCAAGCCATCACCGACTCGTTCCGGCGCGCGGGGGTGGCCGACGTCTCGGGGATCGATGCCATCGAGACCCACGACTGCTTCACCCCCTCGGAGTACGCCGCCATCGACCACTTCGGCATCACCCCACCCGGACAAAGTTGGCAGGCCATCGAAGACGGCACCCTCGAACGCGATGGGTCCACCCCGATGAACCCGTCGGGCGGACTGATCGGCGGCGGCCACCCCGTGGGCACCACCGGTGTGCGCATGGTGGTTGATGCGGCCCACCAGACCAGCGGGAGGGCGGGAGCCACCCAGGTTGACGGCGCTCGCCGGGTGGCCACCCTCAACATCGGTGGGTCCACCACCACCACGGTAACCTTCGTCGTGGGAGTAGGGGCCTAACCGTGGCCTCGATCCTACGGAACACCGTCGCCTCCACCCTCCCGGCCAACGACCAGCACCCGTATCGCAGCGGGGCATGGCGGCCGAACGTGCGCGAGTGGGACGCCGATGACCTCGAGGTGGAGGGGGAGCTCCCGGCCGATCTCTCCGGCGTCTACCTCCGCAACACCGAAAACCCGGTGCACCCCTCGATCGGGGCGTACCACCCTTTCGACGGCGACGGCATGCTCCACCAGATCGCCTTTCACGACGGCACCGCCAGCTACCGCAACCGCTTCGTGCGCACCGACGGGTTCCTCGCCGAGCAGGAGGCGGCCGAGTCGCTCTGGACTGGCATGCTCGACACCCCGGAGCACTCCAAGCGGGAAGAGGGTTGGGGCGCCCGGGGCCGCATGAAGGACGCCTCCAGCACCGACGTCGTGGTGCACAACGGCCAGGCCCTCACCAGCTTCTGGCAGTGCGGCGACCTCTATGCCCTCGATCCGCGCACGCTCGAGCAGCACGGCAAGGCCACCTGGGCGAGCAGCTTCCCGTCGCCCACCGGGATCTCCGCCCATCCCAAGGTGGACCAGCGCACCGGCGAACTGCTCGTGTTCGGCTACGGCAAGGAGCACCCGTACCTCCACCTCGGGATCGTGAGCGCGGAGGGCGCACTGGAACGATCCGTCGCGGTGGAGCTCCCCGGCCCGCGCCTCCCGCACGACATGGCCTTCACCGAGCACTACGCCATCCTCAACGACCTGCCTCTCTTCTGGGATCCCGATCTGCTGGCGGGCGGGATCCATCTCCCCCGCTTCTTCCCCGACGTGCCCAGCCGCTTCGCTCTCGTGCGGCGCGACGGCACCAGCCCCGTGCGCTGGTTCGAGGCCGACCCCACCTACGTCCTCCATTGGATCAACGCCTACGAGGACGGCGACGAAGTGGTGCTCGACGGCTTCTTCCAACACGACCCCTCCCCGCGCAAGCGCGGGGCCGTCGATCCCCATCTGGCGTCGGTGTACCGCTATCTCGACATCCACCAACTCCAAACTCGTCCTCATCGGTGGCGGTTCAACCTCGTCACCGGCGAAACCCGCGAGGAGTCATTGTCGGATCAGATCATGGAGTTCGGGATGATCAACGCACAGCGCGCTGGTCGGCCACACCGCTACACCTACAGCGTCACCGGCGAGCCGGGTTGGTTCCTGTTCAACGGCCTCGTGAAGAACGACCTGCACACCGGTGCTGAGCAGCGCTACGCCTTTGGCGATGGCGTGTTCGGCAGCGAAACCCCCTTCGCTCCCCGCCCGGGCGGCACCGCCGAGGACGACGGCTACCTCGTGACCTTCACCACCGATGTGGGCCGTGATCTCAGCGAGTGCCTCGTCTTCGACGCCACCGACATCACGAGCGGCCCCATCGCCCGAGTGCGCCTTCCCGAACGCATCAGCTCCGGAACCCACTCCTGCTGGACGCCCGAGTCCGCTCTGCCGCCCGGCTGACTACCGATCCGCTCAACCAACCGAGTGCCGGTAGAGCCGCGCTCAGAACCGGCCCGCCGGTGGGAGCAAGGGCACGTCGAGAGCATCGTACAAACCCGGCTCGGCCGCTCGCAGAAACGGGATGGCATTCACCAGTCGGCCCACGGCCGTGGCGTTGCCACCCGCCGCCCGGTTGCCGCCCTCGTCGGTGGCCTCCACTGTCACTTCAATGCGAGGTTGACCCTCGATGATGATCCGGTGGGCACCGTCGCCGCCGTCGGGCGGCATCGGCCAGTCGGTGGCGCAGGTCGGGCTGATGCGCGTGACGTGCTCGATAATGATCACCGGCCGACCTCCCACGATGCCCTGCACCTCGAAGCGCAGAGCCCCTTGGGTACCCACCTCGAAATCGCCCATCACATTGGTAACCATGTGCTCGAGCGGTCGACGCTCGAGGGTCTCGCGAATCTCGTCGAGTTCCATGCCGAGAGCGCGGGCCATGAGCCGCACTTGCCCACCCCACACCATGGTGGGGATGGTGGGGGCCACCATGGGCGGTTCGTAATCCATTGGCTGGCCCATACCCACGAGGTAACGCACCGAATCAGGCTGGTCGTACGAAGAATAATCGAAGATCTCCTGACAGCGGATCTGGGTGATAGTGGACCCAAGGCCGGCTACGAACAGGGGGAGGATGTCGTTGCCCCAGCCCGGGTCGATGCCCGACACGAACAAGGCCGAACCTCCTTGCTCAGCGGCCTCGATCACCGGATCGCGCACCTCGCTGGGTGCCGAGCGCGGGTCGTAGAGCGCATAGATCGCGGGGGTGACCACCACTGCCCCGGCCCGCAGGGCGCAGGCGACATCGGCCAGCGCGTCGTCGGGCCGGACGTCGCCCGACGCCGCGTAGACCACCGCCCTCGGACCCGCCGCCAGCACCGCCGTCACGTCGTCGGTCGCCACCACCCCCAAGACCTCATCCATCCCGGCCAGCTCCCCCGCGTCGCGGCCGACCTTCTCGGGGTTGTGCACCACTACCGCGCGGAGCCGAAGTCCCGGGTGAGCCACCACGGCGCGAATAGCCGCCCGCCCCACGTTGCCCGTCCCCCACACCACCGTATCGATCATCTCTTCACCCCCGGCTGCCACAAGATCGGACCATCTTTCCACGCCCGGGGCAATACACTCCGGGCGGTGACCACCCTGAACGATTTCACCGCCTCATCGCTCACTGGACAGGAAATCAACCTGTCCGACTATCAGGGCAAGGCCGTGTTGGTCGTCAACACGGCCTCCACCTGCGGCCTCACCCCGCAGTACGCCGGCCTCGAAAAACTGTACGAGCAGTACGAGGAACAGGGCCTGGTGGTGCTCGGCTTCCCGTGCAACCAGTTCGCTCGTCAAGAAGCCGGCGATGCCGCGGAGATCAAGGAGTTCTGCCAGATCAACTACGGCGTGACGTTCCCCATGTTCGCCAAGATCGAGGTGAACGGATCTGGCACCCACCCCCTGTTCCAGTGGCTGCGCCAGGCCAAGAGCGGCGTGTTCGGTAACCGCATCAAATGGAACTTCACCAAGTTTCTCATCGGCCGTGATGGCCATGTGATCAAGCGTTACGCCCCCAACACCCCGCCGGAAAAAATCAAAGACGACATCGAAGCGGCCCTCAAGACGGGGTGAGGCGAAACACCCGCAGCGAGCGGCCCGAGCGATCCTCGTACCGGTCATAGATTGGCCACACATCACGCAGCCTGGCCCACGCCTCCTCCCGTTCATCATCGGTGAGCAAGCGGGCCACCACCGCCACGGTACGTCCGTGACGGGTCACCCAGGCGGCCGGATCGGCCAGGAGGTTGGCCGTCCAGGCCGGGTGATGCTCCTTGCCGAAGTTGCTGCCCACCACCAGCCAGGTGCCCCCGGGTTCGCTGGCACAGGCAAGGGGGGCGTCGCGCGCTTCCCCGCTGCGCCGCCCCGTGGTCCTGAGCAACAACGAGTCCACGAACAACTGACTTGTGAGTATCCGGCCGCCCGTAACTTTGTGCACCGCCCGGTCGAGAGGCGGGAAGATCCGAGGGCCGATCCGAGCAAAGGCCGCGCTGCTGGCGATCGGGTGCACCACCCGACGCGCCAACCATGCCTGCCACCAACGCCCGCGTGACGGCCGGGCAGGCGGTGACCCTGCGGGAGCCAACCGGCCGGCATGGTGCGGCGCCAGATATCCCTCCGCCGCCAACCACCGCAATGCCTCCTCAAGGGCGTCACGCACCGAAACCCGGTTGAGCCCGAGGAGGGCCTCGGTGTCCGAGTCGTCGGTGGGAACCATCGACACCATGATCTCAGCGCCGTCTCGCGTGAGGGGATAGCGGGAGAAGCCGATGCGTTGTGCGAATTCGAACATCGCCCCCAAACCCCTCATCACCCCGACGGGTACGACTATCCGCCGGCACGCCACACCGGTGAGTTCGTCGCACAGGTCGGCCAAGCCGGTCCAGGTAAGGAAGTCGCCACCGAGCATCAACCGGCGCGGACCCTGCCCGGCCACCACCATCCGGGCCAACGCCTCGGCCAGGTCCTCCACGTGAATCAGGGCCACTCCGCCGCGGGGCATCGGCCACACTGTGCTCAGGGCCCCGGCGAGGCCCTCCATCATCGAGTCGTGGGTGGGTTGGTGCGAACCCAACACACCCCCGGGGTACACCGTGGTAACCGGGGCGCCGTCCGCCTGGAACCGCCGGGCGAGCCGCTCCGTCGCCAACTTCGAACGCCCGTAGGCGCTGCGGGGCGCAGCCAGTGTGCTGTGGGCAGTGATGATCACCTCATCCGAGGGGATGAACACCGCCACCGTTGACACATGGATCACCGGGTCCAGGCCCCGCGCCACTGCGCTGCCCATCACTAGTTCGCCACCCACCACGTTGTCGTCCGAGGCGTCGGGCCGATAGCCGGTGACCGCCACCGCGGCCGCCGCATGGATCACGGCGTCGGCGCCGTCGAGCAGACGCGCCACCGCCGGGGCGTCCACCATGTCGCCCTCGATGAGTTCGAGGCGGGTCATGTCCACCCCCAGCGCCCCCAGCACGGTCGCGGCCTTAGCCGGGTTGCGCACCAGGAGCCGAGGGTGATGGCCGTGGGCCAGCAGATGAACCACAGTGTGTGATCCCACGAAGCCGGTCGCTCCGGTGACGGCCACGGTCATCCCGGACGGTTGATCTTCAGCCAAAAGACACCCCGTCGAACCGGTCGATCACAGCAAAGTCGCGCACCGGGCGGCGAACGAGTTTGGTGGCCCGCCGCACCGGGTGCCCGAGGAACACCATCGACGCCAGCGCCCAGGTATCCGGTAGCCGCAGCAACGGCGCAGCTTCCGGTTCGGCCCGGGCCAGAAAGGTGGTCATCACCCCGCCGAGGTTGCGATCACGCGCCGCCAGCAGAATCGAGTGCACGAAGGGGTATACCGATGCGCCGCCGGTGAGCGGCGCCCGCGCCAGGTCCTTGTCCATCATGGCAATTTGTCCGAGATCGGCGGCCACCACCAACACGACGGGTACCGATTCGATGGCGTCGAGCAGCGGGTTGGGCTGCGGACCGAGCGGCTCGACCACCGGTGTCGACCCCACCACCGAGAACGGCGTGGCCCCCGTCATTCCCTCCGCCAGATACTCCGACCACACCGGGCCACACAGGTCCGCCAGCGCCCGCCGCAGCGAAGGTTCCTTGATCACCGCCACCCGCCAGGGCTGGCGATTTCCACCGCTGGGGGCAAATCGCGCCACCTCCAGCAGGGCCGCCACCTCCTCGTCGGACACCGCCTCGTCGGTGAAATCCCGGACGGAAGGATTGCTGCACAGCGCCTCGGTCAGGTCCATTCCCCAAGCGTAGGGACTGCACTCTGTCAGGCTCGTCCTCATGCCTGGCGAAGATGTGTTCCCCGACCGCAACATGAGCCACCGCGACAAGGTGGTTTTCATGCTCGAACGCGAGGGCTGGGCACTCGATGCGGTGCCCACCCGGGCCGATCTGGACCCGCCATTCCCGCGCTACGCCTACACCATCGGCATCCAGGAGCGGTTCGGATTTCCAGAGCTCTGCGTGGTGGGGCTCTCCCCGGTGGCCTGCCGGGGCCTCTTCGACCTCGTGGTCAACGCATTGGCGGGCGGCACCGACTTGCCGATTGGAGCGTCGTTCATCGGGCTTCTCGACGGCGGCCAACCTTGTGCGCTCCTCCCGCTCGATGCCACCGTAAACGCCGTCCTGTTTCCGTCGCTGGCCGAGCATCATCAACTCGCCGGTCGCGCCCCTGACAACTTTGAGATGGTGCAATTGACCTGGCCTGATCGGGCCGGGGTGCTGCCCTTTGAACCGGGCTTCGCCGCCGATCTGGTGGCGCACCAACTGCTCTTTGCCGAACCGCCGCCCTAGGGCGGCGAGGGGTATCCCGGCGAAGTGACCGTCAGTCCAGCGACGCCCAGAACCCGTTCAGCACCGCCAACGCCTCCGCCGGGTACTGGTAGGGCCAGAAGTGTCCGGCCCCGGTAATGGTGGCGAACCGCGCGCCCAATGCCTCGGCTACCTCCGTCGCCAAAGTCTCATCACCAAAGGGATCTTCACTGGCGTGCAGAACCAGACCGGGGGCCGCCGTGGGCGACCACGGACCCCAGTGGTCGTGAAGGTTGGGCGTAGCGGACCGGTAGAGGTCGACGATGCAGGCGCCCATGGTGGCATCGAAGGCCGTGGCCATCGCCAGCGCATCCCCGGCCGGCACGCCCATGAACTCGAACGGGCCGGCCCGCTCACTCGGGGTCTGGGCGTTGGTGTTCTCCACCCACGCCTCGCCCGCGCCCGGGGTCTGCCAGATCTTGGCGAAGTCGTGCCACTGGTAGTGGGGGTGGATGATGTTGCCCACATCGGCGACCCAGGAGTGCAGCCGGTCGCCGAAGGCGCTGGCCACCCGGTAGGTGAGGGCGGCGCCCCAATCGTGGCCCACCAGGTCGATGGGCTCCTCGATGTGGTCTAACTCAGCCAGCAGCCAGTCCACATAGTCGTTCTGGGTGGCCCCGAAACCCTCGGGACGGGCGCCGGCGAATCCCGGCATCGACAGCGCCCGCGAGGGACGGGGCAGGCGGCTGCGGATGTGGTCCCACAGAGCGGCGGTTTCGGGTACTCCGTGAACAAACACGATCATGCGCCAAACGTAGTTTCTGCGCTAGAACCCTGCGCAGGCCCACCCCATCCCCGCCACCGCGATCGGATCCCTGCCATGTCGAAACCTCAGCGTCCCAGCCTCCGGGAGGGTCGGCAGAGCCACCGATTCCCGATGGAGGTCACCCCTCATGTCTGACGTCCGTCGCGTTGCGGTGATTGGGGACGCGCGCCACTACGTGGGTCCTGAGTTGGCTCGCCACCTCGCCGCCCGGGGCCATGACCTCGTGCTCGGCGATCCCACCCCCGAACTCGTCGCTGAATTACACGCCGCCGGCGCGGCCGTGGAGGTGGTACCGAACGTCAGCAACCTGGCTCGACCGGAGTCCGCTCCTGCCCTGGTGGCGGCCGCCCTCTCCCGCTTCGGTCGGATCGACTCCGCGGTAGCCTTCGCCGGGCAAATCGTGACGGGTCGGTTCACCAACTCCACCCTTGAGGACCTTCGGACCGTTGTCACAGGATGTCTGGAAGGCCCGTACCACTTCCTCAAGGCGGCGGTGGACCCGATGGTCGAACAGGGCGGAGGACAAATCCTTCTCATCACCAGTGCCGCGGGGGCCCGCCCCACGCCGGGAGCGCCGCTGTACTCAGCGGTCCGAGCCGGATCCACGATGCTGGCCCGCAACGTGGCTGCCGAGGTGGCCCGTCACGGGGTGCAGGTGAACGCCGTCGGCACGAACTTCATGGATTTCCCGGAGTTCCTGGCCGCCACGGGAGCCACCGACCCTGAGGTGAGAGCCCGGGTGGAAGCCCAGGTTCCTCTGGGACGACTCGGCACGATGGAAGAGTTCGCGTCGTTCTGCATGACCTTCATCGATGGCACCAGCGGCTTCACGACCGGTCAGTTCGTGGCCTATGCCGGCGGCTGGGCGTAACCCAGGCCACGACCGGCCTCGCCGGCGGCTTCGGATCACCTCCCACTCGTGGAACCTGAACGAGATAACCAACGGTCGTTCCTGGCGCGGTCAGTGCACAACCTGATCTCCACCTGAGCGGCGGCGGAGGCGAGGGTCGCACCCTCCGGGGGGCGGGGCCATCGCTAGGCTCACCGCGTCTCCGAGCCGGAAGGAGTTGTGATGGCCCACCCGCCTGCCCCGGTCCTGCCCCGGTCACCTCAACTCCGGGTCAACTGGGTTCGCCATCCGGCCGACGTGGCCCGCATGGTGATTGCGGGCACGATCTGGCTAGCCCTCAAGGCCTTTGTGATCCACTACCCCGGCCAGAGCCTCGGTCTCGCCGAGAACGTCGTCCAGTTGGTGGCGGCCCTCCCCGATGCGATCGCCGAACTGGTGGTCGGACTGGTCCAACTGGCGGCGCTGGTTGCCCCCCTGGCGGCGCTGATCCTCGTCCGCCGGGGGCGCTGGCGCGAGTTGGTACTCGCCGCCGGAGCCGCCAGCGCCACCGCCACCGTTACCGTTTTGACCAGCGCCTACGGGACCACGGCGGTTCCCCCCGGGGTGAGCGCGGTCGCCAAATACCCGTCCTGGGTGACAGGCTCAGCCTTCCCCTCCGGGACTTATTTTGCGGCGGCGGCGGCGGCGGCCACCGTCTTGTCCCCCGACCTACCCCGCGGTTGGCGACGGGTGATCTGGTCCACGGTGGCGGTCATCGCCCTCGCCCGGGTGGTCGCCGCCGTGGAAACCCCCTTCGGCCTGATCACCGGTATCGCGGCCGGCGTGTTCATGGGTTCACTGGTGATGGTGGTGGCCCGAGCACCCGTGCGCTCGCCTCTGACCACCGACATCGAAGCCGCCCTAACGGCGGCCGGCGAACCAGATATGACGGTGACGCTCACCGCCGACCGTCACCGTCACGGTCCCACCTATGAGGCCACGGGGGCCGACGGCCGCCGACGATTCATCAAAACCGTCGGACGCGACGAACGAGACGCCGAACTCCTCACGCGCACATGGCACGCGTTGCGGGTGGCCAGTCCGGCCGACCGGCCCCTCACGGGGGCCGCCGAGACCATCAACGCTGAAGCCCTCCACCTGGTCTTCGCCGCCCGCGCCGGCGCGTCGGTACCGCACCCGGTTGCGGTCACCATGCTCCCTCACTACGGGGCGATGCTGGTCATGGACTTCGTGGAGGGCCAAGGCCTCGACAGCATCGAGAGCCCATCGGATGACCTGCTGCGCGCCGTCTTCGATCAACTCAGCGCGTTGCACGAGGCGCGAATCGCCCACGGCTGGCCCAGCTTGCATCACGTATGGGTGGGACCTGATCAGAACGTGAGCCTCATTGACCTGCGCTGGGCGACGTTCTCGGCCCGCGAAAGTCACCTGGCCCAGGATCTCGCCGGGATGCTCATCGCGGTGGCCGCCACCCACGGCCCCGCGCGCGCCGTGGCGGCGGCGTCGGCCTTCTCGTCCCGCCAGTTGGGTGCTGCCCTCCCGCTCATCCAACCTCTCGCCCTGCCCCCCGAGACGCGAGCAGCGATTCGCGGCCACCAGGACCTGCTCGACACCCTGCGCACAGAGATACAACGGGTTGCCCACGTGGACACCTACGAAATGGCGAAACTCGAGCGGCTGAGTTTCCGCAAGCTCATCGTGTTCGTCGCCACCCTGGTATTTGCCACCATTCTGCTGACATTGCTGAGCAACATCAGCCAGATCTGGGGGGCCATCAAAGAGGCCAACCCGGCTTATCTCCCCTTCATCTTGGTGATTCCGCTCCTCGCCTACCCCGCCGGGGCGCTGAGCCTCATGGGGGCGGTCCCAAGGCGTATCCCCTTTCTTCCCACCACCGAGGTGATGTTTGCCCAGTCGTTTCTGAACCGGTTCACCCCTGCCAACGCCGGCGGGATGGCGTTGCGCACCCGGTATCTGCAACGCAATGGCATCCCGCTGGTCACCGCCGCCTCCAGTGTGGCGATCACCAGTGGGGCATCGGGGGTGATACAGGTCGTCCTGGCGCTTGTCTTCTTCGCCTGGGCGGGGAGTTCCTCCAGTTCCATCAGCGGCTCGATTCCCACTGGCGTGTTCCTGGCGATCGCGACCATGGTGGTCCTGGCCCTTGTGGGGGTGGCCTACGCCACGACCAGAGGGCGCAAGCTGCTCCGATACCTGCGGGTGAACCTCACCTCCGCCGGCCGGGATCTGCGCACACTGGCCCAGCAACCCTCCAAGTTGGCGCTGCTCTTCTCGGGAGCGCTGGCGGGAAAGCTCGTCTACATCATCGCCTTCGCATTGACGATCCAGGCCTTCGGTGTCTCTCTGAGTTTCGCCGTGGTGGGCGCCATGTACATCACCGCCACCACGATTGCTTCCGCCGCCCCTACCCCCGGCGGCGTCGGTGCCATCGAAGCCGCGCTGATCGCCGGCCTCGTGGGCTTGGGGGTAGACCCCGGGCAGGCCGCCGCCATTGTCCTGGTGTTCCGCCTGTTCACTTACTGGTTTCCCACCTTTCCATCCTGGTTGTTCCTCACCCGGGTGCAACGATCGGATCTCGTCTAGACGCGAAGGCCCCCAGCCGCTCCGCTCGGCGTGAAGGGTGGACCGGCGCTGGCCTTGTCTGAGGAGCGGACCCTAAGTTGACAGAACTTGGTTGGCTAGAGGGGGCACGACATGCCGAAGGTGGACGCCAGTAGACAAGAGGGCCGGGAGCGTCGCGCCAAGGTTCCCCGGTCGTCCCATGCCGAGTGGGTGCCGGCGGCCAATCGACGCAATCCGGTGGAGGTGCTCATGGTCGAAAATTCGACCCGGGTCGCCGAGTTGGTGCCGATCCGCATGCAGCGCATGGCCGACTCACCTTTTTCGTTCTTCCGGGGTGCGGCCCGGGTCATGGCCCTCGATTTGCTCGAGACACCGAGGAGCGGCCTGCGGGTGCAAGCGTGCGGCGACGCGCACCTCACCAACTTCGGGCTCTTCGCCACTCCGGAACGTAAACTCGTGTTCGACCTGAACGACTTCGATGAGACACTCCCCGGGCCGTGGGAGTGGGATGTCAAACGGCTCGCCGCGAGCACCGCCATTGTCGCCAAGTGGCGCGGCTTCCCTCGCTCGGTGGGCCAAGAAGCCGTGCGCGCCGGCGTCTCGGCTTACCGCATTGCCATGGCTCGCCACGCTCGCCAATCGGTGGTGGATGTTTTCTATGAGCAACTCGTCCCCGAAAACGTCAAAGCCACGGCCTTGGAACGGGTGCGCGAACTTTCGTTCCAATCCACCATCGCCGCCAGCCGCAAACGAACCTCGGACCGGCTACTACGAAAACTGGCGGTAAAGGTCGACGGCTCCTACAAGATCGTCGACAACCCCCCGCTCATCAACCACATCCACGCCATGAGTGGCGAACCAGAGGAGCTTCGCCGCCTCTACGACGGGTATCTGGCGTCCCTCCCCCCCGAGCGGGCCGAACTAGTGAGCCGCTACGAGGTAGCGGACTTTGCCCGCAAGGTAGTGGGCGTTGGCAGCGTGGGTACCCGCTGTTTCGTGGCGCTGCTCATCGACCCCACCGGGTCGCCGCTATTCCTTCAGATCAAGCAAGCCGTCGATTCGGTGCTCCAGATCCTTCCCGATGCCCCCATCGTGGAGCACCACGGCGAGCGGGTGACCCACGGGCAGCGCCGTATGCAGGCCGCCAGCGACCTCTTCCTCGGCCACAGTCAAGCGCTGGACTTCCAGGCCTACGTTCGCCAACTGGCCGACATGAAGGGGAGCATCGATCCCGCAAAGATTCCTCCCGCCGCCCTATCCAGTTACATCGCGCGCTGTGGCGAGGTGCTGGCCCGGGCGCACGCCCGCTCGGGGGACCCCGCCGCCATCAGTGGCTATCTGGGGAAGGACTCGCCGGTATTCGACCAGGCGATTGTGGAGTATGCCGATCGCGTGAGCATCCAGAACGAACTCGACCACGCCGAACTCGTGCAAGCCGTCGCCGATGGCACCGTTCCCGTCTTCACGCCTTAAGCCCAATCCGGTCACCAAAGCGCGGCGGCCTGGGCTACTCCGCCCGGGCAGGAAGCAGGCTCGGCGGTGCCGGTCTGGAAGGCTTCACCATGTTGGCCGGGCCCGCGAGCCCGCCAACACCCTTGATCGCCTCGACCCGTTTGGATTGGAACCGTGAGCTCTTCCATCGCCAGTAGCCCTCCCCCGGAGGGAACGTCCCTTCCCTCGCCCGTTCGGGTGCTCGTTACCGGTGCATCGGGCTACATCGGCGGGCGTCTCGTCACCGAACTTCTTACCCACCACCACCACATTCGTTGTGTCGCCCGTGATCCGCGCAAGCTCGATCCCGCGCCATGGCGGGCCGGCGTTGAGGTCGTGCGCGCCGACCTCGCCGATGATCTCACCGCCGCCATGGACCAGATCGATGTGGCCGTCTTCCTTGTCCATAGCATCGGTGAGGGGAGCGACTGGGTGGCCCGGGAACGAGCCATCGCCGAGAACTTCCGGACCGCCGCCGAGCGGGCGGGCGTCCGGCGGATCGTCTATCTCGGCGGCCTGGGCGACGACCGCAGCGAACTCAGCATCCATCTGCAGAGCCGCCACGACGTGGGCGCGGCGTTGGCCGATGGACCGACCGAGACCGTCGAGTTACGCGCCGCGGTGGTCATCGGCTCCGGCTCGGCCAGTTTCGAAATGCTCCGCTACCTGACGGAAGTCCTGCCGGTGATGGTCACCCCCAAGTGGGTGGACACGCTGTGCCAGCCCATCGCGATTCGGGACGTGCTGCGCTATCTGGTGGCGGTGATCGAAGAACCCGCGCCCCTGGCGGGAATCCTGGAAATCGGCGGCCCGGATGTGGTGTCCTACGCCAGGATGATGGCGATCTACGCCGAGCAGGCTGGACTCAAGAAGCGCCGCCTCTTACCGGTACCCGTCCTCACCCCTCGCCTGTCCTCGCTGTGGGTCGGTCTCGTCACCCCGGTCCCCGCCCAACTCGCCCGACCCCTCGTGGACTCCCTCGTGAACTCGGTGACCGTCACTGACCATCGGGCGGAGACGTTGTTCCCCTTCGAGCGGATACCCCTGGCCGAGTCGATCCACAAGGCGGTTGGTCGCACCGCCATCGGCGACGTCCCCACCAAGTTTGATGATGCCTCCTCGCCGGTATGGCAATCGGCGGCCACTGATCCGGGCTGGACCGGCGGCACCGAAGTCACCGATGTCCGCACCATCGTGGTGGCCGCTGATCCCCATCGCACCTGGCAAGCGGTGTGTCGAGTGGGCGGCGACCGTGGCTGGTACCGGGGCGAATTGCTCTGGCGAGCACGCGGGCTGGCCGACCAAATCGCCGGTGGGCCGGGCCTACGCCGGGGCCGCCGCCACCCCGACCACCTCGCCGTGGGTGAACCGGTGGACTTCTGGCGGGTCGAAGACCTCGAAGTCGACCATCGCTTGGTGCTCCACGCCGAGATGCGCCTGCCGGGAGTGGCCTGGCTCGAATGGACGATCGACCCGGTTACCGACGGCTCGCTGATCGTTCAGACGGCCCGCTTTCGCCCGCGCGGTTTGTGGGGTCGCATCTATTGGTACTCCGTGGCGCCGTTTCACGGTCTGGTGTTTCCCGGCCTCCTCAAGGGCATTGCCCAAGATGCGCTCAGCCGCCCCGACTCGGTAACCGCCACGGCCCCCGAGTAGCGCCGCGCCGTCGTGGCGGCGAGCAGGGTGGAGTGCCCGCTTAGTTCGTCCAGCGTGCCGAAGTCGTCTGCTAAGAACAGGGCCGTGCCCTCTCGGGGAGAGTTATAGATGCACTCATTTCTCACCGGGATCCTGGCCGTTGACCCGGTGCCATGGGCTCGGGCGCAGATGGCGTTCACGCTGTCCGCCCACATCATTCTCGTTCCGCTCGGGGTGTCGTGGGCCTTCATCACCTTGATCGCCAACTATCGCGGGGTTCGTCACGGCGATACCGATGCCCTGGTCCTTGCCCAGCGATGGTCCAAGTACATGGCGATCACCTTCGCCGTGGGTGCGGTCACTGGCACTGTGCTGTCATTCGAGTTTGGTCTGCTCTGGCCGCGCTTCATGGGACAGTGGGGCGAAGCCTTCGGTATCCCCTTCGCCTTCGAAGGCCTCTTCTTCTTCGCCGAGGCCATCTTCGTGTCCATCTACATCTTCGGGTGGCGGCGGATGAAACCGTGGCCCCATTTCTTTTCCGGGATCCCCATCGCCATCTGCGGCATCGGCGGCAGTGTCTCGGTGATCGCAGCCAATGCGTGGATGAACGATCCATCCGGGTTCACCCTCGATAAGGCCGGCCGGATCGTCGAGGTCGATCCCTGGGGGGTCATCTTCAACGATGCGATGCCCTTGATGGCGGCCCACATGGTGGTAGCGGCCTACGTCGTGGGCGGATTCATGATCGCGTCGGTCTACGCCGTGGGCATGGTGCGAGGTCGTCGCGACCGGTACCACCGCCTCGGATTCCTTATCCCCTTCACCGTGGCGGCCATCGCCGTGCCGATCCAAATCGGGGTAGGCGATTTGCTCGCCGGATGGGTCTACCAAAACCAGCCCGTGAAGTTCGCCGCCATCGAACTGGTGCCGAAGACCGCCAGTAATGTGCCCGAAACCTTGTTCGGTCGTCTGAACGACGACGGCACCGTGTCCGGCGGCATCGCCATCCCCGGCTTGGCCTCGCGCTTGGCGAACCCGAGCATGGGCACCGACACGGTGATCCAGGGCCTCGACGCGGTGCCAGCCGGCGACCGTCCCACCGCCCGCCAGGTCACTATCGTGCACTGGTCCTGGGATGTGATGGTGGGCAGCGGAATGTTGCTCCTCCTCCTTTCCCTTTGGTACGGAGCGGTCTGGCTGTTTCGGCGCGACATGCCCCAAAGCCGCCTGTTCCTGCTCATGGCCTCGGCCAGTGGTGTCCTGGCCATGATCGCGATGCAAGCCGGGTGGGTGGTGAGCGAGGTGGGCCGTCAGCCCTGGATCGTCTACAACCTCCAGCGGGTGAACGACGCCGCCACGGCCAACACCGGTGTCTGGATCACCTTCATCGGCGTCGTGGTTTTGTATGCGGCGTTGGCCGCCGCCACGGTCTACGTATTGCGCTCCATGAGCGCTCGCTTCCAACGGGAGGACGGCCATGACCTGCCCGTGCCCTACGGCCCATCAGATCACTCCGTATCGGAACCATGAGCACGATCGCCGCCATCATCCTGTTCACCACCGTGATCGCCTACACCGTGTTCGGGGGCGCCGACTTCGGTGCCGGATTTTGGGATCTCATGGCGGGCGGAGCCAAGCGCGGCGAGCGGCCCCGCCGGGTCATCGACCACTCCATCGGCCCGGTGTGGGAAGCCAACCATGTGTGGCTGATTTTCTGTTTCGTCGTTCTCTGGACATGTTTTCCCGAGGCCTACGCCTCCATCACCCTCACCCTGTTCGTTCCCCTCACCCTGGCGGCGGCGGGCATCGTCCTGCGCGGCGCTGGCTTCGCCTTCCGCCACGCCGTCTTTCAGACCCGGGATCGTCGGGTATTCGGAGCCTTCTTCGCCACGTCATCGGTGCTTGTCCCCTTTTGCCTCGGGGCGGTCGCCGGGGCGATCGCTTCGGGCCGGGTCCCCGCCGGCGGCCAGGCCGGCGATCCAATCGGCAGTTGGATCAACCCAACCTCCATCCTCGGAGGGGTGCTCGCCGTGGGCACCGGAGCCTTCCTGGCCGCCACCTTCCTTGTCTGGGATGCCCGCCGACTCGATGAGGCCCCGATGGTGGAATACTTCCGGCGCCGAGCCGTGCGGGCGGCGATGGCAATGGGGGTGGTATCCCTCGTTGGCATCTTCATCCTCCGGGAAGACGCCGAGTATCTCTTTGGGGGGTTGACGTCGCGCGGGTTGCCGTTGGTAATCAGCGCGGTCGTGGGCGGCACGGCGGCACTGCTGCTGTTGCACCGCCAGTCGCACCGCGGGGCCCGCCTCGCCGCGACCGCGGCGGTGGCGGCCATCGTGTTGGGGTGGGGCGTGGCTCAATGGGACTACATCCTGCCGGAATCGCTCACCCTCGAAGCAGCCGTCGCTCCCGATGGCACCGTCATCGCCATCGTGGTGGCGGCGGGTCTGGCGGTCGTGTTCATCCTGCCGGCCTTCGCGTTGCTGTTCCGCCTCGACCAACGCGGCTTCCTGCCCGAAGAAGGCGCCGACGACACCCCCGCCGAACGCCGCCTGGATTCGCCCCTCCCCGCCGTCACGAAACCGTTCGGCCGATCATCCGAGCAGTAGCATCTCGGCGTCTACCCCCATGCCTCCCTAGGTATGGCTCAGCACCTCGGAGAGCCATGATCGTTCTTATTTTCGGCCTACTCGGATTCGGCATGATCATCGGCTGGCTGGCCCAGCTAGCCCTCGGTATGGGCTCGAAGCCCAACAGCCAAAGTTTGATTGCCGGCGTCGCTGGCTCGTTCGTCGGCGGCCTGTTCGCCAGCATTGTGCACGGCGATGGCCTGGAACTCCGGCCCAGCGGTTTCATCGGTTCCTTCCTAGGGGCCCTGGTGGTATTGGGCATCTGGCGGGCCAGCGCCCGCCGTTCTGCTCACTGAGGCCACTTCCCCGCCCGCCGAACTCCTCACCCGGCGTGTTCTCCCGTCATGAAAGGTAGAGATGCAACCCACCCGCGTCATCCTGCCTGGTTGTGCCACCCCCCTTGCCCCCCTCGGAGTGGGCACCTGGGCCTGGGGTGACCGCAAGACCTGGGGCATGGGGGGCTACGACACGTCCCTCAGTGAGGCCACCATCGCCGAGGCCTGGGAGGCCTCCATCGACGCCGGCCTCACCCTCTTCGATACCGCCGAGGTCTACGGCGATGGCGAGAGCGAACGGATCATCGGCCGCCTGCTGGCGCAGGAACCGGCCCGCCGCCGTTCCTTGGTGTTGGCCACCAAGTTCCTGCCCTCCCCCCAGAAGTTGGCGGTCAAGGGCGCCATGCGGGCCGCCTTGGAGGCGTCCCTGGAACGGCTGGGGGTGGAACACGTCGATCTCTACCAAATCCATGGTCCGATCAGTCTGCGGTCGAAATCGGCGTTGGCCGAGGCCCTCGCGGAGGTACAGGCGGCCGGCCTCACCTCGGCGGTAGGGGTGAGCAACTATTCGATTGCCGAGATGACCAAGATCCACGCCGAACTGGCGAAGCGAGGGGTGCCGCTGGCATCCAACCAGGTCGAATACTCACTGTTGCGGCGCGGTCCGGAGACCGGCGGGCTGTTAGCCGCCTGCGGACGCTTGGGCGTGGTGTTACTGGCCTACTCCCCGATTGGTCAGGGCCGTCTCACCGGCAAGTATTCCGCCAGCCATCCGCCGCCGGGTGCCCGCGGGTTCTCGGCCCACCCGATGACCGAAGTGGACATTGTGGTGGGGTTACTGCGGCGGATCGGCGACGAGCGCCAACGGACCCCCAGCCAGGTGGCGCTGCGGTGGCTCATCGAGAAGGGCGCGGTACCGATCCCGGGGGCGAAAACCGCCGAACAGGCCCGGGAGAATGCCGGTGGGTTGGGATGGTCTCTCACCCCGGAGGAAATGGCCGCCCTCGACGACGCGGCTCTCGCCGGCACCCGCAGCCTGGGCAACCGATTCTGGCAACACGGCTGATCAACCGGCGATGAGGCCGGTGTTCACGATCTGCGCCCCGCGCACGAAACCCGGGCACAACCCGCGCCGATCCGTGGAACCAGTCGGCGGCAGCAGCCGGGCGTAACCCGGTGCGCCCCCGATGAGGCCGGCCAGCGTGGGCAGCCCACCGATGTTCTGCCCGTTGGCATCGTCCAGCTCGTTGGCGCTTGCCACCGGCGCCGCCCAACGCTCCCGTTCGGCCCGGACCCCGCTCGGGGCCACCAGGGATGAGGTGACATCCATGGTGAGATCCCTGTTACCCGGCGTCCGGCGATGACGGACCGGGGATTCCGTCACCCGTTCCAGCCGGTTTCCACCCGGCCAACAAGCCGTCGATCATCAGATCAACTAGCCAATCGGCTTGACGCATCTCCGGACTCATCGACAACACGGTGGCCGCTCCGTGCATGGCCGTCCAGAGCGCCAGCGCCAATTCGAGCGGAGACGCCCCCCCGAGAATCTTGGCCGCGACCGCCCGCTCGATCACCGCCAGCGACTGCTGGAACACGGCGGTGGCGGCGGCGTCTTCCAGCGCACCGGGCCCCGACACGAAGATGGGCCGATAGCGGAACATCGCCGCAAACAGCCCGGGGCGGTCGAGCGCAAAGCCAACGTAGGAATGCGACGTGGCCCGAATCCACGCCGGGATATCCGCGCTATCGAGCTCCGCCCAGCGAGCGGTGAGGTTGGCGTACCCCTCTCTGGCCAGCAGTCGCATCAGACTTTCTTTGGACTCGATGTGGTCGTAGAGGGCGGGAGCCGACACCCCCAGGTCGCGGGCCAACGAGCGCAAGGAGAGCGATTCAATCCCCGTGGCGTCAACGATTTCGATAGAGCGGGCCAGGATGGCCTCCTCGGTCAACGGCGGGCGCTCCTCGGTGCCGCTCATGGCTTCCGCTTCCTCGACGCGCCGACCAAACCGGCCGGGAAGCGCACGGCAACGACCATCAACAGCAGACCATTGACGGCGAACTGGTACTTCGAGGATCCGTCGTTGATCGCATCCAACACCACCGTCAGCAATCCGCCACTGGCCAGCACCCCCGCCACTAGGGCCGCGGCGGGAATGGCGATGCCGGCCAGGTAGGCAATGGCCACGGCGACCAGTGATGCCAGCGCACCGTAGGACGACCCCGACACCACCTGTTGCTCATAGGCCAGGAGCACCCCGGCCAGGCCAGCCAGCGCGGCGGCTACCGCAGTGGCGCCCAGTTTCACCTGGGCCACGGGGATGCCGGCGGCCTCCGCGGCTCGCTCGTTCGCCCGCACCGCAAGCCAACGGCGGCCCGTGGCGCCTTGACGGAGGTTCACGACCATGGCCATCGCCCCCATCATGGCCACCAGGGTGAGAATGCCAAAGGCCACCCGGGGGTAAGCATCGCCGGGCGCGGAGATGCCCAGGTTGATGCCGAACAGACTGGGCTCGGACACCCGAGCCCCTTCGTCGGCCCCGGTGAACCAACTCCACCGGAACAGGAGTTGTTCGATGGCGATCGAGGCCGCCAGTGTTGTGACCGCCAAGGTCAACCCGCGCACTCGTACCGCTGGCAATCCCGCCAGGAGGCCCACCCCCACCGCCACGGAGATCCCCACCATCGGTGCCAACGGGAAGCCCCATCCGAGCGAGGCCCCCACTCGCACCATGGAGAAGCCGGCGGTTCCGGCCAAGGCGAAGGTGGCCAGGGAGATCTGTCCCACCAACCCGGTGAGCACGATCACCGACAGGGCCACGATGGTGGCGATGGCCGACACGATGATCCCCAAGCGATAACTACTGTCGAGCACCAAGAGCCCCACCACTCCGAGCCCAACCACCACCGCCGTCACCGCCATGGTGCGACGTGGCTCCGGGGCCAGCGGCAGCCGGGTGCTCACCACCGTGGCCCGGTCGGGTAGGCGGCGGCCGAGGAGCACGAGGGCCACCACGACGATGAGGAACGGAATCCCTTGCTGCAATCCCACGTCGGGGAGCCACTCGCTGCTGGCTTGGAGGTTGAGAATCTCCGATTGAGCCATGCCGATCGCCAGGCCCGCCAACCCGGCCACCACGATCGAACGAAAGGCCCCCACGAGAGCGGCGCCGAGCGCCGGCACGATGAGCAGGCTGGTGCCGCCCGGGTCCAAACCGGCCAGGGGGGCGGCCGCGATCAACGCCAGCCCGGCCAGTACCGCCGCCAGAATCCAATTGACGAGCCCGATAGTCGTGGGCGACAAACCCAACAGGACGGCCCCCCGCTCGTTCTCCGCCGCCGCCCGGGTGGCCAACCCGAAGCGAGTCCAGCGGTCCACGGCCCACAGGATGGCAATGACCCCGAGGGTGCCGAGGGCCATGAGATAGCGGTCGGCGGGCACGCGGAGGCCCAGACCATCCACCAAGCGGGGCGAAAGGGGACCCACCAGGCGCAGCGAGGTGGCCGAGGGCCCCTCAAAGCGCAGATCCACTACCCCGATCAAATACACCATCAGACCGAGGCTGGCGACCACGCGGGCCAGCGGAGGGGCCGAGCGAAGCGGCCGAAAAATCAAGAGGAACACCGCCGCCCCCACCGCGGCCGCCACCACCAGGCTGATAATCAAAGCGGTAGCCACGGTGGGTTGATCCACGAGACGTACCCGGCCGGGCAGGCCCAAAATCGGCAGGACCAACTCACCACTTCGGCGGAGTTCGTAATAGGCGAACGCCACGTACATGCCAATGGCCGCGTGGCCGAGGTTGATGACGTTGCTGGCCCGGTGGGTGATCACCACGCCGATGGCGAGTGCCGCAATGACCGATCCGCCGCCGATGCCCAGCAGCAAGTAGGTGAAGTGATCGGTCACGTTAGGTCAGGCTGTCCGACGGCGTCACAGGGCTTGTTTGAACAGTTCGACGGTGTCGTACCACTCCTTGTTGAGCGTCACGATGTTGCCGGATGGCTCAACTTTGATGAGCGACTGCTGTGGGGCACAGAGAGCGGGCAGACCCTTCACCTGTTTGCCATCGCAGGTGTAGGGGTGACCCCAGTAGCCCGGTACATCCTTGGCCGATCGCATCGAATCCAGGATTGCCTTTCGGCTGATCCCGTCCGGGCCGAGACCTTTCAACACTCCGTAGAGATTGAAAAATGAGCGCAGACCAACCGTGCCCGCTCCTCCGCCTTCGTTGTTGGCGTAGAGCTCATTCACCGAACTGAAGATCCCGGCTTCCACCAGTCCTTCCCCCGCCGGCGGTCCTTCGGCGTTGAAGATCACCCCTTGTTCGGCCCCCGCCGCAGCCTCGATGATCTCGGCGTCGGCGCACGCCCCCACGAGGTAGAGCTGGGCTTTGATCTCGAGGTCCTTGTAGGTCTGCATGATCGGAGCGCAGGAACCCCCGGCCGCCACCACGATGACGGCGTCGGGGTTCGTGGCGGCGGCCCGATTGAGCAACGGGAGGAAGTCGGTGGAGGTCAAGGGAAACGAGATCGTCTCCAGGTCGATCCCCAGAGACTTCGCCACCGGCTTGCCGTAGTCGTTGGCCGAGGCGGCAAAACTCTCGAACTCTCCGTAGGCCAGCACGGCGCGCTTCCCGCCCTTGTCGGCGGTGTCGGCCAAAAAGGCGGCGATCGCGCCCGTCACTCCACCCGACATGAAGAAGGCGACATCACTCTTTTGCTCCACCAGGCCGGCGGGAATCCCGCCCACCTGGGCGATGCCATTTTGCTCCAGTACGGGAATCGAGCCGTTGCTGGTCACGTCGATACCGCCTACGAGCGCCACCACTCCGGCGCTCTCCATCTCCTGGGCACAGGCGGCGGATTGCTCAGGGTTGAAACTCGTGACGCAGCTGTGCAACTCGAGGGGACGGCCGTCCACTCCGCCCAACTCGGTGTTCACAAACTCAACGCCCGCCTCCACGGCCCGGCGAATCTCCGGGTAAGACCCGAGCGGGGTGTCCTCCTGGTTGATCATGCCGATCACAATGGGTTCAGCCTGGGGGTCGGCGGCGGTGGGCTTGTCGGGGAGGTTCCCGAGGAACCACTCCTCGCCGGGGTACCGCTCGACCACCGTCTTGCCCGCCGGCAAGGACGTTTGGGCCCCCGACGGGGTGGGCGCGCCGGCGCCGTTGGGGGATGACGACTCACTGCAGCCAGCCGCCACGAGAGCGCCCACCAACAACCAACCCCATGTCCTGCTTGCCATGCGTCCCCCTCTGATGTGCCACGCCTAACACTGTTCACCTAGGCACTAGTGTGACATACGACCACGGCGTCCGATGCCCAGGAGACAAGCATGACCGATCTAGACACGGCCCCCACCGCACCTAGCGTGCCCTGGCACCTCGCGGGGAACTTCCGGCCGGTCACCGATGAACTCGACGTGGACGGTCTCGAGGTGGAGGGAGCGCTGCCCGAAGGGCTTGAGGGCACCTACATCCGCAACGGATTCAACCCTCGGACCGGCTGGAGCCCGCATTGGTTCTTCGGCCACGGGATGGTGCATGCCGTGGATCTCTCCGGCGGCCGGGCCCGCTACCGGAACCGGTATGTCCGCACCCCGTTCTGGGACGATGACGGTTCCGACCTCAGGGTCCTCATGGCGCCGGATCGTTCCCCGGCCAACACCAACGTGGTGCGCCACAACGGGCAATGGCTGACCCTGGAAGAACAGCACCAGCCGTATGCGCTCGACGATTCGCTCGCCACCGTCGGGCCGGTGGATTTTGGTGGCGCTCTCACCGGCGCCTTTACCGCCCACCCGCGGGAGTGTCCGATCACGGGCGAACTACTGGCCTTCGGATACCAGTTGGTGCGCGAGCCCTACCTCACCTACTACCGCATCAGCCCCACCGGCGAGATGCTGCAAGCCGAACCGATCGACCTGCCCAATCCGGTGATGATGCACGACTGGAACGTCACCGAGAACAACGTGGTGTTCATGGACCTGCCGGTGCGCTTTGGCCTCGACCGGGCCGTGAAGGGTGACGACCCGTTCTTCTTCGATCCCGATGCCGGAGCCCGTCTCGGCGTGATGCCCCGCACCGGTTCCAACACCGATGTGACGTGGCATGAAGTTGACCCGTGCTACGTGTTCCACCCGGTTAGTTCCTACGAAGACGGCGACCGCATCATCCTCACGGTGTGTCGCGCCGAAGGCGTGATGCAGAACGGCTTCGGCGACCTCGGTGCGATGGCCCAACTGTGGCGGTGGACAATCGACCAGACCACCGGCAAGGTCACCGAGGAGCAACTCGACGATCGGCGCTCCGACTTCCCCCGCATCGATGATCGACGCATCGGCCAGGCCGCCCGGTATGGCTACACCGCCCAGCTTTCCTGGGATGGACCGGCCACCATCGGCTCGGAACTCTACAAGTACGACCTGAGCACCGGGACCGCCGAGGTTCACACCACCTCCGCCCATACCCGGCTCGGAGAAGCGGTCTTTGCCCCCGCCAGTCCCGACGCGGGCGAAGACGAGGGATGGGTGCTGGTCTTTGCCCACGACGAGGCCGATGACCGCACCGAACTTCGCGTCATCGATGCCCAGGACTTCACCGGCCCGCCGGTGGCCCGGGTGCGGATGCCCCGCCGGGTGCCCTACGGCGCCCACGGGTCGTGGCTGCCCGCCTGAACCTCAGCCCAGGTACGACGCCTCAAACAACTCGCGCCGGTCCTTCATCTCAGCGGTGGGGCCCTGCGCCACCACTTCGCCGTGCACGAGAAGGCACACCCGGTCCGACACCTCCATGGCCATGGTGAGGTGTTGCTCTACCAAGATCACCCCGGCTCCGGTCTCCTCGGCGATGGACCTCACCATGGGGAGCAGTCGCTGCACGATGATCGGCGCCAACCCGAGACTCATCTCGTCCACCAGCAGCAGCCGCGGCTCGGCCACCAGGGCCCGAGCGAGAGCCAACATCTGCTGCTGACCCCCCGAGAGCAGCCCTGCCTTGCGGTCGATCACCGCGTGGAGTTCTGGGAAGAGGCCCAGCACCCGTTGCACGGCCTGGGCGGCGCGGCGGCGACCCGAGACCCCCACAGTGAGGTTTTGGCGGGCGGTCAGATCGAAGAACAGCGACCGGTCCTCGGTGACATGGCCCACCCCGCGTTGCGCCACCTTGTGGGGGGCACGGGGCGTCGGGGGCTGCCCCAGCACGTCGATCTCGCCGCTGATGATGGGCAGCAGTCCCGAGATGGTTTGCAGGGTGGTGGTTTTGCCAGCCCCGTTGGGACCGAGCAATGCCACCACCTCGCCGGCGGCCACCCGTAGATCGAGGCCCCGCACCACCGGCACCCCATCGTGGCCCGCCACCAGCCCGCGGATGTCGAGCACTATCTCCGGAGCCGTCACGACTGCGCGACCCCGAGGTAGGCCTCGATTACCCGCGGATCAGCCCGAATCTGGGCCGGCGGCCCCGACGCGATGACCGCCCCCACATCAAGCACGACCACCCGATCGCACGTGTTCAGCACCAGCCCCATGTCGTGATCGACGAGCAGCACACTGATGCCGTGGTCGGGGAGACTCCGCAGGTGCTCGCCGAGACGAGCGGTCTCGCCGGTGTCGAGCCCGGCGGCGGGCTCATCGAGCAGCACGAGCGCCGGCCGCAGGGCCAGGGCACGGGCCACCGCCACCAGTTTGCGTCGCCCGTGGCTGAGTTCACTGGGCCGTTGGGTTCGCACGTCGTTCAGCCCCAACACATCGAGCGCCCAGGTCACTTGGTCCCCAACGCCCTGGCCTCGCCGGGGCGCCACGGCATCGAGCAGCGGGTCCCACCAGCGGGGCGTCTCCGCGCACACGCGGAGGTTGTCGGCCACGGAGAGATCCTCGAAGAGTTCCAACGATTGGAACGTGCGCACGAGCCCGCGCCGCGCCCGCGTGGCGGGAGGGAGGGCGGTGATGTTCTCGCCGCGCAGTTCAACGGTTCCCGCCGACGGCGCTACGAACCCGGTGAGGGCATCGATCAGGGTGGTCTTGCCCGCCCCGTTGGGTCCGATCAAGCCGACGAATTCACCGGCGTCCACCTCGATATCCACGTCGCGTACGGCGTGCACGCCACCGAAGGTAACGGTCAGTTCACGAGCGGCAAGCAGGGGCATCGTGGAGAGGATAGC
>VFJN01000136.1 GCA_009886035.1 Actinomycetota bacterium
CCACCCCCGAGGGCTAAGGCCGTCCCGTCGCGGCGGCGCCAGGGGCACCGGTAGCGGTGCGGCAAGAGGTGGGTAACCACGACCGCTCGCCGGAGGCAGTGGGCCGGATTCGAGCGGTGGTGATCGACACCGGTGCCCGGGACCAGAGGGAGGCCACCATCGATGCGCTTACCGGCCGGGCGATCGCCGCCCGGGAGGCCGCTCCGATCGATCCCCAGGCCCGAACGGCCCTCACGGAACTCGCCGAGTTCGTGGCTTGGCGCGACACCTGAGCGCGGCGGGGCGGCCCGCAGGGTCAGGGGCGCGCGAATAACGCCAGCGCGTCGGGGAGGGTCCCCTCGATCACTCCGGGTTCTTGCACCACCGCTTCCAGCCACGGCGGCCGGTTGACCCCCACTACCGCCAGGGCCGTGTCGAGGCCGCTTCGGGTGCTGGCCTGGCGAGCGAAGGTGGCCGCGTAATCCGGTGGGCGCACATCTCGGGTGAGTTCATAAAGGGCCCAGGGATCGGGCGTACCGCCCGGCGGGGGGGCACCCACTGCGGTGGGCACCGCGGGGGAGGCAGGACTCGGTCCGCCCCCGGCGAGGCCCGGGCCATCAGCGAGGATGGCCCCGCGCACCTCTTCGGCCCGACCGCCCGCCGCCAACAGGCCCACATAGGCCCCGAGGCCGCGGCCGTAGAGGGTGACCGCACCCAGATGGGCGATGGCGACGTCGACGTCGCCCATGAGGGCCTCGCAGAAGTAGCCGGCCCCGATGGCCACGTCGGAATCGCCGTGGCCGGTCAAATCCAGGGCCCACACCGCCCCCGGCCAGGCCGCCAGATGCGCCGGCACCGCAGTCGGTGACCGTTCGGCTAGTCCGTGGAGAAGCAGGAGAGGCCGACCGGCCGCCGGGCGCAGTTCGTGCAGGGCCAGTTCGACCCGGTTATGACGGAGACGCACCGAAGCGTTCATGCGAGAACCTCCAGCACCAGGTCGGCTACCTGGCGCGGCTTTTCGATGTGCAGAAAGTGACCAGCGCCCTCCAACATCACCAAGCGTCCACCGGGGGGGAGGTGCGAGACCACGTCGGCGGCGGTGGTACCCCATCCCATCGGGTCGACTTCGGTGCCCAGCACGGCGAGCACCGGCACCCCGATGTCGGGGAGACGCATCATGGACCACTCGGGCCGCCAGGGTCCGAACCCACCCAACCGCAGCGTCGGATCGATCTTCCAGCGCCAGCCGTCGGCCTGCTCCCGAGCCCCGATGGTGACGAGGTAGCGCAGCCAATCCGCATCGAGGCGAGGGTTCATGCGACCCCGTCGTTCCGCCAGTTCGGCAATGGTTCCCGGCTTACGTTGGGCATCCGCCAATGACCGGCGATGGTCGAGCCAGGCCGTGAGTTCGTCGGCCATGAGTTTGGTGCGCTGGTGGTCGGACACATCAGGAAAACTGCGGCGCGACGGTAGGCCGTCGAGGTTGATGAGGTGGCTCACCCGGTGGGGAAGGGCATCGGCCAACTGCAGCATCAGGCTGCCCCCTTTGGAGTGCCCGATCACCGGCATAGGGGCGAAGGAAACGGAGTCGAACACGGCGGCGGCGTCGCGCAGATCTGCCTCCCAGTTGTAGAGGGCGGCGTACTGCGAGTCGCCGTGACCCCGATGATCCCAGGAAATCGCCCGAAACCCGGCGTCGGCCAGCAGGGGGGCGAACACCGAAAAGGTTCCCGCAAAGTCGAAGCCGCCGTGGGCGAGGAGAATCGGCGGGGCGGCCTCATCGCCCCATTCATGCACGGCGATGGCCAGGCCGTGGCTGTCCACCGTGGTTTGCCTATCGGGCCGCCGGGCCCCCGGGAACGTGATGGCGCTGTCGCTCATTGGGTTTCTCCCTCGACCATTCCCAACCTTGACCGGCCGGTCAACATCGGCGCAAGCCAACGCCTCGACGGTGGAGCGAGGGGCGCCGGTTGCCTCCCCCGAGCCATCGTGAACGGCCGGTAGCCTCCCGGTCGATGTTGCGTCAGCTCCGGGTCCTGGGTTCAGGGCATCGTCACCTACTCACCGGCTCTCTCGCGCTCGTCATCACCGCCGGGGTAACGGCAGCATCGGGAGCCGCCTACTGGCTCATCGCGGCGCGTGCCGACGAACAATCGGATGTGGGTTACGCCACCGCCCTGTACACCTCGATTCTCTTCGTGGCCTTCGTCGCCGGCTTGGGCCAGCCGGTGGCGGTAGCCCGCTACGCCGCCGGGCGCGGTCGAGACGACCACGTGCTGTTTGCCTGGGGGGCGCTGGCCACCACGGTGGCTTCGGCATTGATCGGGGTGGCCTACATCACCTTGCTGAACCCGGCGGCGGTACAGGAACTACGCCAATGGGACGGACTGGCGGGGCCGGCGATATTCACCGTGTTGTGCGTGGGCACGGCACTGTCTCTTCTCGTCGACGTGCGCCTCATGACCCAACGCCGCTGGGGTCTCGTGCTGGCCCGGGCCATCGTGGTGGCGGTGGTGCGGTTTCCCCTGCTGCTCATTCCGCTGATCCACGATCGAGCGGTCTGGCTCCTGGTGGCCGCCGCCCTCCCCACCGCCCTGTCTGGCTTCATCGGCATCGCCCTGTTGCCCAAGATCACTGGCGACAGCCACCACTGGGGCCCGCGTCCGGGCACGACGAGAGCCATGGTGCACTTCTCGGCGGTGAACTGGGCGTCCACCATCACCTACCAGGCCCCCACCTTTGTGATGCCGGTCATCGTGCTGATCGACGTGACTGCCGACCTCAATGCCAGTTTTTACGTGGCCTGGGGGGTGGCATCCCTCGCCTGCTACGTCCCCACCGCCATCGGGCAGGCTCTCCTGGCCGAAGGCGGCCGGGACGGCAGCCACGTCCGCGGGCAGGTGCGTCTAGCCGTGGTCATCGCCACCGGGCTCATGGTGCTGGCGACCATGGCGGCCATTGCGGGCCGCAACCTCATCACCGCGCTCTACGGGGACGACTACGCCGCCGCCGCCGCGGTGTTGCCCCGCCTGGTGGCGGCGGCGATCCCGTGGGCGATCACCTCCGTCTACCTCACCGAGGCACGGGTGCAGCATCGCCATCGGGTCACCGTGGCTATCACCGGCACCCTGTCCCTGGCGATCCTCGTACCGGCTCTCATCTTGGTGCCCAAATACGGCATCGAAGGGGCGGCCACGGCATTCCTGGCCGGGAATCTGCTGGCGGCGGTAGTGGCGATCGTGTTCCACCTCATCGGCCGCGGTGCGTCCGACACCGCAGTGGCCGCCCCCGCCCCCGGCGCGATCGATCCCGACGACACCATTGCCCTGCTGCCCCTTCGCTAGCGCGCTGCCCTAACGTGAGGCGTCCGCTCACCCATGACCAACCTCCCGCTGCCCCCTCCGCCCCCTCCGCTCCCGCCGCTCCCGCCGCCCCTCGGCAACAACAGGGTGCCCCGAGCGCGCTGGTGGGTCCTGGCGGCCACCATCGCCGCCGTCGCCCTTGGCGGGGTGATGGTGATCACCAACCTGACGGAACCGGGGGCGGACCACCCCACGGAGTGGGACCCGCGAGTGGCATCCATCGCCGAGTTCGTAGAGGGGGAGCGCGACTTGATGTTCGATCATGCCGTGCAGGTGGACTTCCTCACGGCGAAGGAATACACCGAACGCTCTACCGCCCGCGACGGCGACGACAACCAGAACGCACTCGATCGGTACGCCGCCGAACTGCGGGCGCTGGGATTGGCCTCCGGGGCTGTGGATCTCGTGACCGCCTTTGACCAGATGGCCGACGGTGGCTCGTTGGCGTTCTACGACCCCCGCACCAAACGGATCAGCGTTCGAGGCACGGCGATGACTGAGGGCCTCCGCGTCACCCTCGCCCACGAACTGACCCACGCACTCCAAGACCAGCACTTCGACCTCGATCAGGTAGCCGACCCCGACGGTGACTCCAGTGCGGCCACCGTGTTCCGGGCCCTGGTGGAGGGCGACGCCTTGCGGGTGGAGAGCGCATACCGCTCCACCCAGCTCACCCCTGATGAACTCGCGGCCTACGAGGAGGAATACGCAGGGGAGCTCAGCACCAGTGACACGGCCACCGCCGACGTGCCCCCCTTCCTGCGGGCCGCGACGGCGGTCCCGTACGCGCTCGGTCAACCCTTTGTGGCGATGCTGTTCAACCAGGGCGGGAACACGGCCGTCGATAGCGCCTTGAACGAACCTCCCCGCACCGAGGAAGCCATCTTCGACCCCTCCAGCTACCTCAACGGCGAGGGCCGCCAGCGCCTCGACCTCGGATTCGATGAGGACCTCGAACTCTTCGACACCGATCCCTTCGGTGCAACCAGCTGGTACTTCATCCTGGCCGAGCGCATTGACCCCAAGGTGGCCTTCGAAGCCGCGCTCGGGTGGAATGGCGACGACTTCGCCGCCTTCGAACGAGACGGCATCACCTGTGTACGCCTCGGCTTCATCGGTGATCAGCGGCGCGACGAGAGAGAGATGGCCGCCGCCATCGACGAGTGGGTTGAGGCGATGCCCGGCGGTGAGGCCCGCCGCCAGACCATTGACGGTCACCCGGGGATCGAGGCCTGCGATCCTGGCCAAGACCTGGACATGGCGCTCACCGGCCGGTCCGCCACTTCGATCTACCTCCCCAGTCTCTGGGGCTTCCTCGTGGCTGATGCCGCCGCCGCTCTCGATGCGGACGGCACCCGCTGCTACGCCCGAGAGGTGGTTGACCACGTGACCTACGAGCAGATCACCGATCCCGAGGGCAACACCCTGAACGGCGACGCGTTCCAGGATGTGCTGCGGGATGCCTTCACGGCCTGCGAATCCGGTCAGGCATCTTCCTCGTCGGCGCTCCAGTCGCGGTCGCCGCTGAGATAGATCAGCGGCACGCTGGCCGCACTCACGGCCACCTTGACCCCCAGGTTCACGAGAAAGATGTCCCACACGACCGCCCACGGCAACGTGAGGGCGTTGTGGCGCAGGCCGGGGATCGCCCCGAAGGCCAGGACACAGAACAGGGCGTTGTCAACGGGCAGGCTGATGCCGTTACTAACTGCGACACGGGCCCACTGATGCCCGGCGGTGACCCTGGTGACAAACCAGTGATACACCTCGGTATCGGTCAGTTCACTGATCACCTGGGCCACGATGGAAGCGGCGGTGATGCGCCAGGCCGGGGAAAGGACCGCGGAGAACTCGGCCCCTAACGGGTAGCTCATGTCGGTGGGGGCCCGGGCGGCGAACTGGAGATACAGCGCCATGAACACGTTCACCCCGGCGGCGGTGAATACGAGCGTGCGGGCTGCTCGTTTACCGAGTGCCTTATGGATCAGGTCTCGCAACGTGAAGGTGATCGGATACACGAACGTGCCCATATCCACGGCCCGGCCAAACACGAAGCCGATCTTGAGGCTGGCAACGTTGGCGATCACCGAGGCGCCTACATAAGCCCCGGAGGCCGCCAGGCCTACTCGCGCGAGCGGAGACGGCGCGGGAGAACGGACAGGGACAGTAACGGTCGCCACGAGGGCCTCCGGTTTTGGTCAGGCGGGTATTCCGGTACCGCCGAGGAATAAGGAACAGATCATCGCGCGTCCGATGGGCTAGACAGGCACCCGAGGCACCCCTCCGGGCCACCACGGGAGCAAACAGATGGATGCACTTACCGCCGCGACCGCGACCGCCGCCGCCGTTACCCAGCTCGGCAGCCACTTCATGGTGGCGGGTGCCACCTACCAACGCGGTGCTGCCCTGGGGTTCGGGGGACTCGATTTTTATGTAACCGGGCGTGGCGGCGTGCTCGGCGACGTGGATTCCGATGTCGTGTGTGCCGCCTTCTTGTTCTTCGAGCCCACCGGCCTGCGCGCCATGTGGGATCAGGGTCGGGCCGTCATGCCCCCCGCCCAAGCCGCCGGCGAGTTCGCCACTTGTTGTCATCACTGGGCCGAGGAGCACGTGCCCGATGGCCTCGACGTTGCTCGTCTCGGCGACCTGGCCGGGAAGGTCATAACCGAGGCACGGCCGGCCGGGGCCGCGCTGTTTGCGGGCTGGCGGGCCCTGGCGGTACCGGCGGATCCCAAGGCTCGGGCCGTCCACCAGATGAATGCATTGCGAGAACTGCGCGGGGGTTTGCACAACGCCACGGTGATCGCGGCCGGACTCAGCCCGCTGCAGGCCCTGTCGCTGAAGAGCCCGGGTATGGCTCCCCTGTTTGGCTGGACCGAACTCGCCGAGGTGGACGGCCTGGCGGCGACCTGGGACCGCGCCGAAGCCAACACCAACCGAGCCATCGCCCACGCCTATGAGGGGTTGGACGAGACGGAGCGTACGGAGTTCGCCGAGCTCGCCGGCGCTCTGCAGACCGCGACGGCGGGCTGAAGCGGTGGAGGGTTCGTACTCGGCCCAGGCCACCCCCGTAGATGACGTCGAACGCCATCGCCTAGAACTGGAACGAGACCGAATTCGGGCTGCCTACCTCACCGAGCGCGACGATCGGCCGCCGTCGAAGGCCCGAGGAGTGCACCACATCGCCCTGATCTGCAGCGATGTGGAGCGCACCACGCGCTTCTACCAAGAGGTGTTGGGGTTCCCGCTCACCAGCATTTTCGAAAACCGCGACTGGCCCGGCTCCACCCATTTCTTCTTCGACCTCGGCGGGGGTAATGCCCTGGCCTTCTTCGATCTGCCCGGGGTTGACCTCGCGCCATACCGCGAAGTGCTCGGTGGCCTGCACCACCTGGCCATTTCTATCGAAACAGCGCATTGGCACCAGGCCAAAGACCGCCTCAACGACGCCGGCGTGGCCTGCGACGAGGTGTACGAGACGAGCCTCTACTTCCACGGACCCGACGGGGAGCGCCTCGAACTCATCGCCGATCCCCTGGGCTGGATGTACGGCGAACGCGTGGACTAGCCCGCCGGGTGCCTCACGGGCTCTTTCGCAACAGAACTTCTTGGGCGACGGTGGCCACGTGAATGCCCTCCCGGCTCAGCACGTGGCCGATGCTCAGCCCTCGATTGGCGAGGTAGCCGTGGCTAGCGAAGTCATGGATGTGCCATTCGTCGGCTCGCGACGGGCGATGGAACCAGATCGCGTGGTCGAGACTGGCCGACATCCAGCCCAACTCGAACGCATCCCCCGCGCCCGGATCGGGGCGTTCTGGGTGCAAGGCCACCACCGCATCGGTGGGTAAGTCATCCGACAAGTAGGCCAAAGCACACGCCTGAAGCACCGGGTCATCGCCGATGGTGTCCTGCAATTTGAGCCACGCCACCCCGCGCCCTTCTTCCTCGTTGCGCAACTGGGCGAAGCGGCGGAGAAACATCGGGCTCCACGAGTACCCCGATAACCCCTCCGGTGGCGGCATTGGGGGCATCTGAGCGATCTGCACATCGTGGCCGGTCTCCTCCACCTGGAACGACAGCGACATCGTGAGGATCACCCCCATGTCGTCCTGGTGGGCCACCACACTTCGGGTGCAGAACGAACGACCGTCGCGCGAACGCGTCACGTCAAACCGGATGGGTGCAGCGGCATCCCCGGAACGGATGAAGTAGGCGTGCAAGGAGTGCACCCGATACGGCTCGGCCACGGTGGCGGCAGCGGCCCGCAGGCCTTGGGCGATGATCTGGCCACCGTAGAGACCCCCCCACGGATACTGGGGACCGCGGGCCAGGAAAACATCCCCGCCCTGCGGGGTTAGTTCCATCATCGTCACGAAGTCCACATCAGATCGTAGGCTGAGCGCTGTGAACACCCTCCAACATTTCATTAGCGGCCGATGCCTTCCGGGTACCTCTGGACGCACAGCCGCCATCTACGATCCGGCCACTGGCCACCGCACCGCGGAGGTGGATCTCGCCTCGCCCGAGGAGGTAGATGCCGCCGTGGCCATTGCGGTAGTGGCCCAGCGAGCCTGGCAGGACGTTCCCCTCGCCCGCCGCGCTCAGGTGCTGTTCTCGGTGCGCGAGGCAGTGGTGCGCCGAGGGGATGAGCTGGCGGCTGTCATCACCGCCCAGCACGGCAAAACCCTGTCGGATGCGGCCGGCGAAGTGCAGCGAGGCCTCGAATGCATCGAGTTTGCCTGCGGCATTCCGGATTTGCTCAAGGGGGAATTCTCCCCCCAGGTCGCCAGCGGCGTCGATGTGCACTCGTTGCGACAACCGGTGGGCGTGGTGGCCTGTATCACGCCGTTCAACTTTCCCTGCATGGTGCCGCTGTGGATGCTGCCGAACGCCATCGCGTGCGGAAACGCAGTGATCCTCAAGCCGTCCGAACGCGACCCGGGGGCATCGCTGCTCTTGGCCGAGATCTTCCTGGAGGCGGGCCTACCCCCCGGGGTGCTCAACGTCGTGCACGGCGACCAGGTAGCCGTCAACCGACTCTTGGTACACCCCGACATCGCGGCGGTCTCTTTCGTGGGGTCCACCCCGGTGGCGAAGCACATCTACGAAACCGGTACCGCCCACGGCAAGCGGGTCCAGGCTCTCGGAGGAGCCAAGAACCACATGGTGGTGCTGCCCGACGCCGACCTCGACCTCGCCGCCGATGCCGCGGTAAGCGCCGCCTACGGCTCCGCCGGCGAGCGGTGCATGGCGGTATCGGTGGTCGTGGCGGTCGGGGAGGTGGGCGACCCCCTTGTGGAGGCCATTCGGGTGCGGGTGGACAAACTGGTGGTGGGTCCCGGCGCTGACCCCGCCTCGGAGATGGGACCGCTCATCACAGCCGAGCACCGCGACCGGGTGGCTTCCTATCTGGACAAAGGAGCGGCCGCCGGGGCGATCACCGTGGTCGACGGCCGCACCACCACCGTGGCCGGTGATGGCTTCTTTCTCGGTGCCTCGCTGCTCGATCGGGTGACCGCCGACATGGATGTGTACCGGGACGAGATCTTTGGTCCGGTGCTCTGCGTGGTGCGGGCCTCGACCTATGACGAAGCCCTGGCCCTCATCAACGCCAACCCGTACGGCAACGGGGTGGCGCTCTTCACCCGAGACGGTGGTGCCGCCCGACACTTCGAACAAGAGGTTCAGGTGGGGATGGTGGGCATCAACGTGCCCATCCCGGTCCCGGTGGCCGCCTTTAGTTTCGGTGGGTGGCGCGACTCCCTCTTCGGTGACAGCCACATGTACGGCGCCGAAGGCGTGCGCTTTTACACCCGCAACAAAGTGATCACCACTCGTTGGCCCGACCCCTCCACCAGCACCGTCGACCTTGGCTTTCCCCGGCCCGACTGACCGGCGTCGCCCGCCGACGCCGGTCAGTCGGCGACCGCGTTAGTGCTTGATCATCACGTGCTTGAGTTCGGTGTAGTGCTCGACCGCGTAGATACTCATGTCCTTTCCGTAGCCGGACTGTTTGAAGCCGCCATGGGGCATCTCACTCATGATGGGGATGTGGTCGTTCACCCATACGGTGCCGAACCGCAAGCCCGCCGCCATTCGCATCGCTCGCCCGACATCGCTCGTCCACACCGACGCCGCCAGGCCGTAGTCCACCCCGTTGGCCCAGGCCAGCAGGGTTTCTTCGTCGGGGGCGCGCTGTACGGTGACGACGGGACCGAATACCTCGCGCTGGACAATCTCGCTGTCCTGGGCGGGACCCACCACGATGGAAGGGGCGTAGTAGTAGCCCCCACCACTGGGAGCAGTAGCGCTGGTGAGCACTTCGGCTCCGGCTTCGGCGGCCCGCCGCACCATCGCCGTCACTCTCGCTAATTGCTCAGCTGATACCACCGGACCCACCTCCGTATCGGGCTGGGTGGGATCGCCGAAGGGGATCTCGGTCACCTCGTGGTAGAGAGCCGCAACGACGGCGTCGTAGACCTTGGGACCGGCGATCACCCGGCAGGCGGCGGTGCAGTCCTGGCCGGAGTTGTAGTAGCCCGCCGCTCGAACGCCGGCGGCCACCGCCGCCGGGTCGGCGTCGTCGAACACCACCACCGGAGCCTTACCACCCAACTCGAGGTGTACCCGCTTGAGCGTGTTGGCGGATGCTCGGGCAACAGCCTGGCCGGCGGCCACCGAGCCGGTGAGAGACACCATCGCCACCTCGGGATGATCCACCAGCGCCACGCCAGCGGTCTCACCCTGGCCGCACACCACGTTGAATACACCGGGGGGCAACACATCGGCGGCAAGTTCGGCAAGACGCAATGCCGTGTAGGGCGTGAGTTCCGACGGCTTCAGCACGACGGTGTTCCCGGCGGCCAGCGCGGGGGCCACCTTCCAGGTGGCCATGTTCAGCGGATAATTCCAGGGGGCGATCGAACCGACTACGCCCAAGGGCTCCCGGCGCAACATCGAGGTGTAGCCCTCCATGTACTCCCCGGCGGCGCGGCCCTCCAGGAACCGGCCCGCCGACGCGAAGAAGTTCCAGTTGTCGAGGGTGAGATCCATCTCGAACTCCATGATCGACACCGGTTTGCCCACGTTCTCAGACTCGATAGCCGAAAGGGTCTCGATGTCGTCGCCGATGCGACGGGCCAACTCATGGAGGGCCTCGCTGCGCTGGCGCGGCGTCTGAGCCGCCCAGGCCGGAAAGGCACCGGCGGCGGCTTGCACAGCCTCGTCCACATCCGAGGCATCGCTCGCCGGCGCGGTACCGATGATCCCACCGGTGGCCGGATTCACGATGTTGTCCGTGGCACCAGAGCGGGATGCCCGCCACTGGTTTCCAATGAAATTCTCGTCACGCATCGAGCAAACCCTCCGTTGCAAGCGTTTCTAGCGTCACTATGCCATAATGTGAGCGAGATCATAGAAAAAACTTCATTTTATGACGAATACCGTTGAGGGCTTCGGAGGCCACGCATGACCATGACACGCGACGCAATGGCGGCCGCCGCGGCCGATCACCTTTGGCTCCACTTTTCCCGACTTGAGGGCGAACCGGGCAGCCCCCTCACGGTGATCGAACGCGGGGAGGGCGCCTACGTATGGGACGAACAGGGAAACCGCTACGTCGATGGCCTCGCCGGACTGTTCGTGGTGCAGGTTGGCCACGGTCGGGAGGAGATCGCGGCGGCCGCCGGCGCCCAGGCCGGCAAACTCGGCTACTTCCCCCTCTGGACCTACGCCCACCCCACCGCCATCGAGCTAGCCGCCCGGCTCGCTGCCTTGGCCCCCGGCGACCTCAACCGCGTCTTCTTCACCACCGGGGGCGGCGAAGCGGTGGAGTCGGCCTGGAAACTCGCTCGCCAGTACTTCCTCGCCATCGGGCAAACCGAGCGCGTGAAGGTCATCAGTCGCCAGACGGCCTACCACGGCACCACCCTGGGCGCCTTGGAAATCACCGGCCTGGAAGGCATCAAAGATCCGTTCCGACCGATGCTGAGCGGGCAGGCCCGTCACGTGCCCAACACCCTCGACGCCGGACGGGCCAACCCGGATGATCCACTCGCAGGGGCCGATGCCATCGAAGCGATGATCATCGCCGAAGGACCCGAAACGGTGGCGGCGGTCTTCCTGGAACCGGTGCAGAACGCCGGCGGTTGCCTGGTGCCGCCGGAGGGCTACTTCCAGCGAGTACGAGAGATCTGCAACCGCCACGGCGTGCTCCTCGTGTCCGACGAGGTGATCTGCGCCTTCGGGCGCCTCGGTAGTTGGTTCGGCGCCAGTCGGCTTGGCTACCAGCCCGACATGATCACCTTCGCCAAGGGCGTGACCTCGGGCTACGCGCCTCTCGGAGGCGTGATGATCTCCGACCGCTTGGCCGAGCCGTTCATGGGCGAGGGAGCATCTTTCCTCCATGGCGTCACCTTCGGGGGTCACCCCGTGAGTTGCGCAGTGGCCCTTGCCAACCTCGACATCATGGAACGCGAAGACCTCCCCGGCCGCGTCCAGGGCCTCGAAACCGAGTTCCGCTCCTCCCTCACCACCCTCACCGACCTGCCCATCGTGCGGGAGGTCCGGGGCATGGGCTTCTTCTACGGCATCGAACTCACCAAGAACGGCGTCGACTTCTCCGATGCCGAGTGCGAGTGGCTCATCCGCGGGTTCCTGTCGAAGCGGCTCCTCGAACTCGGCCTCATCTGTCGGGCCGACGACCGCGGTGATCCCGTCATCCAACTTTCGCCATCGCTCGTGGCCGGGGGCGACGAATTCGACCTCATAACTTCCACCCTGCACCAGGTGCTCCTGGAGGCGTGGAAGGAACTTGACCGATGAAGCTATCGGTGGGCGTACCCACGGAGATCAAAGCCGATGAGCGACGCGTCGCCCTCACTCCCGACGGCGTGCGCGAAATGGATAGCCACGGTGTTCAGGTCCTCGTGCAGGCCGGGGCCGGGGCGGGCGCCAGCATTCCCGACGACGTGTACCGGGCGGCGGGCGCCGAGGTGGTGGCCAACGCCGACGAAGTGTGGGCCCGCGCCGGCATGATCGTGAAGGTAAAGGAACCTCAGGCCAGTGAGTTCGTGCACCTACGGCCCGACCTGACCCTATTCACCTACCTGCACCTCGCCGCCTATCCGAAGGTGGCCGACGCGCTGTGCTCGGCCGGTACCACCGGCATCGCCTACGAGACCGTGATGCGGCCCGACGGCTCGCTTCCGCTCCTCGCGCCCATGAGCGAAGTGGCGGGGCGGCTCGCCGTCCAAGCGGGGGCCCGCTTCCTCGAAGCCCCCCAGGGCGGACGCGGCGTACTGCTGGGCGGCGCCCCCGGGGTGCAACCGGCGCGCGTCGTGGTGATCGGGGCGGGCAACGTCGGTTGGAACTCAGCGTGGATCGCGGCGGGCATGGAAGCCGAAGTGAACCTCCTCGACAAGAACCTCGACCGCCTGCGCTTCGTGGACCAGATCCATAAGGGGCGCATCACCACACTGGCGTCTAATCGCGGCACCGTGGAGCGATGCATCGCCGAAGCCGACCTCGTGATCGGGGCCGTGCTGGTGGCGGGGGACCGCGCCCCGATAGTGATCACCGAGTCCATGGTGCGAACGATGAAGCCTGGGGCGGTGATCGTGGATGTGGCCATCGACCAGGGCGGGTGCGTGGAGACTTCGCGCGAGACCACCCACCACGACCCCACCTATACAGAACACGGTGTGGTGCACTACTGCGTGGGCAACATGCCCGGCGCCGTACCGATCACCTCCACCCACGCCCTCACCAACGCCACCCTCCCCTACCTCGTGGAGGTGGCTCTCCTGGGCATCACCGAGGCCGGCCGCGCCGACCACACCCTGGCCCACGGTCTCAATACCGAAGGCGGTGAGGTAGTCAACGCCGTGGTGGCCGAAGCACTCGGAAGACCAGCCGGCACCCCCAGCCACGGCGTCGTGTGATGCCGGAACCCGCAACGGAGCTCGACGACACCGACAAGGCGATCATCCGTCTCCTGCAGGTTGATGGACGAGCGCCGTATTCCAAACTCGCTCCGCAGGTGGGCCTCTCCCAGGCGGCGGTTCGCCAACGCGTACAACGGCTAACCGAACGCGGGGTCATGCAAGTGGTGGCCGTCACCGACCCTGTCACCCTTGGGTTCGACATCCAGGCCATGGTGGCCATTTCGGTGGTCGGCGATGTACGCCAAGTCGCCAGCGCCCTCGAACACCTGGCCGAAGTGGCCTACGTAGTCATCACGGCGGGACGGTTCGACCTTCTCATTGAGGTGGTGTGCACCGATCAACAGCACCTGCTCACGTTGGTGAACGACCATGTCCGAGCCATCCCGGGCGTATCCAAAACCGAGGTCTTCACCTACATGAGCCTCGTAAAACAGACCTACAGCTGGGGTGTCCGCTAACCGCCGGCCAGGGTTCTTCAGTGCCCGTCCGTCCGCCGGCGAAAGACCACCCCGACCAGCATCAAGGTGATGCTGCCGAGCAGCACGACGGTGGACAATACGTTGATCTGGGGAGAAATTTGGGTACGCGAGGCCCCAAAGATCCGGAGGGGAAACGTCTCCTCCGAGCCCGAGTTGAAGAACGTGATGATGAAGTCGTCGATGGACAGGGCGAAACTGAGCAGCCCGGCGGCGAGAATCCCGGGGGTGATCAGAGGCAGGGTCACCCGGCTGAACGTGCGCCACGGACTCGCCCCGAGATCCATGGCGGCATCCTCCAGGTTCCAGTCGAAGCCGCGAATACGGGCCTTGACCGTGAGCGCCACAAACGACGTGCAGAACAGAACGTGGGCGATCAATATTGTGACGAAACCCCGCTGTACGCCCCGGCTGATGAACAAGGTCGCTAACGATGAGCCCATCACGATCTCGGGCGTGGTGATGGGCAGCACGAGCAGAAGCCCGATCAGCACTCCGCCTCGGAACCGGTAGCGCACGAGGGCCAGCGCCATCAGGGTCCCGAGAATGGTGGCCACCACCGCCGAGATAGCGGCCACCTTGAGCGAGAGCACCATGGCGTCGGTGAGGGGACCGGGAGCGAAGGGAGACTTCCAGTTATCGAGCGTGAACTCCTGCCAGATGATGTTGAACTTCCCGCGGGGCTTGTTGAACGAATAAACCACGATGACGGCGATGGGCAGGAACAGATACACGAACCCCGCCGCCGCGAAGGCTGTAAGCCCCCACCGGCCGGCCCGACCGAGGGCGGTCTCAGGGGGTTGGGAGCCGGTACTCATCAAATGAGATCGTCGGTGCCGAGCATCCGGGCGTAGATCAGCGTGCCAATCGTCATGATGATCATCAGCATGAAGCTCAGGGCCGCCGCGGTGGGGAGGTCTCCCTGCACGAGGAAGCGATCCTGGATGACCGACCCAATCATGGTGTTACGCGGCCCCCCCAAGAACTTGGCGTTCACGAAATCGCCTGACGCCGGGATGAAAGTGAGCAGGCTGCCCGCGAACAAACCCGGCAACGACAACGGGAGCACAACCTTTCGGAAGGCCTGCCAGCCATTGTTGTAGAGGTCTTTGGCGGCATCGGCGAGCCCGAGGTCGATCTTCTCCAGGCTCACATAGATCGGCAGGATCATAAAGGGGAGAAAGTTGTACGTGAGCCCTCCCACCACCGCGGTGTGGGTGGACAACAGCCGCCCATCGCTCATGATCCCTAGTGACTCGAGCAAGCCGCTGAACTGCAGGTACTCAATCGCCGACACCACCGGCCCCTTATCGGAGAGCACATTCACCCACGCCAGGGTGCGGATCAAGAAGGACGTGAAGAATGGAATCACCACCAAACCCAGGAGCACGTTGCGGTACCGACCACCACGAAAGGCGATCACGTAGGCGATGGGGTAGCCAATGAGAATGCAGGCCACCGTGGCGATACCGGCGTAGGCGAAGGACCGGAGGAACTGCTCGGAGTAATCCCCGATGGCGTTGGTGTAGTTGGAGAGTTCCCAGGTGAGCCGGATGTCGTTGGGGTCGAAACGACTGGCCTTCACCGAGAGGGATGTGCGCCCGAGCGTGACCAGGGGCACCAGAAAAAACAGCAGCAGCCACAGGATGCCCGGCGACAGGAGGCCGTACGGCACGATGCCGGCCGAGCGCTTGGAACGATCCTCCCCCCCCCGGCTCGTCACAGATTCGCGACCTACGCCCCGGTGATTTCCGAGAAACGCTCGTCGAAGGCGGCTTCGGCCTCGGGGTCGAGATTCGCAAAGACACTGAGCCGGTCGAGGGTGGCGGCGTCGGGGAACAGGAGCTGGCTCTTCGCCAGGGCCTGCTGCGCCTCGTCCCCGGCGGCCATGACGGCCTGAACCCCCTCCACCGGTGTGTTGTAGCCCACGTAGCTCGTGATGCGAGCGGCGTTTTCAGGGTCGTAGAGGTAGTTCATCCATTTGGCGGTGTTGGCCGCATTCGTCGACCCCGAAGGAATGACCATCACGTCGCTCCACTGCATCCCCCCCTCGTCGGGGATAACAAAGCGAATATCGGGGTTATCAAGCGATAGTTGCAAGACGTCGCCAGACCACCCGATGCAGGCGGCGTAGTTACCGGTAGCCAAATCGTCCATGTAGTCGTTGCCGGTGAATTGCCGTATCTGTCCGCTGGAGGTGGCGTCCTCGATCATGGAAAAGGCCTCGGTGGCACCCTCAAAAGTGGCCTTAGTGGGGTCCTGGCCGGTGAGCAGCATCGTAAGGCCAACGGTGTCGCGCATCTCGAGGAGCATCCCCACCCGTCCCTTGAACGCCGGATCGAACAGGTCGCCCGTGCTCGTCAACTCCCGGCCCGTCTCGGCAATGTTGTAGGCGATCCCGGTCATACCCGAGGCGTAGGGAAGCGAGAAGCGACCATCCGGATCCCAGGCCGGCTTGCGCAATTGGGGAACGAGGTTGGCGGCATTCGGGATGTTGTCGAAGGGGACCTCCTGCACCCAGCCCAGGTCGATCAGCCGGGCGGCCAGCCAAAAGGTGGGCGTGATGATGTCGGGACCGATCGACTTCTTGGCGGCTAGGTCCGCCTGCACCTTGGCGAAATACTCGTTGTTGTCGTTGAATCCCTCGGTGTATTTGAAGTCGAGACCGGAGTCTTTTCTGAACAGGTCGAGCGTCTCTTCATCCATGTAGGCGGGCCAGTTGTCGTGCCAGAGCGCGTTCGACGGGCCACCGGCGCTTTCGTCGTCGCTACCGCAGGCGGCGAGAAGGCCCGGACCGACCACACCGGCAGCGGCCAGCGCGCTCATCCGAGCGATCAATGTCCGGCGCGAGAGCAATGGGCCACCCGAAAGGCGGGGAGGTACAGGGTTAGTGGTCATTCTGGGCCTTCTTTCACGAGACTATTTTCTGAGGTCATACCGGTGGGAACCAGATAGGAGTCGGCGCGGGGCCAGGCCGCCCAGGCGTTGTCACCGCGGGCCAGACCATTGAGCGAGTGGCCATCGCTGAGGTGGGCCACCATAGTGGAACCATCATTTCCGGTGATCCCTACGTGCACGGTGGCTCCGCGGAAAATCACCTCGTGTACCAGCACGGGCACTCCATCGAAACCCTCAGGGGGTGGGTTCCGCCCCACCTGCACCCGCTCCGGCCGGATCATCACCAACACCTTACTCCCGATACCTATCCCGCCATCGGAGGGAACCGAGAGGGTTCCACCCGACACCGCCACCGCCGCCAGGCCGGCATCCGCCCGCTCGACCGTTCCCGGCAACAGATTGGCCTCGCCGATGAACCCGGCCACAAACGGCGTCGCCGGCCGATGGTAGATCTCTGCCGGGGTGCCGATCTGCTCCACCCAACCATCGCTCATCACCGCGATGTGATCGCTCATCGTCAGTGCTTCTTGCTGATCGTGAGTAACAAAAACAAAGGTGACGCCGGTATCGCGCTGGATGCGCTTCAGTTCGAGTTGCATCGCCTGCCGCAGTTTGAGGTCCAACGCCGCCAGGGGCTCATCGAGCAAGAGCGCCGACGGCTTGTTCACCAAGGCGCGGGCTAGGGCCACTCGCTGCTGCTGGCCACCAGAGAGTTGGGCGGGACGGCGCGTGGCGAAGTCGTTCATGCGCACGATTTCCAACATCTCGCCCACTTGCTGTGTTATGTCCCGCTTCGGCACCTTCCGGCTCCGAGGACCAAACGCCACGTTGTCGAACACCGACATGTGGGGAAACAGCGCGTACTGCTGAAAGACGGTGTTGACGTTTCGCCGGTAGGCCGGGGTTCGCGAGACGTCCTCTCCATCAAGAAAAATCTTCCCCGAGGTTGGCGATTCGAATCCGGCAATCATGCGCAGGGTTGTCGTCTTGCCACAGCCAGAAGGGCCGAGCATCGAAAAGAACGACCCGCGCTCGATGCCGAAACAGGCGTCCTGCACGGCCACGAAATCAGCGAAGCGTTTGGCGACGTGATCAAGGACGATCACATCGGTTGAGGGATCAGCGACCTCGGCCATCCTCACCTCGGTTGACCCTGACGGATTTACCTGGCTCACGCCACTACGCTCCCACAGAACCCGAGAAGTTACTTACCATTGGTTGCCATGATCACTCATCTTTCGCCCGGATATGCGCCGGGCGTGCTCTGGCAGGAAACCGCCACCCCCCACCCGATAGCACCGCAGCCACTGCCGGACGCGGTTGATGTCGTCATCATTGGCGGCGGCTACTGCGGCCTCTCGGCGGCGACCGAACTGGCTCAGCGGGGCCGATCGGTGGCGATTCTCGATGCCCACGATCTTGGATGGGGTGCGAGCACCCGGAACGGTGGAATGGTCCTGCCCGACCTCAAGGCCGGGCCGGAGTCGCTCACTAAGCGCTACGGCGAACTCGGGCTTCGCCTCCACGCCGCCGTCGAAGCTGCCTTCGACCACGTGGAGCACGTGATCGCCGCCGGATCCATCGACTGTGCCTACGAACGCACCGGCCAGCTCTACCTGTCACACGGCCAGCGGGCGCCGGCCCACCTCGACGCCCTGGCGATCGAGTTGGCCTCAGTTGGATCCGCCGCTCATGTGGTGCGGGGAGATGCGCTGCGCGCCGAGGTGGGCTCCGCCGCGTTCTCCGCTGGCCTCGTGGTTGAGCGCAGCGGGGGGCTGCACCCCGCCCGGTTCCATGCCGGCCTCACCCGATTAGCGGCGGCGGCGGGGGCCTCGTTGCACCCCCACACTCCAGCCACGGCGGTGACCCAGGCCGCTACCCGCTGGCGCGTGTCCACCCCCCGGGGGGATATCGATGCCGAACACGTCTTGCTGGCCACCAACGCCTACGCCGACTCCCTCGTACCCGCCCTGCGACGCCGAGTTCTTCCCATGGGGTCGTTCATCATCGCGACCGAGCCACTGGCTCCCGAGGTCGCCCAGGCCGTTCTCCCCACCGGCCGCATGTGCTTCAACGACCGCCATCTGCTGTGGTACTGGCGCCTCGATGACGCCGGACGGATGGTGTTTGGCGGACGAAAACGACTGGGCAGCGTGGGTCTAGAGGAGGCGCGCGACTACCTCTATCAATCGATGCTCGAGATCTACCCGCAACTGGCGGGAACCAAAGTGGAACGCACCTGGGGGGGCCAGGTGGCCCTCACCCTCGATCGTCTCCCCCACTGCGGGCAGGTCGGAGGTCTTTGGTATGCGACAGGCTGCAACGGCTCGGGCGTGGCGCTCAACACATGGCTGGGCCATCGTATGGGAGCAGCCATCGACGGCGAGCCCCTCCCAGCCTTTGCCGAGTTGCCGCCCCGACCCATCCCGCTGCACTCGTTGCGGCGAGTATGGCTACCCGTCGTCTCGGCGTGGTTCCACCATCAAGACAGGAGAGCCTCGTGAAAATCCTCGTAGTGGGTAGTGGTGGGGTTGGGTCGGCGTTCGCCATGATCGCCCGGAGGCGCACCTTCTTCGAGCAGGTGGTGCTCGCAGACCTCGACGAATCCCGCGCCGTCATGGCCGCCGAAGCCACCGGTGATCCACGTTTCATCGGCGTGGCTCTTGATGCGTCGAACCGGGATGAGGTAGCCACCTGCGTCCGGGCCCACGGATGCACCCACGTCCTGAACGCGGCCGACCCTCGGTTCGTGATGCCGATCTTTGGTGGGGCATTCGATGCGGGCGCCACCTACCTCGACATGGCCATGTCGCTGTCGAAACCACACCCGTCCCAGCCCCATCAACAGCCCGGGGTGAAGTTAGGAGATGAGCAGTTCGAGCAGGCGCCGGAGTGGGAAGAACGCGGGTTGCTGGCCCTGGTGGGTATGGGGGTGGAGCCGGGCCTTTCGGATGTGTTCGCCCGTCATGCCGCCGATTCCCTCTTCAGCACCATCAGCGAATGTGGCGTCCGAGACGGCGCCGACCTCGTGGTGGATGGGTTTGCCTTCGCCCCCACGTTTTCCATCTGGACCACCATCGAAGAATGTCTGAACCCGCCAGTGATCTGGGAAAGGGACCGAGGCTGGTTCACCACCCCACCCTTCTCCGAGCCCGAGACGTTCGTGTTCCCCGAGGGGATCGGCCCCGTTGAGTGTGTGAACGTGGAACACGAGGAAGTACTCCTCATCCCGCGCTGGGTCGACTGCGACCGCGTCACGTTCAAGTACGGCCTCGGCGACGAGTTCATCGAGGTGCTTCAGGTGCTCAACAAGATCGGGCTCGACCGTACCCCCACGGTAAAAGTGCGGGGGATGGATGTGTCTCCGCGCGACGTCGTGGCGGCCTGCCTCCCCGACCCCGCCAGCCTGGGCGACCGCATGCGGGGCCGCACCTGCGCCGGTACCTGGGTCACCGGCACCGGTCTGGATGGCCGTCCCCGGGAGGTGTACCTCTACCATCTGGCCGACAACGAAGAGACCATGCGACGCGATAATTCCCAAGCCGTTGTCTGGCAGACCGCCATCAACCCGGTCGTGGCGCTGGAACTGCTCGCCACGCAGGCCTGGTCGGGGACGGGGGTACTCGGACCGGAGGCCTTCCCGGCGCAGCCATTCCTCGACCTGCTCGTCGACCACGGCTCACCGTGGGGCATGGAAGAACGCACCCCCCCACCCTGATCCCCGCCGGGGTCTCCTCGGTCGGTCACTCCCCCGCCGGCCGCCCCTGTCGCCCACCGGGGGAGAGCGGGTTGACGTTGGAGACGGTAGCCACCCCATGCCGATAGTGGTGGTGGGGGCGGGAACCGCTATAATGATGGGGCGCCAGCAGTCGCTGGCGGGCCGTGTCGAGCTGTGGCTTGAGACTGCCACCCCTCAGCAGCGGACGAATCGCTGCACTCGACACGAGATCGGCCCCCCGTCGATCTATCCCATCGAGTGTGCGCGCGTCCCTGCCCCCTCGATGCAGGAGAACCCCCCCATGTCCCCCACCTTTGCCTCACTCGGCGTGCCCGCTCGTCTGTGCGAGCGCCTGGACGTCCTCGGTATCGCCGATCCGTTCCCGGTACAGGCCGCCACCCTTCCCGATGCCCTCGCCGGCCGCGACGTGTGCGGAAAGGCCCCGACCGGCTCCGGCAAGACGATCGCCTTCGGCCTTCCGTTGCTGGCCCGAGTTGAAAAGGCGGCCCCCCGCCGCCCCAAAGCACTCGTGTTGGTACCCACCCGGGAACTGGCGTCGCAGGTACAAGACCAACTCATGGCCCTGTGCTGGGGCACCAAAACCGAGGTGCTGGCGGTGTACGGCGGTGCCGGCATGGACCGCCAGATGCGGGCCCTCGCCAAGGGCGTCGAAGTCGTGGTGGCCACCCCCGGTCGCCTCAAAGACCTTCTCGAGCGCGGCTCGTTGCGCCTCGACGACGTGAGCATCGTGGTGATCGACGAAGCCGACCGCATGGCCGACATGGGGTTCCTCCCTGAAGTCCGTCGCCTCCTCGACCTCACCAACAAGAAACGTCAGACCATGCTCTTCTCCGCCACCCTCGACGGCGATGTCGACGTGCTCATCCGCAATTACCAAACGAACCCGGTGCATCACGAGGCGGCATCGCTCGAGGTGCAGGGCGAGGTCACCCATCGCTTCTGGGCCGTGTCCCACGGAGAGCGCATCGAGGTGGCCACCGCCATTGTGCAGCGCTGCTGGCCGGCCATCGTCTTCAGTCGGACCCGCCACGGTGCCGAGCGTCTGTCGAAACAACTGAACAAGGCCGGCATTCGCTCCGAGGCCATTCACGGTGACCGCAGCCAGAGCCAGCGCGAGAAGGCCTTGCGAGCGTTCGGCAAGGGCGATGTGCACGTACTGGTGGCCACCGACGTTGCCGCTCGCGGCATCCACGTGGACGGGGTGGCCTGCGTTTTGCAGTACGACCCGCCCGCCACCGACAAGGACTACGTCCATCGCTCCGGTCGCACCGGCCGGGCCGGCGAGCCGGGAACGGTGATCACGCTCGTCTCCCCCGAAAAGGAAAAAGACGTGCGCAAGATGCAGCGGGAACTTCGGCGCCGGGAGCCCATCGAGACGGCGACCGTGGCCACCGCCGCCTCGATACTGGCCGCCACTCCGGCCCCGCCGGTGGACCGTGGTGACGGTCTCGACGGCGTGTCCCGCCGCGAACGGGCCCGGGCCGAGGACCGGCCCCGTTCGGACCGTTCGGCTCGTCCGGCTCGGCCGCCTCGTTCGGACCGGCCGGCTCGTCCGGAGCGTCCGGACCGTTCGGCTCGTCCGGAGCGTTCGGACCGTTCGGCTCGTCCAGAGAGTCCGACTCGTCCGGCTCGTCCCAGCAGCTCCACCAACCCCAAGCCCACCCGGGGTAAGGGACACCGCAAGGGCGAAAGCCCCCGGGCGGTGTCCGAGGGGGATTGGACCCCCCGCCCCAAGCCGGCCAGCACCGGCGGCAAAGCCAAGCCCGGTAGACGACCCACTGGTGCTGGAGCCGCCCGCCCGGGCCGCCCCGCCAGTGGCAACGCACGCCGACGCAGCAGCTAAGCCAAACCTCCCGTAACCCCCCGCGCGTTCTGTCGTTGGGCCGGGCCGCCGCCGGGCCCACGGCGGCGACGACGCCGGGCGGGGGTTAGCGGTTGCCGCGGCGGCCGGAGCGGGTGGGACCGCCGGGGACGGCTCCCGGACGGCCGGGAGCGGCGGGCAGCCGGCCGGGGTCGAAGGTGGGGCGGGCCGGTGGTTGGCTGGCAGACTTGGATCCAGCGGGCTGCGTGCCCTTGGGGGTGACACGACCGCCGGAGCGGGACGGCTTCTTGGCCATAGTGAACCTCCTGTTACCCATCCGGATGAACCGGCGAAGCGCCCACGGCGCCCCCGGCGATTGCTATGACCTTAGCCACCGGTCCACCGCTTCAGGTCCCGGTGAAGTTGGGCTTGCGCTTCTCCATGAACGCCCGGGGTCCCTCCCGAGCGTCCTGACTCGCCATGACCTCCATGCCCAGTTCCAACTCACGGGCGAAAGCATCGGCCTCGGTGAGTTCGAGGGCGGCGGTCACCGAGGCTTTGATGTTGCGCACCGCCAGTGGGCCATTGGCAGCGACGCGCTCCGCTACCTCCTGCGCCACCGCCAGCGCCCGGCCACCGGGGGTGAGGTGGCTCGCGAGCCCTACTTCATACGCCCGCGCCCCCGTGATCGGGTTGCCCACAATGAGCATGTCCATCGCCACCGTGTACGGAATCTGGCGGGGGAGCCGGATCGTGCTGGCCGACATGGGGAACAGGCCCCGTTGCACCTCCGAAACGGCCAGTTGCGCGTTCTCCGCTACCACCCGGATGTCGAAGGCCTGGAGGATTTCCATCCCGCCGGCGTAGCAGTAGCCCTCCACCGCCGCGATGATCGGCTTCTTCACGTAGTGGTCCTTGAGGAAGCCTTTGTAAATAAGGGTGAAGTCCTGACGGATCCGTTCCTCGTACTCGTCCTCGGCCGGCTTGCCCGAGATGAGGGCGCCCACCAGCCGATCAAGGTCGGCCCCGGCGGAGAAGTTGCCGCCCGCGCCGGTCATCACTCCCACCCGCAGATCGTCATCGGCATCGAGGAGGTCCCACGCATCGCCCAGCAAGCAGAGCATCTCCGCATTGAAGGCGTTGCGTTTTTCCGGTCGGTTCAGCGTGATGGTGAGGACATGGTCGTGGCGCTCCACGAGGACAGCGGGGTCAGACATAGACCCAGTTTTAGCGGCCAGTGGCCGGCATCACCACCCGCCGCTCCAGCGACCCTGCGGGCCGGATCAGCGAAAGGCCGGGATGACGTGCTCGCCCATCATGCGGATCGTCTGCATGACGGCATCGTGGGGAATCTTGTAGGGGTTCACGAGGCACAGAAGTTGGTCGACCCCTGCCGCCTCGTACCGCTGGCAGGTCTCGATGCACTCGTCGGGTGTACCCAGCACACAGGCGCCGATCCCCTCGAGGTAGTCAAGATCCATTAAGTCGAGGGAACCATCATCAGCCACCTGCTTCAGGTCGGCGGCGTACGCGTAGGAACCGAGATCCTGGCCGCGATCGGCCTGCATATCGGCCACCGAGGCGATGAGCCGCGCCCCGGCCTTCGGGTACCACTCAAAACTCTCGCGGGCCGTGGCCCGGGCTTCGGCAGTGGTGGGGGCGCACACCGCCATCGTGAAGGTGGATGCCTGGTTGTGCACGTAGGCCCCGAGCGGCGCGGTGCAGGTGGAGATGGCCTGTCGATAGATGTCGATCTTTTCCTTCACCTCTTCCGGGGCGACGCCCACCGCGAAGGAACACAGGCCCAAGCCGAGGTCGCCCACTTGCCGGTGGCCGTCTTCGGAACTGGTGGCCCCCCAGATCGGCGGGTGGGGCGACTGGATGGGCTTGGGCAACACGCGGCGGCGCGGCATCGACCAGTGCTTGCCCTCGAACTCGTACTCGTCGTTGGTCCAACAGCCCACGACGTGCCCGATCGCCTCCTGCCACATGGCCCGCGTGTCGGCGGGATCGATCCCGAAGCCCTCCAGTTCGGCCCGGGTAGACGAGCGGCCCGTCCCCATATCGACGCGGCCATTGGAGATGAGGTCGAGCACCGCCACCGACTCCGCCGTACGGATCGGGTGGTTGTACGGCTTCGGCATCAGGCGCACACCGAAGCCCAACCGCATTCGCTCGGTGCGGGCGGCGATGGCCCCGAAGAGCACCTCCGGATTCGAGCAGTGCGAATACTCCTCCAAGAAGTGGTGCTCCACCGTCCAAAACGCGTCCCAGCCGTATTGTTCCCCGGCCACCGCTTGCTCGATGGTCTGTTGGTAAGCCAGCCGCTCGGAATCCGGGCCCCACGGGCGAGGAACCGGAATCTCGTAGAACAAGGCGAAACGCATAGACAGTGTTCTACCCGAAAACAAAGGAGTATCTATGGTCTCAGTCAAGGACAAGGTCGTCATGGTGACGGGGGCGACATCGGGAATCGGTTTGGCCACCGCCCAGCGCCTGTTGGCTGACGGCGCCACCGTGGTAGGCGCCGACCTCGACGGCGGGCCCGGCGACCTCGGCCCCCGCTGGGCGTACATACCCACCGACGTGACCGACGAGGCCGCCGTCGAGGCCCTCGTGACCGCCGCCGTGGCCCACGGGGGGCGCCTCGACGGGGTGGTGAACGCCGCCGGGGTAGCAGGAGGCGGACCCGCCCATCAGGTAGACGCCGGGGAGTGGCATCGCGTCATCAGCGTCAATCTCACCGGCACCTTCTTCGTGATGAAACATGCCATCGCCCAACTTCTGAGCCAAGACCCGGTGCAGGGCGAGCGCGGCTCTCTCGTGACCATTGCCAGCATCGAGGGCCTCGAGGGCACCGCCGGGGGGAGCGCCTACAACGCGGCCAAAGGCGGAGTGGTGTTGCTCACCAAGAACCTGGCAATCGACTACGGGCCCTCGGGCATCCGGGCCAACACCATTTGCCCTGGCTTCATCCAGACCCCGATGACCCACGACCTGTTCGACATGCCCGGCATGGAGGATGTGGCCGAGGGCTACCGGATCGAACATGCCCTGCGTCGCTACGGACAGCCGGAGGAGATTGCGGCCGCCGCCGCCTTCCTGCTGTCGTCAGACGCATCCTTCGTTACGGGTCATGCCCTCGCGGTGGACGGTGGCTACACCGCCGGCCGTGACCACGGAATCACCAAGATGCTCGGCCTCAGTTAGCCATCCGGGCGACGGCTTACCCACCGGCGGGCGGGACCACGGGGGCCAGTCGGCCCGAATGCAGGTCGTACACCAACCCCGCCACCACGGTTCCGTCGGGGATCAACGGGCTGCCCAGCACGAGGGCTACGTCGTCTTCCAGCACCCGCCGCTGATCAGAAATCGCCAGGGGCTCGAACCCTTCGATGATCCGACCGGTGGCCTGGGCCACCGCGGCGCGCAATTCCGCATCGCTGGCGGAGGTCATCTTGCAATCGGTGTGCTGCACCACCACGATGCGAACGACCCCGAGGGATGCCACCGCCAGCGCCAGGCTGCGCAGCATGTCCTCGGTCACTCGGGCACCAGCGTTCCGGAGAATCTTGGCGTCTCCCGGCTCGAGCCCGAACACCGCCAATGGGTCGATCCGGGAGTCGATGCAGGTGAGGATGGCGAGGCCCCGACGAGCGGTGCCGGTGCCGGCCACCTCGTGGTCGAGCGCTGCGTAGCGGGCATTGGCGTCGAATAGGTCGGAGAAGGCGTCGTCCACGAGGACCTATCCGATCAGGCAAAGGGGTCCGCTGCCCAATCCGTGCCAACATCGACCCCCATGACAACCTTCGGCTTCCACTCCACCACCGATGACGTAATCGCCGGCCTTGACCTCACCGACCAGCGGATTCTGGTCACCGGTGCCAGCACCGGACTCGGCCTCGAGACCACCCGGGTCCTCGCCGCCGCCGGGGCATCGGTGATCATGGCGGTGCGCGACCTCCCCAAGGGTGCCGCCGCCGCCGAGGAAGTGCGCGTCCACGTGCCGGCGGCAGACCTCGAGCTCCGCCGGGTGGACCTCGCCGATCTCGCCAGCGTGCGTACCTTCACCGACGACCTACTCCACGACCATGCGAGTATCGATGTGCTCATCGCCAACGCCGGCATCATGGCGTGCCCGAAAGCCACCACGGTGGACGGATTCGAGTTGCAGTTCGGCACCAACCACCTCGGCCATTTCCTGCTCATTACCCGCCTCATGCCCGCCCTGATCGCCGCTGGCGGGGCCCGGGTGGTACTTCTGAGTTCGGCGGGTCACCGCTTCGGCGACATCGACCTCGACGATCCCGGCTTCGACCAGGTTCCCTACGACCCCTGGATGGCCTACGGGCGCTCCAAGACCGCCAACTCTTTATGCGCGGTAGGCATCGACGACCGGTTCCGTTCTCAGGGGGTGCGAGCCTTCGCCGTCCATCCCGGGGGTATCCAAACCGAACTGGGTCGCCACCTCACCAGCGAATCACTGCAGATCCTGATCGATCGCCTCGCCGAGGCCACGGTAGAGATGCCGTGGAAAACCATTCCGCAGGGCGCCGCGACCAGCGTGTGGGCCGCCACCTCGCCCGACCTCGACGGTCAGGGCGGCGTCTACCTGGAGGACTGCCACATCGCCCAAATCACGGAAGACCCCACAGCCCGTGATGGTGTGCGGGGCTACGCGCTCGACCGCCAGTCGGCCGATGCCCTGTGGACCTTGTCGGAGAAACTGGTCCAGTGAGGTTCACCTTCGCCGAGGCCATGACCGATCCGAGCTACTACCTCCCGCTCGCCCAGGCCGCCGATGCGGCCGGCTTCCATGGCTTTCTGGTGCCCGACAGCATCTGCTACCCGGCTGAGTCCGACGCCGTCTATCCGTATACCGCCGATGGCGATCGGGGCTTCATCGAGGACAAGCCGTTCCTCGAACCCTTCTCCATCATCCCGGCCATGGGAGCGGTGACCGAACGCATCCGTTTCGTGATCTCGGTGCTCAAACTCACCGTGCGCCATCCCGTGCTGGTCGCCAAGCAGGCGGCGTCTACCGCCGTGCTCACCAACAACCGGCTGACCCTCGGCATCGGCACCAGCCCGTGGCCGGAGGATTATGAGGTGTGCGACGTGCCCTTTGCTCGTCGGGGAAAGCGAGCCGACGAAAGCATCGAGGTGATGCGCGGCCTTCTCACCGGACAGTGGTTTGAGTTCCACGGCGAGATCTACGACGTGCCGCGCATCAAACAGTGCCCGGTGCCCTCCACCCCGATCCCCATCATCGTGGGGGGCCATTCGGAGCCGGCCTTACGGCGAGCGGCCCGCAACGACGGATGGATCCACGGGGGTGGGGATCTTGAGGCCTTGCCCGGCCTGATTACCCGTCTCCACGAACTTCGCGCCCAGGAGGGACGCCCATCGGACCCCTTTGAGATCCACGTGATCTCGATGGACGCCTACTCGCCCGATGGCATCAGCCGTCTAGAGGAAATGGGGGTCACCGACGTGATCGTGGGATTCCGGTGGGCCTACGACCGGACCCAGGATGCCGAGCCGCTCCAAACCAAGATCGACAACCTCAATCGGTACGCCGAATCGATGTTCTGATCCGCCCGGGTACGCGGATCAGGTCTTCACGAAGTGCTCACTCATCGTCACGCTGCGGAGACGATCCAGATCCAGACAAGCCGACACGTTGGCCATCATCTGCGCCAGGTTGGCCTGCATGACGGCTGGATCGCCGTCGGCGTTGAAGAACAGCATGGGATCCGCCACGTGGGCGGCGGAGGGCCAGCCTTCCTCCACGATCCCGTCGATCGCCGGGGCATCGGGGGTAACCCCGCGGTGCACCTCGTTGCGGATGTATCGGGTACGGGGCTGAAGCCGACCCGAGGCGGGCGACTGCGTGCCGTGCCATTTATCGATCCACTCGCCGTAGGCCAACCCCGCCCGGCGGTGCACGAGGGCCACGGTCAACACGCCCGGCGACGGTTCCCCGTCGGGCCAATCGCGCCGAGCCGCATGGGGAGTGGTGCCGTAGTCGTCGTAGCACGACTCGGTTACAAGATGCCCTGATACCGGCAACCCGATGGTGGCGAGGGCATCGTCGACACCGGGCCGTTTGTCGTAACTATCCAGCCAGACGGACACCTGAGCCACCGGGGCCGCCTCACCGACCGGCGGCGGCGCCGGGCAGGGGGCCTCGGCGGCGCGGCTGTCGTGCACATTCACCGTCACCCCCCGAGCGCCCCGCGTGAGCAGGTACGGCGCCACCTCGCCCAGGAGTTGGCTCCTCACCCGGTCGCCGAGGGCGGGCTGGAGATCGGCCCAGAGCAGGAAAATGATCTTTTCCATCGCCCTGCTATGCCGATGCCGGGGTGTGGACCACTAACGCGATGGCCACGAAGTGGCAGACCACCGCCGCCACCACCAGCACGTGCCAAACCTCGTGATAGCCGAACACCCGCGGGAAGGGATCCGGCCAGCGGGTGAACAGGAACACACTGCCCAGCGTGAACAGCACTCCTCCCACCGCCAACAGGGTCATTTCGACGACGCTGAGGTGGTTCCACAGCTGCGGGAGCGCCACCACCACCGCCCATCCAAGGCAGAAATACAGCACGCCGCGCCACCAGCGGCTGGCCCGTCCCGCCGTGAAGGCCAAAGCGAAGCCAATGGCGGCGCCGGTCCAGGCCAACGCCAGCATCGCCCATGCCATCCACCCTCGGAGCACCAGAACACACAGCGGGGTGTAACTCCCGGCGATCATCACAAAAATGGTGCCGTGGTCGAGCTTTTGCATCAACGCTTGCTTGGCTGAGGTCCAGTTGAGCCGGTGGTAGAGACCACTCACGGCGAACAGGGCGACGAGCCCCAGCCCGTAGACCAGAGAAGCGACGCGGCCCCGGACCCCCGACGCCAGCGCCACCACCACCACGGCGGCGGGAACGGCCAGGAAGAAACAGACGAGGTGCAGCCAGCCCCGCAGCAACGGCTTCGGGGGCGCACCCGTCGACTCCGGAGCGGCGGTGATCACGCCCTCAGCCTAGGACTGTGGGTTCCAAATGGGAACGGCGGGCCGGGCGGGTCCGACTACGTTTCGGGAGATGATGCCCTTCCGGCGCGGCCCCCACGAAATCGCCGAGAACACGTGGGCCTATCTTCAGCCCGATGGGGGCTGGGGATGGTCCAACGCCGGACTGGTGACCGACGGCACCGCGTCGTTGCTCATCGACACGCTGTTCGACCTGCCCCTCACCGCCACCATGCTGGCCGAGTTGCGGGCGGTGGCCCCCGCGGCGGCCGAGATCGGCACCCTCGTCAATACCCACGCCAACGGCGACCACTGCTACGGGAACCAACTGGTAGCCGGAGCCGAGATCGTGGCCTCTCGCGCCAGCGCCCGAGAGATGGACGAGGTGCCCTCCAGCCTGCTGGCCGCCCTGCTCCGCGCCGCCCCCGATCTGGGGGCCACGGGCACCTACCTGACGGACATCTTCGCTAGTTTTGTGTTCGACGGCATCGAGATCACGCCCCCCACCACCACCTTCGACGGATCGCTCACCCTGCGGGTGGGCGATCGCGTGGTGGAGTTATACGAACTCGGCCCCGCCCACACCCAGGGCGACGTCATCGTGCACATACCGGATCGCCAGGTGGTGTACACCGGGGATCTCGTCTTTCACGGCGGACACCCGATTGCCTGGGCCGGGCCCATCGCCGGCTGGATGGCCGCCTGCGATCGCATTCTGGCGCTCGACCCAGCCATCGTGGTTCCCGGCCATGGCCCGCTGAGCGACCGCCAATGTGTGGTGGACCAGCGCGGCTACTTCGAATGGCTGGTGGCCGAAGGCACCCCCCGCCTGCAGGCCGGAATGGCACCTCTCGACGCCGCCTTCGACCTTGCCGGGGGCCCCTACGCCGGCTGGGGCGAAGGCGAACGGCTGGTGGTGAACCTCATCGCGTTAGCCCGCGACCTGGGCCAAAATCCCCCCGATGATCTGCTCGTCGTGTTGGGCGCGATGGCCGCCCTGGCGGCCGGGCTGTGATCGCCAACGGTTGGCTCTGCTAGCAAGGGAAGCGTGCTGAACTACGAGGAAGCCACTGCGGTGGTCACAGGACAAGGCGAGCGGTTCGAGATTGAGACCATCGACGTAGGCGGGGTGGAGGTGAAGGCGTTCAAACACGCTCCGCCGAGCCTGCGCGAAATTTTCGCCACCGCCCGCGACCGGGGGGAGGACACCTTCTTGGTCTACGAGGACGAACGATGGAGTTTCCCCGAAGTGATGGTGCACGTGGACGCCATGGCCTCCCTGCTGGTGGACCGCTACCGCGTCGTACCCGGCGACCGGGTGGCCATCGGGATGCGGAACTATCCCGAATGGGTTATCGCCTTCGCCGCCATCACCTCCATCGGTGCCATCTCGGTGTCGCTCAACGCCTGGTGGACCAGCGACGAACTCGACTACGCCCTCCAAGACTGCGGCGCCCGCGTGCTCATCGCCGACATCGAGCGGGCCCAACGCGCCCACGCCACCACCCGCCGCCTCGGCACGCACCTTGTCGTCGTGCGCGAACTCGGCGCCGTGCCCGAGGGTGCTGACCGCTGGGAGGATGTGCGCCAACTCGGTGCCCCCATGCCGGAGGTGGTGATCACCCCCGACCACGACGCCACCATCCTCTACACCTCCGGCACCACCGGACGACCCAAGGGAGCGGTATCCACCCATCGGGCCGTGGTGCAGGCGCTCATGGGCTTCGGCTGCAAGTCGGTGCTGGATCGCGTCCGCCGCGAGGGAGGACCGGAAGCAGAGGTTCCGGGCCTGCCCCCCTCCTTCATTCTGATCGTGCCGCTGTTCCACGTGACCGGCTGCGTTCCCGTGTTGCTGTCGTGCTTCTCCGCCGGCCTCAAACTCGTGATCATGTATAAGTGGGATGCCGACCGCGCCCTTGAATTGATCGAGCGAGAGCAGATCACCAACTTCGTGGGCGTGCCCACCCAAAGTTGGGACCTGCTGGAGTCGCCCCGGTTTGCCCAAACAGACACCTCGAGCCTCGTGAGCATCGGGGGCGGTGGCGCCCCCGCCCCGCCGAAACTGGTGAGCCGGGTGGCGTCGAGTTTTCGCGGCGGCGGCCCCTCGATCGGCTACGGCATGACCGAGACCAACGCCTACGGACCCGGCAACAGCGGACAGGACTACCTCACCCACCCCACCAGCACGGGCCGGGCCACCCCCATCATGGACCTGGCCGTTCGCGATCCCGAGGGCCGGGACCTGCCCATCGGTGAGCGGGGTGAGATCTGGTTCAAGGGACCTCACCTCATCCGGGGCTATTGGAACAAACCCGAAGCCACCGCCGAGACCATCGTCCAGGGGTGGCTGCGCAGCGGCGACCTCGGTCGCGTGGACGAGGAAGGGTTCGTCTATGTGGAGGACCGAGCCAAAGACATGGTCCTGCGGGCCGGCGAGAACGTGTTTTGCGCCGAAGTGGAGGCGGCTATCTATGAACACCCCTCCGTGCATGAAGCCGCCGTGTTCGGCGTGCCCCATGAGCGCCTCGGCGAGGAGGTAGCCGTCGCCATCTACCTCCGGACCGGCGAGACCCTCGGCGTCGAGGAACTCCAGGACCACGTACGGGAGCGACTGGCCGGCTTCAAGGTGCCCAGCATCGTCACGATCGTGGCGGCCCCGCTCCCCCGCAACGCCGCCGGCAAGATCCTCAAACGCGAACTCCGAGACCTCGCTACCCCCTAAGCCATTCGCCGGGATCCCGGCGGGTGAGCATCAGCGGTAGGAGCGCTCCGGGGACGGGGCAGACGGGCGTAGCGGCGCGGTGCGCTCGATCAGATCGTCGCCCGCCAAGCGGTGGCGGGCGGCAGCATGGGCGGCCGTGGCGATGCCCGAGCGCCGGGATGGATCCAGAGAGTTGAGCCCTATCTCCGCCAGCACGGCGGCACCGGGCTGAAACCCCACCACCGGCACACCCCGGCGCCGCAGGCGGCGCGCCTCGGTATCGAGCAACGCACTGGCGAAGCCGCGCATAGCCTGATCGGCAGCCCAGCGGGGGCGCCGACCCTGACGGGACATCGGCGAACTCACAATCACCAGATCGAGCGGCCCGGCCTCGAGGAGGACATCGGCGTTGGTGGGCGAGTGGGCGCCACCGTCGATGTAGGGGTAGCCGTCGATCGTCACCGGGCTGAAAAAGCCAGGGATGGCGCACGAAGCCGCCACCGCCGCCGACAGGGGCGGGCAGGACCCGTCGCGTCCCAGCACCACGCGACGCCCATCAGCTTGGCGCACGGCGCAGATCCACAGCGGCGATTCGGGCCAGGTAGAGGGGTAGAGCCGCCCGATCCCCGCCGAGATCACGTCGGTGCTCACCGACCCTTCGGGGAGCAGCGCCGCCAACAGCGACCAGGGTCGCGTGGCCCAGGGCCGACGCAGCACCCGGGCCAGCGTGCCGGCCAACTCCGCCGGGGGTCGGCCCTGGCGCGTGGAGCGCAGCGGGAGCGGTGATCCTTCCGGACCGATGCGCTGGGCCAATGCCTCGCCGGCGGCGGAGAGCGGTCGGTCCTGGGCCTGGGCGAGCAGGTCCGCCCCGGTGAACCCGGCCCGCAGTGCCGCCCCCGTGATGGCCCCCACCGAGGTACCGACGATCACCGCCGCCGATCGCGGATCCCATCCGGTGTCCTCTTCCAGAGCCGCCAGCACACCGGCATGGAACGCACCCCCGGCCACGCCGCCGGCCCCGAGAACCAGACCGATGCGAGGAGGGACAGCCGCCATGGCTCGACGGTACCCCGCACGGAGCCGGTTCAGGCCGGAGCTATGCCTCCTGGAGCACGTTGAGACCGTCGACGGAGTCGATGTACTCCTCCACGAGCCGTTGGATCACGGCGGCCGTCTTTTCCACCGAGTTGAGCTGACCCACCACCTGCCCGACCGGGTTGAACTGCACCGCCTGCGCTTTATCGGCGTAGCGGTGGCCCCGAGCCACACAGTTACCCGACACCATGTACTGCATCGGCATCGGCAGAGGGTCGGGTGTATCGGGCCGATCCCAGGCTTCGGTCCATTCGCTCTTGAGCATGCGGCACGGCTTACCGGTGAAGGACGCGCTGCGTACCGTGTCACGCGAGCCGGCGTCGAGTAGTTGCTGCTTCTGAGCGGGGGGCAGGTCGGCCTCTTCCACGGTGAGCCAAAGCGAGCCAGCCCATACGCCTTGCGCCCCCAGCGCGAGGGCCGCCGCGATCTGGCCTCCGGAACCGATGCCGCCGGCCGCCAACATCGGGGTGGGCGCAATGGCCTTGGCTACCTGCGGCCACAGCACGATCGATCCCACCTCGCCGGTGTGTCCACCGCCCTCGCCGCCTTGGGCGATCACGATGTCGACGCCCGCGTCTTTGTGCTTCATGGCCTGATACGGCGACCCACACAGCGCTGCCACCTTGAGACCAGCGGCGTGGATGTGATCGATGACCTCCTGCGGAGGCGTGCCGAGCGCGTTGGCGATCAAGCGAACCTTCGGGTGGGCCAGCGCCACCTCAATCTGCGGCAGCGCCGATGCCTCGGTCCAGCCGAGCAGACGCATACGCTCGTCCTCCTCGGGGGGAAGATCGGGCACGCCGGCGTCGGCCAGGATCTGATCGGCGAACTGCACGTGGCTATCGGGCACCATGTCGCGCAGCATCTGACCGAGCTTCTCCGGATCGAGTTCGTCCATACCCTCGTACTTCCCGGGGATCACGATGTCGACGCCGTAGGGCTTGTCGCCCACGTGCTCGTCGATCCACTGGAGTTCTATCTCGAGTTGTTCGGGCGTAAACCCGACGGCGCCGAGCACGCCGAAACCGCCCGCCTTGCTCACCGCCACCACCACGTCACGGCAATGAGTGAACGCAAAGATGGGGAACTCGATACCGAGGTCTTCACACAATTGGGTATGCATGGTCAATCCTTCCGGGACGGTGCGCTAGGGGTGAAACGAACCGGCATCGTTTTGATGCCGTTGACGAAATCGGAGTGAAGGCGGTTGGGCTCGCCCACCAGTTCGAGGTCGGGCAGGCGTTCCACGATCTGGCGCATGGTGGCCCGGATCTCGGCCCGGGCGAGGCTGGCCCCGAGGCAATAGTGCACCCCACCCCCACCGAAGGCCAGGTGATCGTTGGGGGTGCGACCCACATCGAAGGAGTGCGGGTTCACGAACACGTCCTCGTCCCGATTGGCGGCGGCGTAATACAAAACGACCTTTTCGCCCTGTTTGATGGGCACGCCTCGCACTTCGGTGTCCTCGGTGGCGGTACGACGGAAATTGTGGATCGAACTTCCCCACCGGAGCATCTCGTCGGTGGCCGTGTCCCACAGTGATGGGTCGTCACGGAGGCGCTGCGCCTGATCTGGGTTGTCGATGATGGCCAGCATGGAGTGGTTGATGAGATTGCGGGTGGTCTCGTTCCCCGCCACCACCAGCGTGAGGAAGAACATGTTCAGGTCGAATTCGTCGAGGCGCTCCCCGTCGACCTCGGCCTGCACGAGCAGCGTCATGATGTCTTCGCGTGGGTTGATTCGACGGTCGGCCGCCACCGCATCGCACAGGGCGTAGATCTCCATGGCCGAAGCCTGGGGCCCGCCGGGGATCTCCTGGAAGTCGGGATCATCACGCGAGCCAATGAGTTGGTTGGAGATCTCGAACATGCGAGGCCAGACCTCCTTCTCCAAACCGATCATCTCGCAGATCATCTGAACGGGGATTTGCGCAGCAATCTCCTCGACAAATTCCACCTCGCCGCGCTCGCACACGTCGTCGATCACCGCCACGGCGCGTCGTTCGATCTCCTCCACCAGCGCCGCGATCATGCGAGGCGTGAACCCCTTCGACACGAGCCGCCGGTAACGGTTGTGCCGGGGCGGGTCCATGTTCAAGATCGTGAGGCGCAGTTGGGCCAATGCCTCCTCATCGGCGGTGGGGATGAACGTGCCCCCCACTTCGGCCGAAAACCGTTGATGGTCGTGGCTCACCGATCGCACATCGGCGTGCTTGGTGAGCGCCCAGAAGCCGGTGTCGTCGGGTTCAGGGTGCCAGTACACCGGGGCTTCGGCGCGCAGCCGATCGAACTGGTCGTGAGGCTCACCCCGGCCCCAGGTGGCGGCGAGAAGGTTGATCCCCTCAATGTTGGGCTGGGTCATGGTCATCGGGCGTGCTCCTTTTGTGGCTGCGGGGCACCGACAGCCCCCCGGAGGGTGGCAACGGCAGTGCAATCATCAATGGCATTCGGATCGAGGCGGCGCATCATCTCAAGACCGAGCAACACGCCGATCACCGCTGGGCCGAGCGGACGAGATGGCGGCGCCATGCCTTCGTCGCGGGCCCACTCGCCGATGGCGCTGTCTATGCCCGCCCAGGCGGCCTCGTAGCGTTGTCGCAAACGGGCGCGCGCCCCGTCGTGGCGCGCCGCAAACGACCACAGTTCGTGCTCGAGACGGATCCACTGACCCTCCCCGGTGGGTGGATGGGCCACGTTGCGCCAGAGCGCCGCCAACCGATCATCGAGCGTGGAGGCCGCCGCCAGTTCGGCGGTGATCACGGCCGCGACGTCGTCGGCCCACCCCTCGAGCAGCGCGTACAACAGGCCGTCCTTGCCCCCGAAATGGTCGTAGACCGCCCCCGAGGTGCGCTCGGCCCGCTCGGCAATGGCGTCGACCGATGCTCCCTCGATGCCGCGCTCGGCGAAGAGCTCGGCGGCGGCGTCGAGCAGGCGTTGACGCGTCTCTGCTTTCCGCTCCCCCTGGGTGGCCACCGAAGAAACATAGCGCCTCCTATGTAACCTGCGCTAGCGGAGGATGCGCCGGGCGATCTTCTCCACCTTGGGCGTGTACGGCGGGTAGAGCAGTTTCAGGTCAGGTTTCGGGCGCTTTTTCAGCACGCTCTTGCGGTGGCTGAACACGTCGAACCCGGCCCGGCCGTGGTACGACCCCATGCCGCTGTCGCCCACCCCGCCGAAGGGCAGGGTGGAGGGGAGGAGATGCATGATCGTCTGGTTCACGCACACCCCCCCGCTACTCGTGGCGCCAATGACCTCATCGATCACATCGCCCCGGCCGGCAAACACATAGAGCGCCAGTGGCTTAGGCCGGGCGGTGATGAACGCCGTGGCGGCGCGGGAGTTTGCCACCCCAACCACGGGAAGGATCGGCCCGAAAATCTCCTCCTGCATCACCGCACTATCCAATGCCGGCTCCACCGTGATGGTGGGAGCCACGTAGCCAGCCCCGGCATCCACCTGACCGCCGGCGGCAATCGTGCCCGCCCCGGCAGCCAGCAGGCCCTCCAAGCGTCGCAGATGGCGCTCGTTCACGATGCGCCCGAAACTGTCGCTCACCTGCGGATCGGTGCCGTAGAACTCGGTGATCTGGGCCGCCAATTTGGCCACCAGCTCGTCTTTCACTTCCTCATCAACCAGCACGTAGTCCGGCGCGATGCAGGTTTGACCGGCGTTGAGAAACTTGCCCCAGGCGATGCGGCGGGCGGCCACATCGAGGTTGGCACTGGCATGCACGTAGGTGGGCGACTTACCGCCCAGTTCCAACACGGTGGGCGTGAGGTGCCGGGCCGCCGCCGCCGCCACCACCCGCCCCACCGCCGTCGAGCCCGTAAAAAAGATGTGGTCCCACCGCTCGGCGAGCAGGGCGGTGGTGTCGGCCACCCCTCCTTCCACCACCACCACCGCCTCCGGATCGACGTAGAGCGGCAAGAGGCGAGCCAAGGCGGCACTGCAGGACGGGGCCAACTCGGAGGGTTTGGCCACCACGCAGTTGCCCGCCGCCAGCGCGGCGGCCAGCGGCTCGATGAGCAACTGCACCGGGTAGTTCCACGGCGCGATCACCAACACCACCCCCCGCGGCTCCGGCACGATCCGGGCCGTCGCGGGAGCAACGGTAAGCGGCACCCGCACCCGGGTGGGTTTCATCCACGAGCCAACGTGCTTGGCGAGATAGCGAAGCTCAATCTTGGTATGACCGATGTCGGCGCCGTACGACTCCATCCGGGGCCGACCCAGGTCGGTGTGCAGCGCCTCCACCAGTTCCTCGGCCGCTTCCTCCATCATGCGCCGCAATCCGGCGAGTTGCTCCTGCCGCCAGGCCAGCGGCCGGGTCCGTCCGCTGTCGAAGGTGGCCCGCAGCGATGTGTTCAGCGTGGCGGCCGCGAGAGGTATGGGAGGCGAGGCGGTCATCGGGGCTCCCAGAGGATCGGCGGAGATGCCCATTCTCGCACGCTCCAGCCGGGGGCGCACCCGTACCCATCATTGCCAATCTGGCCTACCTTGGGGCCGCCATGACCACCGTTCAACGCCAATCGGTAGCCCTCACCTCCGCCACCAGCACCCTCGCCGGCCACGGTCCCCATCCCTGCCAGGGCATCTACTACCGCCCCACCGGCCCGGCACCGCGCGTGGCCTGCATCGCCACCCACTACAACCTCGACTTCTCCGAGCACTACATGGCCGAACGCCTCGCCGAGCGCGGCATCGGCTTCCTCGGTTGGAACACCCGCTACCGCGGCAACGAGCCGTATTTTTTGCTCGAGCACGCCCTCATCGACATCGGTGCCGGGGTGCGTTGGCTCCGGGAGGAAGCGGGGATCGACACGGTGGTGATCCTCGGCAACTGCGGCGGCGGATCCCTCATGGCCACCTACCTCTCCCAGACCATCAGCCCGTCGATTGAACCCGCCATCGGCCTCCGCCTTCCCGATGCGGTGCTCAACCTCCCCGGAGCCGACCTCTACGTGTCGCTGAATGCCCACCTCGGGCGAGCCGAGGTGATGTCGACCTGGATGGATCCATCCGTCACCGACGAAACCGACCCGTTGTCGGTCGACCCGTCACTCGACATGTTCCAGCACGACGCGCCCTACGACGCTGCCTTCCGGTCGCGCTACCGGGGCGCCCAGGAAGCCCGCAACCACCGCATCACCGCCTGGGTGTACACGGAACTTGATCGGCTCGCCGCGGCCGGCGCCTGGGACCGGACCTTCAACGTGCACCGAGCGTGGGCCGACCTGCGCTTCGCCGACCTCAGCCTCGATCCCTCCGACCGGTTAGCCGGTTGCTACGCCGGCGACCCTCGCGGCGCCAACTACGGCCCGTTCACGCTCGGGGGCACCAGCACCCTGCGCTCCTGGCTGGCGATGTGGAGCCTCGAAGCCTCGCAGTGCCAGGCCGCCCCTCACCTCGCTCGGATCACCGTCCCGGCCCTGGTGGTGCAGTCGCTGGCCGATCGCGGGGTGTTCCCCAGCGATGCCCGTTCCATCAGCGATGCCCTCGCGTCGGCGGACAAGACCCTGGAATGGGTCCCCGGTGAGCACTACTTCGAGACCGGCGGCCGCGATGAGGTGGCCGACCTTGTGAGCATGTGGATCAGCGACCGAAGCTGACCGGGCGCCGGCGGTGGCCCCGGCGGTCGCCCACCTCGACGCGGCGCGCTAAACCAACGGGATGAGCACGATCGCCATCACCGGGTCGGCGGGCGGAATCGGAGGGGCGCTGCGGGCCCGGCTGGAGGCCCAGGGCGACACCGTGATCGGGGTGGACGTGCGCGACGCGGAGGTGATCGCCGATCTGGCCTCGGCGGTGGGCCGGGCCGCCATGGTGGCGGCCGTCACCGAGCAGAGCGGCGGGACCCTCGACGGCCTCGTCGCGGCGGCGGGGGTCACCCACGACGACGGTGCGCTGGTCACCTCTATCAACTACTTCGGCGCCATCGCCACCCTCGAGGGTCTGCGCCCCTTGCTCGTTGCCGGGGGCAGCGCGGTGGCGGTGAGTTCCAACTCCACCACCACCCAGCCGGGGTTGCGACTCGCCCACGTGGAGGCTTGCCTGGCGGGCGACGAAGACGCCGCCTGCGCCTTGGCTGGCCCCGGAGTGGGGGCCTACGGCGCCAGCAAACTGGCCCTGGCCCGTTGGGTGCGCCGCCAGGCCACCACCGAAGCGTGGATCGGTGCGGGCATCCGTCTCAACGCCATCTGCCCCGGGTTCATCGACACCCCGATGACGGCGGGTTCGCGCGAGTTCATCCTGAGCCTCGGCGAGATCTACCCCATCCCGATCGGTCGGGCGGGTGACGCCAGGGAAGTGGCGGGTCTGCTCATCTACCTGCTGTCATCGGAGGCCTCCTTCTTCTGCGGTTCGGTGATCACCATGGACGGGGGCACCGAGGCCGCCCTCCGGGGCGAAGACTGGCCGCACGCTCTGCCCTAGGCGGTTCGCCCGGCGACGGGGTCCTAAAGCGCGTCGGCCACGAACGGCAGTGTCTCGTAGCGCCGCACGAAGTGTCCGGCCGCAAACGAACCGGCGGCATAGTCGACCGCGAAACGCGGGCACCGGGCCAGCAGTTCCTCCAAGGCAATACGGGCCTGCAACCGAGCGGCGGCCGCCCCCAGGCAGTGGTGGGCCCCGTAGCCAAAGGACAACATCGGGCCGATCCGCCGGTCGACGTCGAAGTCTTCGGCGGTGGGCCCGAACTGGCGGGGATCCCGATTAGCCGAGCCATAGAGGAGCAACACCTTTTTCCCGGCCGGGATCGTCACACCGTGCAGGGTCACCGCCGAGGTGGTGGTGCGGGCCAGACCTTGCACCGGGGCGGCGAGGCGCAGCATCTCCTCCACGGTTGTATCCAACAGGCTCGGATCGGCCAGCAGACGGGCCCGCTGATCCGGCCGGCGCGTGAGGAGTTCGGCGCCGGTGCTCAGCATCCCGGTGGTGGTGTCGTTACCACCGGTCACCATCGTGAAGGCAAAGCCGAGCACCTGCATGATCGGAACATCCGTCGCCCCGGTGGCTACGAGCTCGGAGATGGTGTCCTCGCCGGGGTGGGCCCGCTTCTGGCTGATCAGGTCGCTGAAATATTCGAACAACTCCCCCACGCTGCCCCCCGCCTGCCGGAGGTCGCCCGTGGCGTTGGCGGCCACGATGCCTTGAGTCCAGGCGTCAAAGCGCCCCCAGTCGGTCTCGGGTACCCCGAGATAATACGCCACCACAAAACTCGGCATGGGCTTGAACAACTCGGCCACCACATCACCCCCACCGGCGGCACGGAGGCGTTCAAGACGCTCCACCACAAAGGTCCGTACCGCTGGTTCGATCTCCTGAACATGCCGGGGCGTGAACCCCCGGCCCACCAATCGACGAAAGGCGGTGTGTTCCGGCGGATCCATCATCACCATCGGGGCGGCGTCGGCGAGGCCCGCTTTGTTGCGCTCGTCGTAGGTGAAGGTGAGCCCCTCGGCCGAGGAGAACGTGCCGGTGTCGCGCACGGCGGCGAATACATCGGCAAAGCGCGACAGCACCCAATAGTCGAGTTCCTCCACGTGGTGCACCGGATCGCCATCGCGTAGGCCGGCGTACATCGCCCACGGGGACCGCCAGGACTCACCACTGCAGGGGATGAACCGCGGACGGGTCGACGGATCGGAATCCATGGTGGCCGACTGTGGCACAGATCCTCTGCCCAAGCCCGAGCGGCTATTACCGACCTCTGCCCCCCAGAGGCTAGAACCTCCCCATGCTCACCTCTTCCACGACCACCGTCATCCGCCGCCCGGCCGCCGACGTGTTCGCAGCGGTGGCCGACATCACCCGTATGGGCGAGTGGAGCCCCGAGTGCACCGCCGGCCGCTGGGTTGCGCCCGCTACGGGCCCAGCCCTCGGTGCCCAGTTCGAAGGCGACAACATCGCCAAGGTGGGCCCCATCACGCTCAAGAAGTGGACCACCACCGCCGAGGTAACCGAGTGCGTGCCCAACCAGGTGTTCGAGTTCTTCGCCGAGGGGTACACGACCTGGCGGTACGAGTTCGTGGAACGTGATGGCTCCACCTCGGTGACCGAGTCCTGCAGTTATGCGCCCAGTGAGGGGTGGAAGAAATTCGCCTACGAGACCGTCCTTCGTCGGCCCCAGATGGTGGCCCGCGGCATGGAGCAGACCCTCGCCCGCCTCAAGACCGCCCTCGAACGCTAAGGAAGGAAACCCGCCGCCGCGCTAGTGGGGCGGATCGGGGAAGGCGAAGGACTCGATGCGCGCACCGGTGCGCGCCAACGAGGTGTAACGGCGGTCGGTGATGCGCCAGTGGCCGTCGTCACGCTCGTACCGATCCCGGTAGAGGCCATAGGCCTGCGTCCACTCCCCGGCATGATCGTGACGCAGCTCGCAGATGTACACCCTCCCGGTGGCGGTGGCGTCCCCCGTGAGTTCGACCACCGCGTTGAGAATGGCAAACTCAAAAAAGGCAAACCCCGCCAGGCTCTGCTCGATGAAGGTCGCAATCGCCGCGGGACCAGTGAGCGTGAAGGCCGGGCGCGTGCGGGTATCGATGTGCACCGACGCGTCGGCATCGAACAGGGCGACCACCTCGTCCCAGGCCCGCCGGGTAACGGCATCGCCGTAGGCGCTCTGCAACCGACGCACGGCCACCACCGAGCGCGTCCCCGCGTCGTCGAGTTCGCGCATCAGGCTGGACGGAAGAACGGGTTCCAGGCCACCTCGCGCTGGGCCACCACGTCAGCCACCTTCGGAAGGCCGGCTCGGCCCAGGGCCAGCGCGCCGGCGGTGGCTTCCCGGTTGTTGGCGAACACCACCTCGGCGTCCCGAGCCAGGGGATCCACCCACACCGCCGCGATGACCACCAGGGAGGGCACCGACCCCTCGGCGATCGTGCCGGCGACGACCGCATCGGCTACCCCGGCGGCCACCCCGGCCTGCGCCGCCCCCCACGTGAGCCGGGCGTGCTCGTCGCCGTCGATGCGGGCCTTGTTCACGAAAAGGGTGAAGGGCACCACCGGCAACCCTGGCCGCAGTACCACCACAAACGGGGCGTGCCCGGCGGTGGGGGTGGCCAGGGCGGTGGCCCAGGCCTGGCCGACCGGCCCGTCTCGACGACCCAGCACGGTGTTGAGGTGGGCGGCGGCGGCCCCCGAGCCCACGAAACATTCACCGATTTCCATCATCCCCGCGCTCCCTCGGGGTGACGGCGCCCGTAGCGAATCTCTTTCAGCACATCCGAACTCATGGTGCCCTCTTTCGTGTCGTAGCCGAACAAGACAACCAATCGTGCTGTGGGGCCTTGCACGGGGGTGACCCGGTGCAGCGACCCCCGCCCCTCGAACACCATGAGGGTGCCGGGAGTCATCGGGATGGTGGTGATCAACTCCGGGGCCTCGCCCGCCAGCACTCGTCCCACCGTGTCGTAGTGCTCATCGGCTTCTTCCCGTACTTCCCCGCGCAGACGAGGCACGTTCTGGAACTCGCCCCCGCCGTCGCTCGGCTGAAGCGCCAGCGACACGACGAAGTCTGTTTGGTCGAAGTGCCATCCGAGGGTGTCGCCCTCGTGCATCACGGTGAGGTTCATCGCCCCCAACGGATCGGCGTAGCGATAGAGGGGGGCGCGTCCGAGCAGCCGAGACACGAAACCCACCAGGGCATCCCACTCGAACAGCGCCCGCAGGCCCGAGGTAGCCGCCGAGAAGCGGTCGTAGGCCACCGTGTGCACAGACGACCGGGCCCAGGCCCGTCGGGGGTGATCCACTGGCCATGCCTCGGGGTCGGGAACTTCTAGGTACGGAGTGGATTGCACATCCTGGCGGTGGGCCCCCGCCGCCAGGATGTCGCTTTCCTGCACCAACGCGGCCAGGACGTCGGCGCGCAGAAAGCCGGGCAAGATCGACACCCCGTGCTTCTGCAGTTCGGCGGCATGGTGGACGATCACCGGGGCGCCCGCGCCGGTGGGATCCAGCACTGGATAGCGACCGAGGTCAACGAGCGCGGCGGGGTCCGGCACAGGCCGCAGCCTAGGACCCCCTGGCCTGCTCCCACCCTGCGCTATCGCCGGATGCCCATCGAAGGGGAGCCGCCCGAGGAACGGGGATAGGACACCAACGCCCTCCATATTTCCGAGAGTTCCGTGGTCGATTGCCGATTGCGAGATCTCGACCTCGACCTCGACGACCGGCTGCCTTGCTGCGTCGACCCCCGCGGCGACCCGCCGGGGGCGCGCTCAGACCTGAACGCCCAGGAACCAGAGGGAGAAAGCCACCAGCGCCACGCCAAAGAGTCGGCGGGCGAGTACCGGGGGAATCCGATCGCTCAACTGGCTGCCCACCAGGGAGCCGGGGAGCATCCCGATCGCAAAGACGAGCGCCACCATCCAGTCGATGTGACCGAGGTTCCAGTGGACGAGGAGGATCGGGATCGACAGCGCCCCGGCGGCGACGATGCTCGTCCCCGCCGCCCTCGCCGCGGTGAGGCCCAGCAGCACGATGCACAGGGGCACCATCAAGAATCCGCCGCTATTGGCGAGCAACCCACTGAGGAGGCCGATGGCGAAGGAGGGGACGAGGATGATCAAGGGCTGGGCCCGGCGGGCCGCGGCGCGATCGGCGTGGCCGCTTGGATCGGGCAACAGCACGCGTGCCCCCACCACCAAGAGCAACACCCCCGACGCGATGAGCAGGGCGGTCCCACTCACGTAACGCGAGCCCACCGCCCCCACCACCGCTCCCGGCACCCCTCCGGCGATGACCAGGCCGGTGACCCGCCGGTCGAGGTTGCCGTTGCGGAGTTGACGGCGGGCCGAGACGATCGAGGAGGGCAGCAGTGCCGGCAACGGTGTGGCAATAGCCAAGATGCCGGGCACCCCCACCAGGGCGAGCATCGGAGTGGCAAAAGCCGAACCGCCCGCCCCGAAGAGCCCGAACACCCCTCCGGCGGCCACGCCCGCAAGGAGGATCAGGAACTGAGACACCCCTCTATCCAAGGCGAGGTAGATGTAGAAGTCAAAGACATACTTTAGGTTATTGCTATAAGATATTACTATGGATCTCCGCCGCCTCCGCTTGTTCCTCGCCGTCGTGGACGAAGGCAGTTTCACCGCCGCTGCCGACACCGTGGCGGTAGCCCAACCGGCGGTGTCCTTGGCGGTGCGCGAACTCGAAACAGAACTGGGGACACCCCTGTTGGTGCGCTCCCGGCACGGGACCCGGCTCACCCCGGCGGGAGAGGCGCTCGTGGGCCCCGCCCGGCAAGCCCTGCGCACCATCGACCACGCCACCGCCGCGGTAGCCGCGGTAACCGGTCTCGTCGCCGGGCGCCTGGATCTCGCCTCCTTACCTACGCTGGCGGCGGATCCCATGGCGGAGCTGGTGGGACGGTTCCGTAGGGCCCATCCGGCGGTCACAGTCCGGCTCGGGGCACCCCTCACCCTGGCCGAGCTGGCCGAGGATGTGCGGTCGGGGGCGGCCGAACTCGGGATTACCGAAGCCGGTCCCGCCAACCACTTGCTCGAAGAGATCCCCCTGCAACACCAGGAACTAGTGGCGGTGTCGCCGCCGGGAGGACCGACGAGCGCCCTGCGTCTCCACCGGCTCGGTGGGGTGCCCTTGGTGCTCAGCCCTACCGGCACGTCGCTGCGCGACACCGTGGAGACAGCCCTAACCATCGCGGGAGTAACCGCCGAGGTGGCCGTCGAGACGGCCCAGCGCGATGCCCTCATCCCGCTCGTGCTGGCCGGAGCCGGCACCACCTTCCTCCCCGCCACCCTGGCGCGAGCAGCCCGCCAACTAGGGGCCACCGTGCGGCCCACCGTCCCGCGTTTGCGACGTTCACTCGTGGTGGTCCACCGCACCGGTCCCCTCGGTCCCGCCGCCGAGCGCTTCGTGCCCCTCACCCTCCTGCCGGGCTGACCCTGGACCGGCTCAGCCGAAGAGCAACAGGCTCGCCGTTTGGCTCCCCGTGGCCAACAACTCGCCCCCGGGAGACCACACCCGCAGACCTCCGTGGCCGTAGCCACCGGAGGCGAAGGAAGGAACGAGATCGAGGAGGACCCACTCAGCGGTAGCGGCCCCGGAGAAGCGCATCGTGTTGTCGATGCTGCTGCCCCCACCGGCCCGTCCAGCGGCGTGGGCAATCGACAACGGCACCATGTCGGCGAGATAGGCCATAACCGCCGGCGTCGCCACCGATCCGGGTACCCGGGTCCACAACCGAAGATGGGCGTGCGAACCGTCCCCGCGAGGGAGCGGCTCGGCGGAGCGCATCTCGATGTTGCGGAGCACCTTGGCGGCGATGGGCCGGAGGGCGGGGGGCAGCGGAAGCACGAAGGGCGGGGCCTCTGCCGGGGGGCGGACCGAGGGAAACGGAAGGAAGGCCGACTCCATCCGATCCTGCTTGTGATAGGCCGTCGCCCCCAGCGCACAAAAGATCTCCCGGCCCTCCACGAGCGCTCGAACCCGAACCTGTGCCGCGCTCTTCCCCTCGGCGAGTACCTCGGTGGTGCATTCGAAGCGGTCCCCGATCGAGGTGGCGCCCGAAATGAACTGCACGGTGGTCCACAGCGCCGGACGAGCGGTGCTCACCTCGGCCAGGGCCACCGCCACGGCGATCGCCGTGCCGCCGAACAGTTTTCCGTCGAAGCGGGCCAGGGGTTGGGTGAGCACGAAACTAGCGCGACCGGGCCCGCCGGGCTCCAAACCGAGCAAGGCGTGATCAGAACGGCGGTCCTGGCCGTCGATGGTGAGGTCGTGCCACGTCGCAGCCATGAGCGGGGACGGTAACCAGGGGGCCGTCGCCAGGTCGCATCGGCCTTCGCCACGGACCGGTGGATAGTGCGTACGGTGCGGGGATGTCGATCGTCATCTCCGCCGCCTTTCCTCCCGGGCTCCACACGCCCGACCTCATCGCCCTCGCCGAGAACCTTGGCTATGAGAGGGCATGGGTCTACGACTCCCCGGCGCTCTATCACGACGTGTGGATCACCCTCGCCCGGGCCGCCGAACGGACTGAGCGCATTGGCCTCGGCCCTGGCGTTTTGGTGCCGAGCCTGCGCCACCCGATGGTGAACGCGGCGGCCATCGCCACCCTGTGCGACCTCGCCCCCGGACGCGTGGCGGTGGCCATCGGGGCGGGGTTCACCGGGCGGCATGTGCTCGGCCAGAAGCCCATGCGCTGGGCCGACGTGCGGGCCCACGTGATTGCCATCAAGGGGTTGCTGCGAGGCGAGGAGGTGGAGTGGGAGGGCCGTCCCATCAGGATGGTTCACCCCTCCGGGTTTGGCGCCCCGCGACCGATCGAGGTGCCCATCCTCATCGGTGCCGACGGACCGAAAGGCAACGCCGTGGCCGAAGAACTCGGCGATGGCACGATGGCGGCAGGGGCACCCAATGCCAATGCCACCGGGGAATGGCGAGCATTACTGACGTTCGGAACGGTGCTGGAAGACGGCGAGACCCCCAGGAGCGCTCGCGTGATCGAAGCCGCCGGGCCGGGGGTGGCGGTGGTGCTGCACGGCATGTACGAGCGAGGCGGGCCAGAGGTGGTCGACCGGTTCCCCGGCGGGGCGGAATGGCGCGCCGGCCTCGAGGAAATCGACGCACGCCACCGCCACCTCGCCACCCACGAGGGCCACCTGGTGGAACTCACCGATCGAGACCGCGCCGGGCTTACCGGAGGGCTGAGCGAACTCATCGGAGCCTTCACCCTCACGGCACCAGCCGCCGAAGTTACCGAGCGCCTGGCCGCCTACGCAGACCAGGGCATCACCGAAGTGGCCTATCAGCCCTGCGGTCCGGACCCGCAACGCGAGTTGACCGCCTTCGCTACCGCCGCCGGCCTCTAGGGCATACTGCCCCCATGACCACCCAGGCTGTCACTGAACTCATCGGGGTGTACCACGCCAACGGTTCGTGGCGGGGCGAGTTGGCCTACGTCGTGAAGAAAGCCGCCGGACGCGGCCACTGTTCGCTCTGCGACATCACCCACGGCCCCCTGCGAAGGCGGTCCTCGTTCGATGCGGCGTGCACGACACTCGGGGTGAAATTCACCCTGCTGCACCGTGACGAGCGTCCGCCCGATGTGCTGGCCATCACCGGCGACACCACCCCCATGGTGCTGGGCCGAACCGCCACGGGTCTGCGCGTGCTGTTGGGGGCGGAGCAACTGAACCAATGCCGCGCCGATCCCGATGCCCTCGTGGAAGCGCTTCAGCATCGCCTCGCCGCCCTGGGCCTTCGCCTCGCCTCTGAAACGGACCCGCCGCCGGCGGCTCTCGAACCGCTAGATCTCGCCTAGATCCAGCGAGAGTCCGTCGACGCCGTAGACGCCCAGTGGATCGGCCCGCACGGCGGCATCGAGTTTATGGGCATCGTCGCCCACCAAAATGCGCCAGGTCCCAGCCTTCACCCCGTCCAGGATCACCGTGACTGCCTCCCTGGCGGTCGTCGGTGCGTGGTCTCGGAACATGTCGCCGAAACCCGCCACCATGGAGCGCAGTGTGTCGTCGTCCATGCCGGCGGTGGACACGCCGCGACGCTCCATGCCCATTTTGATGTCGCCGATGAGGGGCTCACCACCGTCGAAGATGCGCTGACTGTTGTTCACGATGTCGGTACCGATGTAGCCAGGCATCACTACCGAAACATGCACGTGGGGTGCGTTCAACCGGAAATCTTCCAGCAGCGCCTCCGAGAGGCCCTTGACGGCAAACTTGGCCGAGCTGTAGGCGGTGTGGGGAATGCCCGGTCCCAACGAGGCCCAGAAACCATTCACGCTGCTCGTGTTGATCAAATGACCCTCGTCCGCCGCGATCAGGAGCGGAACGAACGCCCGGCAGCCGTTGTAGACCCCGCCCCAGCAAATGCCAAAGGTGCGATCCCACTCGGCCCGATCCCCAGCCACAAAACTCCCGCCACCGCCCACCCCCGCGTTGTTGAACACGAGGTTGACGTGATCGGTGTGGTGCTGTTCCACCACCTCATCCCGGAAGGCGAACATCTGCGCTTCGTCGGCCACGTCGCACCGATGCATCGTGAGTCGCGTGCCCGGGGGCGCATCCTTCTCGGCCAGCCGAAGGGTCTCCTCCAGCGTGTCGAGATGCACGTCGCAGGTGGCAACGTGACAACCCTCGGCGGCCAACTGCCGCACGAGTTCGCGGCCCATCCCGGTGCCACCGCCGGTGACGACGGCCAACTTCTTTGCGAACGACTCCATCCTCGTTGTCTCCTTTTCCGCTCAGTCCGGAGCGGTGATCTCCAACAACTTGGCCTGCATGGCCGCGGCGGCGGCCGGATCGCCGGCGTTGCTCTGCATGGCCATCAACTTCGTCATATCGCCTTCGACCTTGATCTGGCCCCCCATGAAGGCCTGCATGGCCGCCGTTTGGTTCCCTTCCACGAACATCTGACGGGCCAGGGTGTAGGCCAGGGTGATCTTGGTGGGCGCCTCGATGAGACCCGCCCCGAAGGATCCGTCGGAAACATGGAGTTCGCGATCGCCGGCGGGACCCCCGGTGACCACCATATTGATCTTGGCATCGGCCGGAAACCCGCCCTCGCCATCGCTGTCTTCGGCCAATTTCTGAACTTCGGCGAGCCACTCATCGGACAGGAACTGGTGGGCCATTAGATTCTCCCGGGTCAAGTGGGGAACGG
>VFJN01000193.1 GCA_009886035.1 Actinomycetota bacterium
ATCGAGACTCGCTATCGACCGAACTGAAGAAGGGGAACTACGAGGTACGTCTCGAAGGCGACTGCTCAGCCGAAGACCTAGTCTTCACAGAGGGCGGCATGACCGACACCGAACACAAGGTGGACGACCTCATTCAGGACGGGCTGCGGATCGAGAAGACGACCACGTGGCGGATCAAACAGGAAGACGGTTATCGCATGGCCGGATGTCGAGGCGTCATCTTGTACCCGGACGGGCTGAAGGTGCCTCCGGCCCCCTCGACCACCACCTCAACCACTGAAAAGACGACGCCTAGCACCTCCACAACCACCGCTACATCACCACCCGCTACATCACCACCCGCAGGCGTGTATTACGCGAACTGCGACGCCGCACGGGCAGCAGGGGCAGCGCCCATTTATGAGGGGCAGCCTGGCTACCGGACCGCTCTCGATCGTGACCGTGATGGGATCGCGTGCGACAAGTAGGCGCTCGCCTCGATTCAGCCTGAGCAGCCTCTCATCGCCTACGGACCCCCTGTGCTACGCGGACGTTCCGATCTCCCCGCCCTCCGGCTCCACGACCTTCGCCAGACCTGGGCCACGCTCGCCCTCGAAGCCGGGGTCGACGTCGCCGAGCGGGTGGCCGATACGATCTTCGGGGCGTAGGCCCCGAAGACTCCTCCGGGGGGCTGATTCCTTGGTGACCTTCTGGTCGGCAGCGAACGCTCGCCGCTGACCGGCGCATCCCTCCCGGTGTGATCAACCGGTGATCAGGGTGCCACTCTCGGTGCAGTTCAGACAGAAGCCCCAGGCCGCTGACCTGGGGCTTCGTTTGCAGAACTGGGCTCGGGGGGGAGGACTCGAACCCCCAATGACTGGATCAGAACCAGTTGTGTTACCGATTACACCACCCCCGAATGGGCGGGCCGTCACCATACCGAAATACCCCGTGAGCTCGCACACCGGTCAGTCATTCATAGCGTTGTCCAGGCGGAAGAGTCGGTCATAACCAATGACGCGTCCGAGAGCCACCGCCACCGATTCTCGACCGAGTTGGCGCAGTTCCCCGCGCCAAGAGAGCCTGGTTTCGCTCGGCGACACACTGGCATCGAGGCCCAAATCCTCCGCAATCGCCTCCACCCGGTACGCGTGATACCCGTCGGTTACCAGCACCACCGTCGTGAGCTCCTGGGTCACCAGAAAACGGGCCGAGGCCGCCAAGGACTCCCAGGTGCTGCTGCCATCCACCTCCTTGAGGAGATCTTCATCGGGCACCCCGTGGGCCCGCAGATAGTTGTAGCCCGCGGTGGCCTCGGTAAAACGGTCACCTTTCTGCCGTCCTCCGGTGATCACGATCTTCGACGCCATGGAGGCCTCGTAGAGTTCCAGGGCGTGGTCGAGGCGGTCCTGCAGCACCGGGGACGGGACGCCGTTGTACTGCGCCGCCCCCAGCACCACGATGGCGTCAGCGGGCCGAGCACCATCACGGGTGCTGGCCCGGTAGACCTGCACGAAGGCCACCCCGAGGCACAGCACCACGGCTAACCCGGCGAAGGCCACCAACCCCACCACCCGTCGCAGCCACCGCCACCGACGCCGGGGAGTGAGCACTGAGGCGTCGGTCATAGGCGCGCTCGCGCCGCCCGCAAACGATCGAGGGTGCGCGTCTGGCCCAAAGCGGCCAACGACTCGAACAGGGGTGGCCCCACCGATCGCCCGGTGGTGGCCACGCGCACCGGTCCCTGGGCTTTGCTGAGTTGCGCCTCGCCCTGGGCATTGACCACCCCGGCGGATACCGCGGCGGCCTCCACCGCCGCTCGGATTGGCTCCACTTCCCACTCGGTGACCTGCGTCAGACCCGCAATGGCCGCATCCACCATCTCTCGGGCGTTGATGCCCTTCACCATCGCCTTGTCCCAGGAGACGTCATCGAGCGTGAGGGGCCCGTCGAGCAGGAAAGCCACCATCGGCTCGATTTCGGTGAAGAGGCGCACCCGCTCTTGGATCAGCGGTGCAATCGGGGTGAGGACAGCCTCCACTTCGGGTCCGCTGAGGAACGGTCGGGCCCGTTCGATGAACTCACCCACCGGCAGCGCCCGGAGGTATTCGGCGTTTATGTGCTGCAATTTCTTCACGTCGAAGAACGCGGGTGACGGGGTGACATCCTCCAGCCGGAACTGCTCGATGATCTCCGCCAGCGGTCGGATCTCGATGCCATCACTCGGACCCCACCCCAGCAGCGCCAAATAGTTCACCATCGCCTCCGGCAGGTAGCCCTGCGCGGCGAAATCGGCCACCGAAACGGCGTCCTTGCGCTTCGACAACTTCTTCCGGCCCTCATTCACCAACATCGGCAGATGGGCAAAAACCTCCGGCCGCCCAAGGCCCAGCGCATCGCGCAGCAGAAGGTACTTCGGTGTGCCGGGCACGTGGTCCTCGCCCCGCACCACGTGGGTAATCCCCATGGCGGCGTCGTCGTAGGCATTCGACAACAAGAACATCGGCAGGCCGGTAGACCGCAGCAGCACAAAATCCTCGATCGTCTTGTTCTCGAAGGACACCTCGCCTCGCACCAGATCGGTGAAACCGGTGACGCCATCATCCGGCGTGCGAAACCGAAGGGCCGTCGCCTCGGATCGGGGTAACCCCCGGTCCCGGCAAAAGCCGTCATACCCAGGAGGACCACGGCGCGCTTTGGCGCGGGCTTGCACCGCCTCGGTCACACAGTCGCACCAGTAGGCGCGTCCCTGATCGAAGAGCGACAGCGCGGCTTCCCGGTGGGCGGGAAGATTGTCGGCTTGCATCACGATCTCGCCGTCCCAGTCCAAGCCCAGCCAACGCAGCGACGTCAGGATGTTCTCCACCAACTCCGAACTGGAGCGCTCCCGGTCGGTGTCTTCCACCCGCAGCAGCATCTCCCCGCCGGTGCGACGGGCCTCTAACCAGTTGAATAAGGCGGCCCGAGCGTTGCCAACATGCAAAAAGCCGGTGGGCGATGGCGCGAAACGCAGACGAGAGTTCGCAGATGTCACCCTCGGAGAGTACCGGTCTCGCCCGGGGTCAGTGAGGGGCCACGGGAAGTTCGCCGAACAAGTCCTGCCAGCGAGCGGCGTGCGCTTGGGCGATCTGGGCCGGGGACCACCGCAGGACCGCCTCGGGGACGAGATCCGCCAGGCGGCGCTGTTCGGTGTAGTGGTGCGGATGCGCCACCTCCTGGAACATGGTTCGACGCAGCTCGACGAGGTCCGAAGGCGCGACCCCGAGGAAACCCCAGATGGTGAGGGCAACCGTGAGATCGTGCACCACGGGGGCTCGGCCGAACAGCGACGCCCGCTTCAGCGCCACCCCCACCGCGCCGGCCAGGGCATCTTTCTCGTGCTCACCAGGGGTGAGGGTGAGACGGCCCTCGAAGCGTCGAGCCAGCGTGAGGGCGTAGCCCTGATCCGGCCCCGGATGGCCGAAGCCATCGCCGCGAGGCTGACCCTCGGGCAGATCACCGGGTCGGTCGGCCCGCCAGGATCCCGACCGCCGGGGCGGGGACTCATAGCCCCGCACGGAGGCGTTGACAGCGACAGGAACGTACTCGGGTGCAGCCACCCCCCGAGCCTAGTTTTCCGTGTGGATGAGACCCCACACGAGCGCATCGATGAGGGCCTGCCAGGAGGCTTCGATGATGTTGGCGGACACCCCAATGGTGGTCCACGCCCGATCCCCATCGGTGGAATCGATGAGCACCCGCACCACGGCATTGGTGTTGGCCACCCCATCGAGAATCCGCACCCGGTAGTCGGTGAGATGAATGTGGGCGAGTTGGGGATAGGCCCCCACCAGCACGGCCCGAAGGGCCTGATCCAAGGCGTTGACCGGCCCGTTGCCGGCGCCCACCTCGATGAGACGCTCCCCCTCGATCCACAGTTCGACGGTGGCTTCGGTCTCGATGGTGGCCGGGGTGTCGGCCTGTGCGGGCGTGCGGTGATACGTGGTGGCCCGGTAGCCCTCCACGGTGAAGTAATTCTGGGTCCAACCCCCCGCCCGGCGCATCAACAACTCCAGGCTGGCGTCGGCGGCCTCGAACACAAACCCTTCCGCCTCCAGCCCTTTGAGGTGGTCCGACAAGGTCCCGGCGGCGGCCTCGCTCAGCTCAACCCCTAGTTCCTTGGCCTTCAGCACCATGCCGGCGCGCCCGCCGAGATCGCTCACCAGCACTCGGGTGCGGTTGCCGACGAGATCGGGGACGATGTGCTCGTAGGTCGCGCCACCGGCCTTACCCACCGCCGACGTATGCAAACCCCCCTTGTGAGCAAACGCCGACATCCCCACGTAGGGATCAGCCGAATGAGGTGGCAGGTTCACGAGTTCGGCCACGTGGCGACTCACGGTGGTGAGGCGCGCCAGTCGGCCCTCCGGAAGGCAGCGCACCCCGAGTTTGAGTTCAAGATTGGGAATGCAGGTCATCAGATTGGCGTTCCCCGTGCGTTCGCCGTAGCCGTTGACCGTGCCCTGCAGGTGGGTGGCTCCCCCGAGCACACCGGCTACCGAGTTCGCCACCGCGCAGCCGGAGTCGTTCTGGGTATGGATACCGAGTTGCTGGCCGGACCCGAAGTAGGCATGCACCTCACCGGCGATGCGCTCAACCTCGTGGGGCAAAGATCCCCCGTTGGTGTCGCACATCACGAGACAATCGGCACCGCTGGTGGCCGCCGCCTCCAATACCGCCAGCGCATACTCCGGGTTGGCTTTGTAGCCGTCGAAGAAGTGCTCGGCATCGAAGAATACGTCGAGCCCGGCGGCCTTGAGGAACTCCACGCTCTCCCCCACCATGGCCACGCCTTCGTTCAAGGTGGTGCCCAAGGCCTCGAGGACGTGAAAATCCCAGCTCTTGCCCACGATGCACACCGCCGAGGTGCCCGCCGCCACCAGCGCCTTCAGGGTGGGATCGACATCTACCTTGCCCGCCGGTCGGCGCGTGGAACCGAAAGCCACCAGCGTCGCCGTCTCCAAATGCAGTTCGGTGAGCGCCCTCCGGAAGAACTCCTCATCTTTGGGGTTGGCCTGCGGATAGCCACCCTCGATCCACGCCACCCCCAGCCAGTCGAGTTGCTCAGCCACCTTCAGTTTGTCTTCGACGGTGAGAGAAATGCCCTCGAACTGGGCGCCGTCGCGCAGCGTCGTGTCGAAGATCTCAACCGAAGGCGGAAGCGGCCGATCGGCTAGTGACACAGCTCGACCCAGTGTCGGAACTGCGCCACTTGACCCCGCACGACCTTGCCGTATTCCGTCCCAATGGCCATGGTGACTGATCCGGGGAAGGGAATCGTGCGGTCGTCGACCGATCTCACCGACGAAACCTCCGCCGCTGTACCCACCACGAACATCTCATCAGCAACATAAAGATCGCTCCGCGTCAGCTCACCAAACACCATGTCGATGTCCATCGAGCGCGCCATTGTCATGACCGTGTGCTGGGTGATGCCCTCCAAGGCACCCGACGACAGCGGTGGGGTGATCACCCTCCCCCCGCGTGACACAAAGATGTTTTCCCCCGTGCACTCCGAAACGAGGCCCTGCTGATTCAGCATGACCGCTTCGTCGTACCCCGCATTGAGCGCCTCGACCTTGGCCAGGCTCGAGTTTACGTAGTTGCCAGTGGTTTTGGCCGCCGGCGGCATGGTGTTGTGGTCGTGACGCATCCAACTACTGATCTTCAACCGCACGCCCTTGGTGAGGGCGTCGTCGCCGAGGTAGGCCCCCCACGGCCAGCAGGCGATGGCCACATCCACCGAGCATGGAAGCGTGTTGAGACCCATCTCGCCGAAGCCGTAATAGGCGATCGGTCGGATGTAACAGGCCGGCAGGCCCGAAGCCAACACGGTTTCCTTGACCGCCTGCACGAGTTCCGCCACCGAATAAGGAATCGACATCCCCAAAATAGCGGCGGAGCGAAACAACCGTTCGATGTGATCAGTAAGCCGGAACACACCGGGACCGTCGGCGGTCTCATAGGCACGAATGCCCTCGAATACACCCGTCCCGTAGTGGAGGGTGTGGGTGAGCACATGGATGTTGGCCTCCGCCCAAGGGACCTGCTCTCCGTTCATCCAGATCGTGGGGGTGGGGGTAATCGGCATGGTGAGGTTCCCTATCAGTGTGAGAGACGAGCGACTACGAGGTCGCCCACCTCGCGGGTGGAGCCGGTGATGGTGGCGGTATCTGCGCAGGCGGAGCGCACCCGATCGGCGGCGGCACCCTCCCCTAGATGGTCGAGCATCAAGGCCGCGGAGAGGATCGCCGCCACCGGATTGGCCTTGTCCTGGCCTGCGATATCGGGAGCCGAGCCATGTACGGGCTCAAACATCGACGGCCCCGTGCGCGCCGGGTTGAGGTTGCCGGAACTAGCGAAACCGATGCCCCCCGATACCGCACCCCCGAGGTCGGTGAGAATGTCGCCGAACAAATTGTCGGTCACGACTACGTCGTACTGTTCCGGACTCTGCACGAAATAGATGCAGGCGGCGTCGACATGGTGGTAGTTCGTACTGACGCCGGGATACTCGACGGCCACCTCCGAAAACGTGCGGTCCCAAAGATCGCCCGCGAAGGTGAGCACGTTGGTCTTGTGCACCAACGTGAGGTGGCGTCGTGGCCGACTGTCGGCCAGCGCAAAGGCATAGCGAACACAACGCTCTACGCCGTGGCGGGTGTTCACTGAGCCCTGGGTGGCCACTTCGTGCACCGTGCCCTTCCGCAACACCCCGCCCTCGCCCACGTAGGGGCCTTCCGTGTTTTCCCGGATCACGATCATGTCCACGTTGTTGGGCGGGTAGAGGAACGGGCGCTGGTTGATGTAAAGGTCCAACTCGAAACGCATTTTCAGGAGCAGGCCTCGTTCGATCACTCCCGGGGGAACGCCAGGGGTGCCCACCGCACCGAGCAGGAGGGCATCGAGGCCGCGCCACTCCTCAAGGATCTCGTCGGGGAGGATGGTGCCATCGCGCAGGTAGCGGGTACCGCCGAGGTCGTACTCCACCGTGTCGAGTTGCACCCCGGCGGCGCGCACAACCTTGAGCGCTTCCGCGATGACTTCGGGGCCAATCCCGTCGCCGCCGATGATCCCCACCTGGTGACCCACTTCATCTCCTTGGGTTAGAACGGAAAAACCGCCCACCAAGGCGGACGGTTGGAGAGCGCACGTCTATTCGACGCGCGCTAGACGATGCTAGATACAGCCTGAAAATGCTTACTCACGCCGCAGAGTCTCGCCTGCAACACGCGTCTTCGTCAACTAGGTTTCGGCTTCAGGTCCCGATTCTAGGAGCACAAGATATGCAGACGCCATTGACCATCGGGGGGCACCTCCAGAGGGCCGGTGTGGTGTACGGGGACCGAATCGGGATCATCGATGAGCCTGACGCGCCCGGTGGGGGCTTGGGAAGGGTCACCTATCGACGCATGCACGAATTGGCCCAGGCCCAAGCCGCCAACCTCGACGAGCGAGGTATCGGAGGCGGCGAGCGAGTCGCCGTTCTGTCCCAGAACAGTGGTCGACTGCTCACCTCATTCTTTGGCGTGAGCGGGTACGGACGGATCTTGGTACCCATCAATTTCCGCCTGTCGTCAGAGGAAACCGGTTATATCCTCGAGCACTCAGGGGCCGACATGCTCCTCGTCGATGCCGAGCTGGCCGAGGCGGTTGCTCACCTGAAGGTGAAGCATCGCGTGGTGATGGGCACCAACAGCGACAGCGAGATCTACCTCGAGGGTCGCACGCCCGTCCCGTGGGAGGACGAGGACGAAAACGCCACCGCCAGCATCAACTACACCAGCGGAACCACCGGCCGCCCCAAGGGTGTGGAGATGACCCATCGCAACCTCTGGACCAACTCCGCCATCTTCGGCTGGCACGCCGGCCTGTCCGATCGCGACACCTACCTTCACACGCTGCCCATGTTTCACTGCAACGGATGGGGCATGCCCTACGCCCTCACCGCGATGGGAGTGCCCCAGGTCGTGCTGCGCAAGGTCGATGGCAGCGAGATTCTTCGCCGGGTCGAGGAACACGGCGTGACCTTCATGTGTGGTGCGCCAGCGGTGGTGGCCATGGTGCTGGAGGCGGCTGCCTCCTGGGACGGCCCCATTCCGGGGAACGGCACGGCCCGTATCGTGGTGGCTGGCGCTCCGCCCCCCACCCGCACCATCGAGCGGGTCGAAACCGAACTGGGCTGGGAAATGATCCAGGCCTACGGCCTGACCGAGACCGCCCCCATACTCACCATGAACCGCACTCGGCCGGAATGGGATGGCCTCACGCCCGGCGAGCGGGCCATCAAGCTCTCCCGGGCCGGGGTGGCGGCGGTGGGTATCGACCTGCGTACCGACGAGCACGGTGAGATTTTGGCTCGGGGTAATCACATTCTCAAAAGTTACTGGGGGCAGCCCGAAGCCACCGACGAGGCCCTGGCCGGCGGATGGTTCCACACTGGCGATGGGGGTGCCATCGACGACGACGGCTATCTCACGATCAGCGACCGCAAGAAAGACGTGATCATCACCGGCGGCGAGAACGTGAGTTCCATCGAGGTGGAAAATGCGCTCTTCTCCCACCCGGCGGTTGGTGAGGTCTGTGTCTTCGGCGTGCCCGACCCTAAATGGGGCGAGACCATCAAGGCGCTCGTCGTGCTCGCCCCCGGCCAGGCCGCCAGTGAGGACGAGCTCCGGGCGTGGTGCAAGGAACGGATGGCGGGTTTCAAGTGCCCCACCACCGTCGAGTTCCGCGACGAACTCGCCCGCACCGCCACCGGGAAGCTCCAGAAATTCAAGCTCCGCGCCCCCTACTGGGAAGGTCGGGACCGCCAGGTCAACTAACCCAACTACGCTCGGAGGGTTATGCCGCCCACGCACTATCTCTCCCAACCGGCCTACGACCGGCTCAAGGCCGAGCACGACGACCTCACCACGGTCGGGCGAGTGAGCATTGCGCGCAAGATTGAAACTGCCCGCGAGTTGGGCGACTTGAAAGAAAACGGCGATTACCACGCCGCCAAAGACTTCCAGGGCCAGATGGAGGCCCGGATCCGCCAACTCGCCTCCATGATTGAGCATTGCGAGATTGTGGAAGGCACCGACGGCTCCGCCGTCGAGCCCGGATCCGTGGTGGAACTCCGCTACGAAGGCGACGACACCACGGAGCAATACTTCTTCGGCTCGGTCGAAGAACGGGGCGTGGACCACGAAATCATCAGTCCACAGTCGCCGCTGGGCAAAGCCCTCATCGGCAGAACGCCGGGCGACGAGGTGAGCTTCGAAAGCCCTACCGGCGCCACCCTGACCGTCCAGGTCGTCACGATTCAGTAGGCGTGCACGGTCACCTTTTGCGACTCAGTCGGCGCCAGACTGTTGGCCCGCCGATGCGGCGCCGGTGGCCCGTTCGATGCGGTCGGCGGCGGCAACGACCTCGGCCCCGTACCGCTCGCCCGGCGTGTGGCTGAGGCGCTCGATCGGGCCACTCAGCGACACCGCCGCTACCACCTCACCGCGGGCATCCTGCACCGGCGCCGACACACTGGCCACCCCTTGTTCACGCTCACCCACGCTCGCCACCCATTCCCCGGGGGCGCCGCCGAGAACGTGACCCGCACTCCCCCGATCCATCGGCAGGCGGGCGCCCACGGGCACGATCGTGCGCAATTCACGAGAAGACTCGATCGACTCGACGCACACGCGGGCATCACCGTCGCGCACGAAGAGTTGCACGCTTTCCCCCGTCTGCTCGTGGAGCCAGGCCAACGCGGGCCGGGCGGCCGCCCACACCGGCACCGCCTTGGCGGCCTCATGGCCAAGCCCGATCAAACGCAGACCGAGGCAGAAGCGACCGGCATGGTCCCGGCGCAACAGCCCGTGGTGCTCCAACGCCACCGCCAGACGATGGGCCGTAGGCCGACTGAGCCCGGTGGCCACCACCAGTTCGGCCAACGAGCGCGGTTTGACCTCCACCGCCGCCAGCAGGCCCATGGCCTTGTCCAACACGCCGACACCGCTTAGACTGTCCATTGGGTAGGATTATTGTCTCATTATATAAGACAGTCAAGAGGACATCGACATGGCCAAGACGCTCTCGGAAAAGGTGTGGGACCGCCACGTGGTGCGCAGTGCACCGGGCGAACCCGACCTGCTCTACATCGATCTTCACCTCGTGCACGAGGTGACCAGCCCCCAGGCCTTCGACGGCATCCGTCTGGCGGGCCGCTCGGTTCGCCGCCCCGATCTCACGGTGGCCACCGCCGACCACAACGTGCCCACCAAGGACAGCGATCAGCCCATCGCGGATCCGATCTCCGCCCGGCAACTCGAAGTGCTCGCCTCCAACACCGCCGAATTCGGGATCACCCACTACGGCATCGGCGATCCCAACCAGGGCATCGTCCATGTCATCGGTCCCGAGCAAGGGCGCACCCTGCCCGGCATGACCATCGTGTGCGGGGATAGCCACACCTCAACCCACGGTGCCTTCGGAGCGTTGGCGTTCGGTATTGGCACCAGCGAGGTGGAGCACGTACTGGCCACCCAAACCCTTCCCCAGGTTCGGCCCGGCACCATGGCGGTCACCGTGACCGGCACGCTGCCCGCCGGGGTCACTGCCAAAGACGTGATCCTCGCCATCGTTGGCCGCATCGGAACCGGCGGCGGGATCGGCTCGATCATCGAGTACCGGGGCGACACCATCGAACGCCTTTCGATGGAGGGCCGCATGACGATCTGCAACATGTCCATCGAAGCCGGCGCCAAGGCCGGGCTCATCGCGCCCGACGACATCACCTTCGAGTACCTCAAGGGCCGCACCCACGCGCCGGAGGGCGAGGCCTGGGAGCAGGCATTGGCCGACTGGCGGTCCCTGCCCACCGATCCCGGTGCCACCTTCGACAAAGAAGTCCACATCGACGCCACCACCATCACCCCGCATGTTTCCTGGGGCACCAACCCCGCCCAGGTAGTTCCCCTCACCGGCACCATCCCCTCTCCCGAGGACATCGCCGATCCCCACGAACGCGACAGCGCCGTCCGGGCCCTGGAGTACATGGGCCTCACCGCCGGTACCCCGGTGCGAGAGATCCCCGTCGACACCGTGTTCATTGGGAGTTGCACCAACTCCCGCATTGAGGATCTCCGCGCCGCGGCCGCGGTGGCGGAGGGTCGTCAGGTGAAAGCGGGTCTGCGCACGTTGGTGGTCCCCGGCAGTTTTGCCGTGAAACTCCAGGCCGAGGCCGAAGGGCTCGACGTGATCTTCACCACCGCCGGGTTCGATTGGCGAGAACCGGGCTGCTCGATGTGTTTGGCGATGAATCCCGACAAACTCGCCGTGGGTGAGCGATCGGCGTCGACGAGCAACCGCAACTTCGAAGGCCGACAGGGACGGGGCGGACGCACCCACCTCGTGTCGCCGGCGGTCGCCGCCGCCACCGCCATCGCTGGTCACTTTGCCCTACCGGAGGATCTCGTCTGATGGATGCCGTACAGATCGTGCAAGGCACTGCCCTCCCGCTCGACCGCTCGGATGTGGACACAGACCAGATCATCCCGGCCGAGTGGCTCAAACGCGTTGAACGCACCGGATTCGGCCCGGGCCTGTTCTCGTCGTGGCGCGACGAGAAAGACTTCGTGTTGAACGACGAACGTTTCGCAGGGGCCAACGTCCTCGTAGCCGGTCCCAACTTCGGCACCGGATCCAGCCGGGAACACGCCGTGTGGGCGATCATGGACTACGGCTTCGCGGCCGTGGTCAGCCCCCGCTTCGCCGACATCTTCCGCAACAACTGCACGAAGAACGGCCTGGTACCGGTGATGGTCTCCGCCGAGGTGGGCGAAAGGCTCCTCGCCGCGGTGGAAGCTGATCCCACCCTGGAGTTTGTGGTCGACGTCGACCGTCGCACGCTCAGCGTGCCCGCCCTCGACCTCGAGGTGGACTTCCCTCTCGAAGACAGCGTGCGCGAACGCTTCCTCCAAGGCCTCGACGACATCGGCATCACCCTGCGCGCCGAATCCGCCATCACCACCTTCGAGGCCACCCGCCCGGCCTGGCTCCCCACCGCTTAGCCCGCCGACCTACGGGCTGATGGGGTTGTAGAGCCAGGCCTGGAACAGATCACCCAACCGCTGGCCGCTGATGGCTTCGGCCAGGGCAATGAACTCCGGGGTGGAACCGTGGGCGCCGGCTCGCTCCGATGCCCAGGTGCGCAGGATCTCGAAAAAGGCGCCGTCGCCGACGGTCTCTCGCAACGCCTGCAGCGTCCTGCCCCCCCGGAGATACACCGACGGCACAAAGAGTTCATCCGGCCCCGGGTCGCCCGGGGGGATGTTATTTCCCGCCGCCGCGGCCTCCTGGGCCAGAGCAGCCGCCGTGGGGCCACCGGAGCGCTCTTGGTAGATCCACTCGGCGTAGGTGGCAAACCCCTCGTTCAGCCAGATGTCGTTCCAGCTGGCGACGCTCACCGAATTGCCGAACCATTGGTGCGCCAGTTCGTGGAGCAGCGTGATGTCCGCCCCCCGACCCTGCACCACCAATTCACGGCCCAGAACCGTGAGCGTCTGGGTTTCCAACGCGAAACCGAGTTCGTCATCCACCACCAGAACCCCGTAGGCCTCGAAGGGGTACGGTCCGAACACCTCGGCCAGCGCTCGGATCATGACGGCAGTACCTTCCGTGGCCACCCGTCCCTCCGTCGCCCACTTCCGGTGGAAAGCGTGACGCACCACCACCCCGTCCACCGTTCCCCCATCCACCAACTCGTAGTCGCCGATGGCGATCTGGACCAGATAACTAGCCATCGGATCGCGCACCTCGTAAGTCCAGGCCGTGGCGTCATCCCCCAGTTCCTCGCGGCCGGCCAGCCGACCGTTGGCGGCCACCGTCTGATCGCTTGGGGCGGTAACCCGCAGGGTGTAGGTGGCCTTGTCGCTCGGATGATCATTCACCGGGAAAAACGTGGCGGCGCCCCCCGGTTCAGACACCACAAAGGCCTCCCGACCGCGGGTCTGCCACCCCAACGCGAACAAGTCCGTTCCCATGCTGATCGGGGTGGGCCGGCCGTGATAGGTGACCTCGGTCGTGAAGCGCCGGCCCTGCCCGATCACCTGATCGGGGGTGATCACCAGTTCTCGCCCCACCCGATCGAACGTCGCCGGGCGTCCATCGACGGTCACCTTGCGCACCTCCATCCCCGCCAGGTCCAGGTCGAACCGGCTGAGGTTCTGGGTGGTCACCGACCGGATGGTGGTCACCCCCTCCAGGTGTCCCTCATCGGCAGCCCAGGTGAGATCCACCCGGTAGTGGTCCACCGCGTAGCCCCCGTTACCCAATTCCGGGAAGTAGGGATCCCCCACCCCCACCGCGCCCGGGGTTCCCCCCGGGGATGCCGCCAGATCCGCCGCCGGGCCCAGGATCATCAGCGCGCCCACCATCCCCAACGCCACCGACGCGAAGGGAGCCAACCGCGATCGACGCACCTGCGTCACATAACCAGATTCGCAGTGCCGGTTGGCGGACCCTCGGGCCTACCCCGAACCCCGACGGTTACGCGTTGTGACGTTCCACCAGTCGCTCATCGTCGCGATGGCGGTTGACGGCACTTACCACCGCCCGGAGCGACGCAGTGAGAATGCTTTCGTCGAGGCCCACGCCCCAGCGCACTTCGCCATTCGCCGCCTGGGTCTCCACATAGGCGGCGGCCTGCGCATCGGTCCCCGCGCTCACGGCGTGTTCGCTGTAATCCACCACATCCAACGCAATGCCGAGATCGGCCTGAAGGGCGGCCACAAAGGCCGCCAGTGGTCCCGTGCCCGAACCGCTCATCGTGCGGTGCTGACCGTCGACCGTCATTTGTGCAGTGACCGTCGAGCCCTTTTCCCCGGTGGTGGTTTCGTGGGAAAGCAGTTGTACGGCGGCGTCGGGGTCGAGGTAAGTGCCCTCGAAGGCCAACCACACCTCGGCGGAGGGAATGTCGGTACCGCTGTCCTCCGCAATCGTCTGGATCGTTTTGGAGAACTCGATCTGCAGGCGCCGCGGTAGGTCCAGGCCGTGCTCGGCCTTCATCAAATAGGCCACCCCCCCCTTGCCGCTCTGGCTGTTCACCCGCACCACCGCTTCGTAGGTGCGGCCCACGTGCTTCGGATCGATGGGCAGGTACGGCACCCCCCACTCCTCGTAATCGCCGTAGCCCAGGGCGTCGAAGCCTTTCTTGATGGCGTCTTGATGGCTCCCGGAAAACGAGGTGTAGACGAGATCACCAACGTAGGGATGACGTGCATGCACGGGCAACCGATTGCAATACTCCGCCACCCGCCGCAGCGCGTCGATATCGGAGATGTCGAGTTCGGGATCCACCCCCTGGGAGAACAGGTTCATGGCGATCGTCACGAGATCCACGTTGCCGGTGCGCTCCCCGTTTCCGAACAGCGTTCCCTCCACCCGATCGGCCCCCGCCATGATCCCGAACTCGGCCGCCGCCACCCCACAGCCCCGGTCATTGTGGGGGTGGAGCGACAGGCAGATGCTCGGGCGGTTGGGCATGTTGCGATGGAAGTACTCAATCACATCGCCGTAGACGTTGGGGGTGTACATCTCCACGGTGGCGGGCAGATTCAGGATGAGACGACGATCGGCGTCGGGTTCGATCACCTCAGCCACGGCCGCGCAGATCTCGATGGCGTAGTCCACCTCGGTGCCCGTGAAGCTCTCGGGGCTGTACTCGTAACGCACGTTGCTGCCCACCAAGCCCGGTTCGAGGTCTTTGCACAGCCGGGCCGCATCGGTGGCGATCTGGGTGATGCCGTCCTTGTCCAAGCCGAACACCACCCGGCGTTGCAGCACCGAAGTGGAGTTATAGAAATGCACGATCACATCGTTGGCCCCCTGGATGCACTCATAGGTGCGCCGAATGAGTTCAGGGCGACACTGCGTAAGCACCTGGATCGTGACATCGTCGGGAACGAGATCCTCCTCGATGAGTTGGCGCACGAAATCGAAGTCGGGCTGGCTGGCCGAAGGGAATCCAACCTCGATCTCCTTGAAGCCCATTTGCACCACCGTGTCGAACATGCGGCGCTTCCGGGCGGGGTCCATCGGATCGATAAGAGCCTGATTGCCATCCCGGAGGTCCACCGAGCACCACTGGGGAGCCTTGGTGATGCGCTGGTCCGGCCACGTCCGGTCGGGGAGGGTCAAGGGCAGGAACGGCCGATACTTATCGAAGGGCATACGCTTCGGAGTCACGGATTTCGGGGCCATCAGGGTTCCTCGTTCACGAGTCATTCGGATATCGGGGCAAAGAAAAACCTCCTGCCGGAGGCAGGAGGTCGAAAGGGCGAACGCCGGTAGGGGCGCTCGCCTACATAAGCAGCAGGAGGGAGAAGGACGTCGTGCTCATGTGTTTATCTTTCCGCTCCGCCGCCTCGCCCGTCAAGGCAGCAGTAGGGTTCCGGCGTGATCAAACGGTCCTTCCCCAGGGGACTGGCGCTCGTTGTGCTGGTCGGGCTCGCCTGGCTCATCTCCCGGCGCCGGGGGGCAACGGCCCCCGCATCGGCGCTCCCGCCGGTCCCTGCCCTCGTGCCGTGGGTTCCACCCGAAGCCAACGGGTGTCCCTCCAGCCATCCCGTAAAGGCCAAACTCGCCTCCAAGATTTTCCACCAGCCGGGCATGGCCAACTACGAGCGCACCAATCCCGACCGCTGCTATCTCAACGACACCGCCGCCGCCGCCGACGGCTTCCGGGTGGCCAAGCGGTAAGCGGATCTACAGCGCCGCTACCGATACAACACCCGGTACCGCCCGGATCGCTGCTTGCACGGCAGCGGGCACCGCTACGCCGGTGGCCAGCACCATCAACGAGGCCATTCCTTGGGGGGAACGCCCCAGGTGCATGTCGTCGATGTTGATGGCGGCTTCACCCACCACACCGGTAACCGCCGAGATCATCCCGGGCACATCGTTGTTGCGCACCACCACCATGTGGTCGGCCGGGGGGAGATCGATCGAATAGTCGTCCAGCATGACGATGCGCGGCTGGGCGCTGAGGCCCACCAGAGTGCCTCCGATGGCATGGTCTCCACCGCGAATGGTGATCAAGTTGACGTAGTCGTGCGTGGTGGTGGAGGAGGACTCCCGCACTTCCACCCCGCGCTCGGCGGCCAGCCGCGGCGCGTTCACATAACTCACCGGCTCGGCGCTCACCTTGCTGAACACCCCCTTGAGGACTGACAGAGTGAGGATGCGAGTGTCGGACTCGGCCAGGTGGCCCTCGTAGCCGATCTCCAAAAGGTCGGTGATGCTGGCCGACAGACCGGCGAAGAGTCGGCCCAGTTGCTCGGCCAGGGGCAGATAGGGGCGCACCACACTGGATGCCTCCGCCGCGCTCACGTTCACCGCGAACGGCACGAACTCACCGGCGAGCGCCAGGGCCACCTGCTCGGCGATGGTGTCGCCCGCTTTATCCTGCGCCTCGGCGGTACTCGCGCCGAGGTGCGGGGTAACCACCACTTGGGGCAACCCGAACAGCGGCGACGACGTGGTGGGCTCAGTGGCGAACACGTCGATGGCTGCGCCACCGATCCGGCCCGCCCGGATGGCTTCAGCGAGGGCGACTTCGTCGATCACTCCACCGCGAGAAACATTGATCACCCGCAGGTTCGGCTTGGCCTTGGCCAACAACTCTTCACTGATCATCCCAAGCGTTTCGGGCGTCTTGACCACGTGAAGGGTGAGGAAATCGGATTGGGCCACCAGGTCGTCGAGGCTCAGTAGCTCCACGTTGATCTGACGGGCCCGCTCGGCGGCCACGAACGGATCGTGCGCCACCACCCGCATTCCGAAAGCCAACGCTCGCTGGGCTACCAGTTTCCCGATACGACCCAACCCCACGATCCCGAGGGTCTTGTCGGCCAGTTCGATGCCCTCCCATTGCGAGCGCTCCCAGCGCCCGGCCACGAGCGCCGCGTGGGCCTGGGGAATGTTGCGGGCCTGAGCCAGCAGCATCGCCATCGTGTGTTCGGCGGTGGTGAGAATGTTCGATTGGGGGGCATTGACCACCATCACGCCCTGGGCGGTGGCGGCGTCGGTGTCTACGTTGTCGAGGCCGATACCGGCCCGGCCCACCACCACGAGATCCTGGCCCGCTGCGATCACCTCGGCGGTAACCGTGGTGGAGGAACGGATGATGAGCGCCTGCGCTCCCACCACGGCCGCCAGCAGGCCCTCAGGGGTGAGGCCGAGTTGGAGGTCCACCTCATGGCCCGCCGACCGCAGGCGATCGAGCCCACCGTCGGCGATCTTTTCGGTCACGAGGATCCTGGCCATGGGGCGAGTCTGGTCGGCCCCTGCGCACAGCCGCCAACCCATGGCCGGCGCGACCGTCGCCCCGGGCCTTTGCCGTGCACCCTCAGCGATGGAGGTTCTCGACCGGGATTGGTTCGATGGCCTCGTGCGGGGGGAGGGAGAAGCCGAACACCTGGGCGTAGAAACTCAATTCTCCGTCGAGCGACGCCCGAATGTTCTCTGCCTGGCGGAAGCCATGCTGCTCACCGGCGAAGGCCATATAGGCCACCGGCACCCCCTTGTCCCGCAGTGCTCCCACGATCATCTCCGCCTGGTTGGGTGGCACGATGAGGTCATCGAGGCCCTGGAACACCGCCAGGGGGCGGTCGAGGCGGTCGGTGTGGAAGATGGGCGAGCGGGCCTCGTAGGTGGCCCGCTCAGCGGGCCAAGGACCCACCAGGCTGTCGGGATAGCGGCTCTCAAACTTATGGCTGTCGGCGGCGAGCGCTCCGAGGTCCGCAACGCCATAGTGGCTGGCCCCGGCCGCGAACACGTCGTGGAAGGTGAGGGCCGCCAACGTGGTGAAGCCGCCCGCTGAGCCCCCGCGGATGCACAGTCGGGCTGGATCCACATCGCCCCGGCGCACGAGAAACTCCCCCACCGCCACACAGTCCTCCACGTCGGCGATCCCCCACTGCCCGTCCAACAGCTTCCGGTAGGCCCGGCCGTAGCCGGTGGACCCGCGGTAGTTCACGTCGGCCACCGCGAAGCCTCGGCTCGTCCAGTACTGACGACCGAGCGACAGCAGGGAGCGGGCCGCCGAAGTGGGCCCACCGTGGATCATCACCAACAACGGCGGTTTGTCGCCGGCTGGGCCAACCCAATCGGGATTGGTGGGGGGATAGAACAACGCGTGCGCCACTCCCCCCCCGCCGGTGGGGAACGCGATCGTCTCCGGCGCCGCGAACCACTGCGGCGCGAGACCGAGGGGGCGAGGCGGCACCACTTCCTCGACCGAAACGAGGTGACCACCCTCGATCACCGCTCGCGCCACGTGAAGTTCGCGATGGGGGCTCGCCGCCAGGTACACGAGGTTGTCGCCGCTCCCGCGTAATCCGTCGATCACCGTGTGGGGCACATCCAGCGGTGGGCTGCTGCCATCCTCGGGGTCCCAGACGGCGAGGCGGTCGAACCCCTCCTCGACGTAGCGAAAGGCCACTCGACCGCCATCAAGGAAGGCAAAGCAGGATTGGCCAAACACCCACTGGGGGAACCCGATGTCGGCGCCGAGGTCCACCATCACCTCGGTTCCCCCCGCCGGGGTCCACCGGTAAAGGCTCCAGAACCCGGTGCGGTCAGCGAAGAACCACAGCGATCCGTCGGGGGCCCAGGTGGGCTGACCAACCGACTCGCCTCCGTCGCGCCCGGCCACCACGGTTCGCTCCCCGTTGGCTTCCACCATCACTCGGGTGGCATCCCAGGGCATGTCGGGGTGATCCCATTCAATCCAGCAGAATGCCTCGCCGTCGGGGCGCCACCGCGGGTCGCTCACGAAGTCCGGGCCCTCCACCATCACGGCGGGAACCGACGGTTCGTGGGCGGCGAGGCACACGATGGTGTTGGTGGCCTCCCGACCGTCGGCATGATGCTCCTCCTGCACGCACAGCAATCGGGTGCCATCGGGATGCAACGAGCCATCCGTGTAGCGCAACGAGCGGGCCACCGCTGGTGCCGGTGTGAGCGGCTCGGGCTCGCCCCCCGGGACGAGGCGGTGGAGGCGCTGGGTAGCCCAGTCGGCGAACCACAGCACACCGTTGGCCACCCACCACGCTCCCCCACCGTATTCATGCACGGCGGTGCGGGCGTTCCACGGCGGCCCCAGCACTTCGGTCACCACTCCATCCACAGAGCGGCGCATCACCGCACTTCGCCCCAACTCTTCCGGCCGGCTTTCGGACCACCAGAGGTCATCGCCGTCCAGTGCCACCGCCGCGGGTTGACGCGCCGAACGCACCACCGACTCGCTGGTGATCGGGGTCGGCCAGGAGCCGTACGGGGCCACCGCGGTCATGTGGCTTCGGCCAGCAGGGCGCCGATGCGCCGACAGCCCTCCGTGAGGTCGTCGTCGCCGAGAGCGAAACTGAGGCGGGCGTACCCAGGGGCAGCGAAGGCTTCGCCGGGCACCACCGCCACCTTGGCTTCCGCGAGCAGGATCCCACACAACTCGGCGCTAGTGGCGGCGGTGTGCCCCCGGATCGAGCGGCCCAGATAGGCCGAGAGATTGGGGAACGCGTAGAAGGCCCCCTGCGGTTCCATGCACGTCACCCCGTCGATGCTGCGCAGGAGCCGCCACATGGTCTGGCCGCGCCGGAAGAACGCCTCGCGCATCTCCCCTACGGCGCTGAGATCGCCGCGCAGCGCGGCGATGGCGGCGCGCTGGGAAACATTGGCCACATTGGAGGTCTGGTGCGACTGCAGGTTCGTGGCGGCGGTGATCACATCGACCGGCCCCAGCATCCACCCCACCCGCCAGCCGGTCATGGCGTAGGTCTTAGCCACGCCGTTCACCACCACACACCGGTCGGCGAGTTCGGGCACCACCGCCGGCATGGAGACAGACCGATGCTCGCCGTAGGTGAGGTGCTCATAGATCTCGTCGGTGACCACCCAGATGCCCTTGTCCACCGCCCAGCGGCCGATGGCCTCCACCTCCTCTGCCGGGTACACCGCACCGGTGGGGTTGGAGGGCGACACGAACATGAGCGCCTTGGTCTTAGGGGTAACGGCAGCGTCGAGTTGGGCCAGGGTGACACGAAACCCGGTGCTCTCATCGGTGGGCAGAATCACCGGCACACCACCGGCCAGGGCGATCGGCTCGGGGTAGGTCGTCCAAAATGGGGCGGGGAGCAGCACCTCGTCGCCGGGGTCGAGCAGGGTGGCAAAGGTGTTGTAGACGGCGTGCTTTCCCCCGTTGGTCACCAGCACCTGACCAGGAGCGACCGACAGGCCCGAGTCGCGGAGCGTCTTGGCGGCGATGGCCTCCTTGAGCTCCGCCAAACCGCCGGCGGGCGAGTACTTGTGGTTTCGCGGGTCGTGGCAGGCCGCCACCGCCGCTTCCACGATGTGGGGCGGTGTGGGGAAGTCTGGTTCCCCGGCCCCGAAGCCAATCACGGGTTCGCCCGCGGCTTGCAACGCCTTCGCCTTGGCATCCACCGCCAACGTGGCGGACTCGGTAATGGCCGCGATGCGACGGGATACTCGGGGGGTGGCCAACGGGCTTGCTCCTTGGTGGACTCCGCCCATCGTGACACGCGGCCGGGCCCCAACCCACATGGATTCACGCCTCTGGTTCATTCGCCTCGCCCCGAGGCGGCTCCATCCGCCAACATAGGTGAGTGACCTCCGCCCCTCGCCCTGTGATCACCATCCCCACCGACCTCCTGCCCCTCGACGGCCGCTTCGGCTGTGGGCCCTCCAAGGTGCGGCCCGAAGCCGTCGCCGCCCTCGCCGCCGCCAGCACGGACTATCTCGGCACGTCGCATCGCCAGGCTCGGGTCCAGTTCGAGGTGAGCGCCCTCCGCAACGGGATCGCCGAACTCTTCGCGCTCCCTGACGGCTACGAGGTGATGCTCGGCAACGGCGGCACGACGGCGTTCTGGGACGCCGCCACCTTCGGTCTCATCGACCACTGCAGCCAGCACCTCTGCTTCGGGGAGTTCTCCTCCAAATTCGCCACCGCGGCGGCCGCCGCGCCGTTTCTCGGCCAGCCCTCCACCATCGTGGCCGAGCCCGGCACCCATCCACTCCCGGTCTCCGACGCCAGCGTGGACGCCTACTGCCTCACGCACAACGAGACCTCCACCGGGGTAGCCATGCCCCTGCACCGCCCTGCCGGGGCCGAAGGCCTCGTGCTCGTCGATGCCACCTCGGCCGCCGGCGGGCTCCGGTTCGACCCCCACGAGGTCGACGTGTACTACTTCGCTCCCCAGAAATGTTTGGCGTCTGACGGTGGCCTGTGGCTCGCCGCCGTGTCGCCCGCCGCCATCGAACGCATCGAGCGGATCGCCGCCTCGGACCGCTGGGTACCGGCATCACTCGATCTGGGAATCGCGCTGGAGAACAGCCGCAAGGACCAGACTTACAACACGCCCGCCCTGGCCACCATCTTCTTGGCCACCCAGCAGGTGGATTGGATCAACCAGCAGGGAGGCCTTGAGTGGGCCGCCACCCGTTGCGACACCTCGGCCGCCGCCATCTACGACTGGGCCGACGCGTCGAGCTACGCCACCCCCTTCGTGGCCGTGGCCGAAGAACGTAGCCACGTAGTGGCCACCATCGACCTCGATGCCGATGTGGTGGACGCCAACATGGTCTCCAAGGTCCTGCGAGCTAATGGCGTGCTCGACACGGAGAGTTACCGCAAACTCGGGCGCAACCAGGTGCGGGTGGCTCTGTTCCCCTCGATCGACCCGGCCGACGTGACCGCCCTCACAGCCTGCATCGACCACGTCGTAGCCGCTCTGGCCTAACCAAAAACATCTCGCCACGCGCCCGACGAACACCGCCGCCGGCCTCGTTCTTCCCGAGAGCGATCCGGTAGTTCTCCCGCGCCGTGACACCGCCCGCTACGGTCCGCCCCTATGCCCACTAGTAGCGAAGTTCGTGCCCAACTCACCGGCCCAGCCGGAATGTTCGAGGTCGTGACCGAAGATGTGCGGGGCCGCCCCACGCAGGTCTACGCCACTCGCATGCCCTCGCTGCGTTCCGTACTGGAGGTGGGACTGCTGCGGGGCGACGAGCAGACGTTCCTGAGTTACGGCGAGCGCACCTACGGGTTCGGCGAGTTCGGCCGGGTCACCAATGGCGTGGCCCAGGCTCTGCGCAGCCGATTCGGCCTCGCCAAAGGCGACCGCGTGGCGGTGCTCTCCCAAAACAATCCCGAGTGGTGTCTCACCTTCTGGGCCACGGTGTCCCAGGGCGCGGTGCTGGTGGGCCTCAACGGGTGGTGGACCACCGAGGAGATCGAATACGGCCTCCAGGACTCAGGAGCCAAGGTCCTCGTGGCCGACCGCAAACGGTTTGAGCGCATCGCCGATTCCCTCGATCTGGCCCCCCGCCTCGAGCACGTGTTCCTCACCGACTGCACGCCGGCCGATCTGGACCGGGCCAATGATCCCCGGCTCCACCCCTTCTCCGACCTCACCACCTCGCCCAGCCCCGATCTGATCGACGCCGAAATTGCCGAGGACGACTATGCGGTGATCTTCTACACCTCGGGCACCACCGGCCGTCCCAAGGGGGCTATCTCCACCCATCGCAGCATGATCGCCAACCTGCAGAACACGATGTACAACGCCGTGGCCAACTCGATGTCGGGGAATGCGTCTCTGCCCGATGGCGGCGGACAGAACGTGGCCCTGTTCACGTCCCCGCTGTTCCACGTGTCGGGCTGCCACTCCACGCTGGTGGTCGGTTTGCTGGCCGGTTTGAAACTGGTGATGCCCGAGGGTCGCTTCCTGCCCGAGACGGCGCTGCAACTGATCCAGGAGCACGGGGTCACCCTCTGGGCCACGGTGCCGACGATGGTGTGGCGGGTGTGCGAGCACCCCGACCGCCACGCCTACGACACCAGTTCGGTGCGCAGTGTGGCCTTCGGCGGATCGCCATCGGCCGAGGAACTGCAACGGATGGTTCACGAGACCTTCCCCAGCGTGTCGAGCACCTCAAATGCCTATGGCCTCACCGAAACCTCATCAGTGGCCACCGTGATCTCCGGCGCCGATGCCATCGCCAAGCCCGACTCGGTGGGTCCACCGGTCCCCACTGTGTCTCTGAAAATCACCGGTGCCCACGGCGAGGAAGTTGGCCCGGGAGAAACCGGCGAGGTCTGCATCAACGGACCCATCCTCATGGCGGGGTACTGGAACAAGCCCGAGGCCACCGCAGAGGCTATTGATGCCGACGGCTGGCTTCACACCGGCGACGTTGGCCATCTCGATGCCGACGGCTTCCTCTTCATCACCGATCGCAAGAAGGACATGATCATCCGGGGCGGCGAAAACATCTACAGCGTGGAGATCGAACAGCGCCTGGTGGCCCACCCCGAGATCGCCGATGCGGCCATCTACGGCGTGCCCCATCCTGAGCTGGGCGAGGAAGTCAAAGCCACCGTGCAACTCGAACCCCATTCCCGCCTCACCGCCAGCGACATCCAGCAATGGGTGGCCGGAGGGCTCGCCGCCTTCAAGGTCCCGGCGTTCGTGGATCTCACGTTCGACAAGTTGCCCCGCAACGCCAGCGGCAAGCTTCTCAAAAACGTGCTGCGCGGAGAAGGCGACGTCAGCTTCGTCGAGACGATGTAGCCCCCTGACCGACGGGGCCACATTTGGCTCAACCAGTGGGGGGCATCTGCCGATCACCTAAGCGACCCGCACACCGGTAAAAGTCCAACGGAACGACGAGGCCCCTATGCAACCCCAATCCCCCTTCGACCTTCCCGTCCAGCCCGACCCCGGGAAGGCATCATGACCGCGTTGGCGACCTCGGCGATCCGCCGGCGGGCCATCCCCCTCGACCTTCGTACGGGCCGGGCCCCCAAGTCCGGGATGCGCCTCGCCGGCCGGGCGGTATCGATCATCGCGGCGGGTCTCATCCTCGCACCGATCGTGGTCGTCGCAATGGGGTATCACCCGGCCATCGTGGCGACGCAAAGCGCCTCCCCCGGGATCGATAGAGGCGACATTCTCCTCAACGAGATCGTCATGCCATCAGCCGTGCAGGTGGGCGACATCATCACCTACGCCCCCGAGCCGGGATCGGCCACGGTCACCGGCATGGTGGCCCGGGTGAACCACACGGGTGGGACCTACTCCTTCAGCCTTGAGGGGTCCCCGAGCGATACCTCAGCATGGTCGCCGTCGGCCCAGGAGAACGTCACCCGGGTGGCCTTGCGATCCGCCTTCCTCGACGGCGCCCTGAGCGTTGTCAGCCCGCTCGCCGCTAACGACCCGGGTCTCGGCCTGGCGCTGGGAGCGGCGGCCGTCCTGCTCATTGGTGTGGTCTGGATGGCCCTGGCTTCGCGCCCAGCCTCTCCCGAATACTGGTGATCAGCCGCCGCTGATGTCCTGCACTCGCTGCTTGCCCGCAGAAATCCAGGGCATCATGCCGCGAAGTTGCTCTCCCACCTGCTCGATCTGGTGCTCAGCCCCCTTCGCCTTGAGGGCCGTGTAGTTCGCTCGGCCGGATTCAGCCTCGGCCACCCACTCCGCCGCAAAGCGACCGTCCTGGATCTCATCGAGGACCTTGCGCATCTCGGCCTTCACCGCCGCATTGATGATGCGGGGGCCGCGGGTGAGGTCGCCGTACTCCGCGGTGTCGGAGATGGAATACCGCATCCCGGCGATGCCCTGCTCGTACATCAGATCCACGATGAGCTTCAGCTCGTGCAGACATTCGAAGTAGGCCGACTCCGGCTGGTAGCCCGCATCCACGAGCGTTTCGAAGCCCGCCTGCACGAGCGCCGTGAGCCCGCCGCAGAGCACAACCTGCTCGCCGAAGAGATCCGTCTCTGTCTCTTCCTCGAAAGTCGTTTCCAACACACCGGCCCGGGCCCCACCGATAGCCGCCGCGTAGGACAGAGCCAGGTCACGGGCATGGCCAGAAGGGTCCTGCGACACGGCGATCAGACACGGCACCCCGCCGCCTTCGGTGTAGGTGCGGCGCACAAGGTGGCCGGGACCCTTGGGGGCCACGAGGGCCACATCCACATCGGCCTGCGGCACCACCTGGTCGAAGCGCACGGAGAAACCGTGGCCCACAAACAACGCATCGCCGGCGGAAAGATTGGGAGCGATGTGGTCGTTGAAGATCGCCTTGTGCTCGGTATCCGGCCCGAGCAGCATGATCAGATCAGCTTCGGCGGTGGCTTCCGCCACCGACAGCACCCGCAGACCGGCCGCCGAGGCCTTGGCCACGGAGGCCGATTCCGGTCGGAGACCGACGCGTACATCCACGCCCGACTCCTTGAGATTGAGGGCGTGGGCATGGCCCTGTGAGCCGTACCCGATCACGGCGACCTTACGGGCCATAACGAGGGAGAGATCGGCATCTTTGTCGTAGTACACGTTGGCCATGGAGGGTCACTTCCGCAGTAGATGGGCTGGGGTGCGACCATAATCCCTGAGAACAAGGCCCACCCCTTCGGCCCGTCATCAGAAAACGGGCCCGTCAGACCTGATGCAGCCGAGGGTCGACGACGTTGTCAAGTTTCGGAAGCGCCACCCGACCGGTCCGCTGAAGCTCAACGATCCCGAAGGGCTCCAGCCGTTCGGCACAGCCATCGAGTTTGTCGGGGTGGCCCTCCACCGACAGGGTGAGCCGGTCTTCACCTTCATCGAGGACGCGGCCCACGAACTCGTCGACCAGGGCCAGAATCTGGGGGCGGACGGCCGGTGGCGCCTCGACGGTGACGAGAAGCAACTCGCGCTCCACGGCATGACGGGGGTCAAGTTCGGTGATGCTCACCACGCTGATGAGCTTGAAGAGTTGCTCCGTCACCTGATCAAGCGGGGCCGAGGCCACGTCCACCGCAATCGTGATGCGACTGAAATGCTCGTCCTCCGTCGGTGCCACCGCCAGGCTGATGATATTGAAGCCGCGGCGAGCGAACAGCCCCGACACCCGCGCCAGTACCCCTGCCTTGTTTTCCACCAACACGGAGAGAATGTGGTGGGTGATGTCATCGGGGGAAGCACTCATCACTCGATGCCTCGACGGAGACCGGGATCCGTGATGATGTCGTCGTTGCTGTTCCCGGGGGCCACCATTGGGTAGACCTTTTCCGCCGCGTCGGTGCGGAAGTCGATCACCACCGGACGGTCGTTGATCTCGTTGGCCTTCTGGATCGCCACCGCCACCTCTTCGGGGGAGTCCACGCGCATCCCCACGCAGCCCATAGCCTCAGCCCACATTTTGTAGTCCGGCAGATCGGGCGAGAGGTACACCTCGGAGTAGCGCTCCCCGTAGAACATCTCCTGCCACTGGCGCACCATGCCGAGGTAGGCATTGTTGAGGATGGCGATCTTCACCGGAATGCGCTCCGCCGCCGCCGTCACCAGCTCCTGGGCGGTCATCTGGAAGCAGCCGTCACCGTCCACCGCCCACACGGTGGAATCGGGTCGGCCAACTTTGGCTCCGATGGCCGCCGGGACGGCGAAGCCCATCGTGCCCAAACCGCCGGAGTTCACCCAGGTGTACGGGCGCTCGAAGTGCCAGTACTGGGATGCCCACATCTGGTGCTGGCCTACCCCGGAAACCACGATGCAATCGTCGGGGTTGTTGTCTCGCAACTGCTCGAGCACGAACTGAGGCTTGAGGGAGTCGCCCGGTTCGGCGGGCACGTAGGCCAACGGGTTGGTTTCCTGCCAGCCAGCAATCGTCTGCTGCCATCCGGAGCGGTCGGGGAACGCCGCTCCGTCAGCCAGCAGTTCCTTCATTACCTCCACCAGTTCCTCGATCACCAACCGACAATCGCCCACGATGGGCACATCGGGCCGCCGGACCTTCCCGATTTCCGCCGGGTCGATGTCCACGTGGATCACCTTGGCGTCGGGGGCAAAGGAATCAACCTTCCCGGTGATCCGATCGTCGAACCGGCTCCCGAGCGCGACCAGTAGATCCGAACGCTGCATGGCCGTGACGGCGGTGTAGTTACCGTGCATCCCGGGCATCCCAAGACACAGCGGGTGGGAATCGGGGAAGGCCCCTCGGGCCATCAAGGTGGTGACTACGTGAACGCCGCACAACTCCGCCAGTTCGTGGAGAGTCTCCGCCGCCCGGGCCTTGAGGATGCCGCCGCCGGCATAAATCACCGGACGTTCTGCCCGCAGGATGAACTCCGCCGCCTCCCGGATCTTGCGGGGGTCGCCGCGGGTGATCGGCCGGTAGCCGGGAAGACCGGCGAGCACATCGGCATCGTCGGGCCAGTGCCACTCCATGACCGAGTTCGGATTCCGGCGGTCGATGATGTCCTTGGGAATGTCGAGGAGCACCGGCCCGGGCCGCCCGGTGGTGGCGATGTGGAAGGCCTCCCGCACCGCCCGGGGGATGTCCTGGGCCGAGGTGATCAGTTCGTTGTGCTTGGTCACCGACCTCGTAATGCCGATCGTGTCGCACTCCTGAAAGGCGTCGGTCCCAATGGCGCTTACGGGCACCTGGCCGGTGATCACCACGAGAGGGATCGAGTCCATGAAGGCGTCGCACAGCGGGGTGACGATGTTGGTGGCGGCCGGGCCGGAGGTGACCATCGCCACGCCGGGACGGCCGGTGACGTGGGCGTATCCCTCCGCCATGTGGCCTGCGCCCTGCTCATGGCGCACGAGGATGTGGCGGATCGCACTGTCGATCAGCGGGTCATAGGCGGGCAGGATGCAGCCGCCGGGCAGCCCAAAAATGGTGTCGACGCCCTCCATCTCGAGGGATTTGATCAAGGCTTCCGATCCGCTGAGCTGCATGTCCTGGGTGCCTTTCGGGCGTAACGCAAACGACCTCCCGGGTGGGAGGTCGAGGAGCGCACGGGCGAGAGAAAAACGCCGTGCGCTAAGTAACTACCTGAAGGATGGTCGGGGTGGTCACGGGGGAATCTTCCCACGCCGCCACCACTCTGGCAACCTGATCAGGCCTCCGTGATAGCCCCCCGTTCGGCGCCGGTGGCCAGTCGGGCGTACTTCGCCAGCACGCCGGTGGTGTACCGCGGCTCCGGCAGCTTCCACCGGGCTTTGCGCTCGGCGAGAGTGGCTTCGTCCACCAACAGGTCCACGGAGTGGCTCTCGATGTCGATCACGATGCGATCGCCCTCCTCGATGAAGGCGATTGGTCCCCCCTCCACCGCCTCCGGCGCGACGTGCCCGATGCAGAAGCCATGCGTGCCCCCGGAAAAACGACCGTCCGTGATGAGCGCCGCATCACCGCCCCGCCCTACTCCCTTCATGGCCCCGGTGATGGCCAGCATCTCCCGCATACCCGGGCCACCCTTGGGGCCCTCATAGCGGATGACCACCACATCGCCGGCCTCGATCTTCTCGGCCAGGACGGCCGCCATGGCCGCGTCCTCCCCATCGAACACCCGCGCTCGCCCCTCGAAATGAAGACTGTCGATACCGGCCACCTTCACCACGGACCCGCGTGGCGCCAGCGTGCCCCGCAGGACGGCAATGCCCCCCACGGCGTGCAGCGGATCCGACAGCGGGTGGATCACCTCCCCATCGGGGGCAGGGGCGTTGATCTCGGCCAGGTTCTCCGCCACCGTCCGGCCCGTGACGGTGAGGCAGTCGCCGTTGAGCAAGCCGGCGTCGAGGAGATGCTGCATCACCACGGGGATACCCCCGATGCGGTCGATGTCGACCATGTGGTACTTGCCGTGGGGCTTGGTGTCGGCAATGTGGGGCACCCGGGCCGCCACCTTGTTGAAGTCGTCGAGGGTGAGATCCACCCGCGCCTCCGCGGCGATGGCGAGCAAATGGAGCACGGCGTTGGTGGAACCGCCCAGGGCCATCACGACGGCAATAGCATTTTCGAACGCACCCATCGTCATGATTTGGCGGGGTCGGATGCCCTTCTCGAGCAACCGGACCACGGCCTGACCCGAGGCGTAGGCGAAATCGTCGCGACGATGATCGGGGGCCGGTGGGCTCGACGAACCGGGCAGGGACATCCCCATCGCCTCGGCCACCGACGCCATGGTGTTGGCGGTGAACATGCCCGCACAACTGCCCTCGCTGGGGCAGGCGCTCCGCTCGATGGCATCGAGCTCGGCGAGGTCCATGGTCCCCGCCGCGTAGGCCCCCACGGCCTCGAATACCGACACGATGTCGGTGGCCTGTCCCTTGTGCGATCCCGGGAGGATGGATCCGCCGTAGAGAAAGACCGCCGGCAGGTTGACGCGCGCCGCCGCCATGAGCATCCCCGGCAGGCTCTTGTCGCAACCGGCGAAGGTGACCATGCCGTCGAAACGCTCGGCGTGCATCACCGTTTCGATCGAATCGGCGATGACCTCCCGGCTCACCAGCGAGGCCCGCATCCCCTCGTGCCCCATGGAGATGCCATCGGACACTGCGATGGTGGTGAACTCAATGGGGAAGCCACCAGCATCGCGCACCCCCACCTTCGAGCGCTTGGCGAGGCGGTCGAGGGGAAGGTTGCAGGGGGTGACCTCGTTCCACGACGACGCCACCGCCACCTGCGGCTTTTCCCAATCGTCGTCAGTCATGCCGATGGCCCGAAGCATGGCCCGGGCCGGTGCCCGATTGGGGCCGTCGGTTACCTCACGGCTACGCGGCTTGATGTCCACCGGCACGTCACCCTCATGGCTGTTCATAACCGAAAGGCTACCGGGGGAAGCGTCGCGGGGCCTTGTCCCCAACCCGGCCGTTCAGAGCCCGGCTTTGCGGCGGAGGAGCGCGGTGGCGGCTTTGCCATCGGCCTGGCCGCTGGAGGCCTGCATCACCTTGCCCATAAAGAAGCCCGAGAGTTTGCCCCGCGCCTTGTCGTCGCCGCTGCGAAACTGCTCCCATTCCTCGCCATGAGCGGCGATGAGGCCGTCGATGATTCCTTCCAGCGCCGAGCTGTCGAGGGCTTCGAAACCGCGCGCCTGGGCAATCTCCGCCGGGGCACCACCGGTGGCAACCATCTCGGCCAGCACGGTTTTGGCCTGGGTGGCCGTGAGCTCCCCGCCGGTCTCCATCTTCACGAGATCCCCGAAGCGCTCCGGCGACAACGTCTCGGCCCCGTCCACGGCCAGGTTGTGCTCCACGTGGGTAAGAACACGACCGGCGTCGGCCCCGCCGCCAATGGCGGCCCGCGCAAGGTGATCGAGACCGCGTTCCACCGCCATCACCACACCACCAGCGGTGGCGGGCACCCCGGCGGCCTCGGCCAGTGCGGCGCGGCGCGCCCCCGGCAGCACCGGCAAAGCGGCATCGATACGGGCGATATCCGCCGCCGAGGGCTCCAAGGGCACCAAATCCGGCTCGGGGAAGTAGCGGTAGTCATCGGCGTCTTCCTTCACCCGCAGGGTGCCGGTGCGGCCGGAGGCTTCATCCCAATGGCGGGTCTCCTGGCGCACCGTCTCCCCGTTGGTGAGCAAGTCGATCTGACGAAGAGCCTCATGATCGATGGCCCGCCCGAGCGAACGTACCGAGTTGAGATTCTTGATTTCGCAACGAGTGCCCCAGGGCTCGCCCAGGTGGTGCACCGACACGTTGGCATCGACGCGCATCGAGCCTTCTTCCATCTTGGCGTCGGATACGCCGGTCGCCAGCAGGATGGCCCGCAGCTCGTTGGCGTACTCCTTGGCCTGCTCGCTGCTGCGCATATCGGCTTCCGACACGATCTCCACGAGCGGTACGCCCGAGCGGTTGTAATCCACCAGGCTGTGCTCGGCATCGTGGATACGGCCCCCGCCCCCCACGTGGTTGAGTTTGCCGGTGTCTTCTTCGATGTGGGCGCGGGTGATACCGATGCGCGGGCCCGACGGAAGATCCAGGTGGCCCCCCAGGTTGGTGGGGAGGTCGTACTGGGTGACCTGATAGTCCTTGGGCTGGTCGGGGTAGAAGTAGTTTTTACGAGAAAACACGGAGCGTTTGACGTCGCAGTTGAGGGCGCGGCCGAGCCGCATCGCCAGTTCCACGGCCTGCTCGTTGAGCATCGGCAACGAACCCGGCAAGCCCAGGCAGGTGGGGCAGGTGTTGGCGTTGGGCTGATCGCCAAAGTGGTTGGGGCAACAACAGAACAACTTGGTGGCGGTGGCCAACTCACAGTGCACCTCCAGTCCGATCACCATCCCCCAGCCCTCGGGGAGGACCGAGGCGTTCGGGGAGGGGGTGGAGGGGGTCATGCCATGGCTCCTTCAAGGGTGGCGGCCACTTGGAACATGGTCACTTCATCGAGCGCGTTGGCCATGATCTGCACTCCCACCGGGAGCCCATCGTCCCCGCTGCCGAAGGGCACCGACATGGCGGGGTGGCCGGCCAGGTTGGAGGGAATCGTGCAGATGTCGTTCAGGTACATCGCCAGCGGATCGGCCTTGGCGCCCAGCGCGAACGCAGTGGTGGGCGCGGTGGGCGAGATGAGTACGTCAAAGCGCTCATAAGCGGCTTGGAAATCGCGGATGATGAGGGTGCGCACCTTCTGGGCCTTGCCGTAATAGGCGTCGTAGTAGCCCGCCGACAGGGCATAGGTGCCGAGCATGATGCGCCGCAGCACCTCTGGGCCGAAGCCCGCGGTACGGGTGCGGTCATACATCTCTGCCGTGGTGGGTGCATCCACCCGCAGGCCGTAACGCACCCCGTCGTAGCGGGCCAGATTGCTGGAGGCCTCGGCCGGCGCAATGAGGTAGTAGGCAGACAGCCCGTAGATCACCGCCGGTACCGACACCTCCTCCACCTTGGCTCCCGCCTCGCTCAGCGCCTCGGCCGCCGCCGCCACCCGGGCCGCCACATCGGGGGCGATGCCCTCGGCCTGGCACAATTCGGTCACCAACCCCACCCGCAGGCCGGCCACGCCGTCGCCGAGGCGAGGCAGCACCGGGGGCAACGCCTCAGGAATCGACGTGCTGTCGCGTGGGTCGTGACCGGCGATCACCTCGTAGAGGGCGGCCGCATCGGCCACCGTGGTGGCGAACGGTCCAATCTGGTCGAGACTCGAAGCGAAGGCCACGAGGCCGTAGCGAGACACCCGCCCGTAGGTGGGTTTGACCCCCACCACCCCGCACAGGGCGGCGGGTTGACGGATCGAACCGCCGGTATCCGAACCGAGGGCCAAGGGGGCGAACCCCGCCGCCACCGCCACCGCGCTGCCGCCCGAGGAGCCCCCGGGAACCTTGGTGATGTCGTGGGGATTCTTGGACGGCCCGAAGGCGGAGTTTTCCGTGGAGGACCCCATGGCGAACTCATCGAGGTTCGTTTTTCCCACTGAGATCGCTCCGGCGGCGGTCAGTCGCTCCACCACGGTGGCGTCATAGGGGGGCTTCCACCCGGCGAGGATCTTGGATGAACAGGTGGTGGGTATGCCGGTGGTGCAGAGGTTGTCCTTCAGGGCAATCGGCACCCCCGCTAGGGGTCCGGGGTCATCGCCGGCGGCCACTCGGGCGTCCACCGCATCAGCGGCGGCCAGGGCCTGCTCGGAGGTCACCAGGTTGAAGGCATGCAACTCGGCCTCGCGCGCCCCGATGAGCGACAGGTGCTCCTCCATCACGGCGCGAGCGGTGCGCTCACCGCCTCGCACCGCCGCCGCGATCTCCAGCGCGCTCACGGTGCATCCCCCAGCACCGACGGCACGCGGAACATGCCATCCTGCGCGGCCGGGGCCGCCGCCAGTACCGCATCGCGCACCCCGGCGTGGCGCACCACGTCGGGGCGCCACACGTTCGTGAGCGGGTAGGGGTGCGACGTGGCGGGCACGTCATCGAGGTCGAGGGCCTCGACATCGGCCGCATTGGCCAAAATCGCCGCCAGTTGGGGGGTGAAGGTGTCGATCTGCTCATCGGTCAACTCCAACCGAGCCAACGTGGCGACATGGACTACTTCCTCACGCGACAGCGATGCCATGACCCCATCGTAGGGGCGGGATCCCCAACCTCAGGAATACCAGGGAGCAAACCCGCCCCGGCGGGCCGCTCGCTACGGTGGGTGTCCTAGTGGCGCGGCCCGCGCGCCCGTCGAGCATGGAGCAATCGCCGTGGCTGTCGTCGTTATCACCGGATGTAGCAGTGGGTTCGGCCTCGAGGCAGCCCTCGCCTTTGCCCGACGGGGCGACACGGTCTGCGCCACGATGCGGAACCTCGGCAAAGCCGATGTCCTTCGGACACGAGCGGCCGAGATTGGGGTGACGGTGGAGGTGGAAGCCCTCGACGTGACTGATGATGATTCCGTAGCCCAGGCCATTGCCACGATCACCCAACGCCACGGTGCCATCGACGTGCTCGTGAACAACGCCGGGGTGGGGTTTGGCGGCCCCGTGGAGACGATGCCCATGGCGGCGGCGCAATCCGTCATGGACACCAACTTCTGGGGGGCTGTGCGCATGATTCGCGGCGTGCTTCCTTCCATGCGGGTGCGCCGGGCTGGGGTGATCATCAACGTCACGTCGCTCAGCGGCCTTATCCCCGGCGCGCTCTACACCGGCATGTACGCCGCGTCGAAGCACGCGCTCGGCGCCCTCAGCGAGGCACTCCTCACCGAGGTAGGGCCCTACGGGGTCCGGGTCGTGTGCGTGGCGCCCGGCTTTTTCGCCACCCAGATCACCGCCAACAGCGATGCCACCGACGACGGCATCGCCGGGTCGGCCTACGAAGCCGATGCGCGTTGGTGGAACGACTTCATGGCCAGCAGCGTCACCAGCGGCGCCGGTGCGGAGATCGTGGCCGACGCCATCGTGGCGGCCAGCACCGATCCGGCCACCGCGCTCCAGCAACCAGTGGGCGAGGATGCCGCCTTGTACCTCGACCTCTGGGATCAGACTCGCACCTTCGAAACCTGGATCGAAACGGCCCTCGGCGTGGTGGAGATGACCGCCGGCCCTCGCCCCACCCCCCACTGATCCCCGCCGCGAGCGACGCCTGCTGACCCCCTGACCCGGCGCCCGGCCCGGGAGAGTTGTGTGAGTGAGCGCTCACTCAGATACCGTCGCCGGCATGATCAAAGCCGCCGAAGCCAAACGGCACCCTCGGGCCCCCGCCATGGCGCCCCGGGAGCGGCGGGCCGCCATCATCGGAGCCACTCGGGCCCTCCTCCTGGAAAACGGCGCCATGGTCACCACCCGGCAGATCGCCGAAGCCGCCGGCATCGCCGAGGGAACGATCTTTCGGGTGTTCGCCGACAAGGACGAGTTGATCGGAACCGTTATCGACGAAACCGTGGATCCGGCCCCCCTCGAACGGGCCCTCGAAGCCGTCGACCCCTCCGCTCCGGTGGAGGTCATGCTCACCGCCACCATCGAACTGCTGCAGCGTCGAGCGATAGAAATCTGGCGCCTCATGGCCAGCGTAGGTCCGCAGTTCCACGATCGGGTTCACCGTCCCATGACCGACAGTCCCGCCTTGGCGGCCCTGTTCCAGGCCCACCACCACACCATCACCGTCCCCCCGGTGGAAGCGGCGCGGCGCCTCCGGGCCGTCACGCTCGCCACCAGCCATCCGATGCTGGTCGAGCAACCCATCTCCCCGGCGGAGATCACCACCATGTTTCTCTACGGAATGGCTCGCCGGTCCCCATGCTGATCCACCTCCTGCGCTCACACCTTCGGCCCTACCGTTCGCTCCTCCTTCTCGTCGTCGTGTTGCAGACGGTGCAGTCGGCGGCGGCCCTTATGCTCCCCGGGCTCAACGCCGAGATCGTGGACCAGGGCGTGCTCCTGGGCAACAACGCCTACATCCGCTCCCGCGGTGCCCTCATGCTCATGTTCTCCATCATCCAGGTGGTCTTCGCCGTGGCGGCCGTGCGCTTCGGCGCCAAGGTGGCCATGAATTTCGGCCGGGACCTGCGCACCAACCTCTTTCACCAGGTCAACGACTTCTCTGCGCAAGAGGTGGGCACTTTTGGAGCGCCCTCGCTCATCACCCGCATCACCAACGACGTCCAACAGGTACAGATGCTCGTGGTGATGGCCTGCACCATGGCCGTCGCGGCCCCCATCACCATCGTGGTGGGCCTCTACATGGCCCTGCGTCAAGACGTAGGGCTGTCGGTCGTGATGCTGTTTGCCATGCCCGTCGCCGCCATCGTGCTCGGTGTCATTGTGAGCCAGATGGTGCCGGCCTTCCGCAAGATGCAGGACCAAATCGACCGCATCAATCGCGTGATGCGCGAGCAGATCACCGGCATTCGGGTGGTGCGGTCCTTCGTGCGGGAGCCCCAAGAGCAAGCCCGCTTCGCCGAGGCGAGCGCCGATCTCACCACCACCGCGCTGCGCAGTGGACGACTGATGTCGGCCATGTTCCCCATCGTCAACGTGCTCATCAACGTCTCCAGCGTGGCCGTGCTGTGGATCGGGGCCTACGAGGTGAGCCGCGGCCAACTGGAAGTGGGGTCGCTCATCGCCTACCTGAGTTACCTCGTGCAGATCCTCATGTCGGTGGTGATGGCCACCTTCACGATCTCGATGGTGCCCCGCGCCTCGGTGTCGAGCAATCGGATCACCGAAGTCCTCCACACCGACTCCTCGGTGGCTCCCCCGCTCAACCCGGTGCGCAACGTACCGCGCCTTGGGACCCTGGAGATGAGGGGGGTTGCGTTTCACTACCCCGGCGCCGAGAAACCCGTGCTCAGCGACCTGAGCTTCACCACCACCCCGGGCCACACCACCGCCATCGTGGGCAGCACCGGGGCCGGGAAGACCACCCTGGTGGGCCTCGTCCCCCGTCTGTTCGATGCCACCGCTGGCACGGTGCTCGTCGACGGTGTGGATGTACGTGATCTGGAACCAGAGCGCCTCTCCCACTGCATCGGCCTCGTGCCCCAGAAGCCGTATCTGTTCTCCGGCACGGTGGCCAGCAACCTTCATTTTGGCAAACCCGATGCCACCGAGGAGGAAATGTGGGAGGCCCTCGAGGTGGCCCAGGCCGCCGACTTCGTGCGAGCCATGCCCGGCGCTCTCGAGGCCCGTATCGACCAAGGCGGCGCCAACCTGTCGGGCGGCCAACGCCAGCGGCTGTCCATTGCTCGAGCGTTGGTGCGACGGCCATCGATCTACTTGTTCGACGACTCGTTCTCGGCGCTGGACCTCACCACCGACGCCAAACTTCGCGCCGCCCTGACGCCCTACACCGCCGATGCGGCCGTCGTGATCGTGGCCCAGCGGGTATCGACCATCGCCACCGCCGACGACATCCTCGTGCTCGAGGATGGCCGGCTCGTGGGTCGGGGGACGCACGACGAACTCCTGGCCGATTGTCCCACCTACGCCGAGATCGTCCAGTCCCAGATCGGGGAACGGTCCGCCGCATGAGCACCGACACCCACGCCCCGAAGATCGACCTCACCGCCCCCGATACTCGAGCGGCGAGCCGCTGGAACTCCGCCGGCATGCCCACCGAGAAGTCCACCGAGTTTGGCGTGGCGGTCCGACGCCTTCTCCGGCTGCTGGGCCCGGAACGGCCCGTGCTGGTGCTGGTGGCCATCACCGCCATCGTGAGCGCCACCCTCAACGTGCTCGGGCCACGCGTGCTCGGCCACGGCACCGATGTGATCGTCCAAGGAATGCGCGGTCCCACCGGGATCAACGTCAGCGAACTCCACCGCGTGCTCCGCCAGGCGATCGCTCTCTACGCCGGTTCGGCGATACTTTCCCTGGCCACCGCGTGGATGATTGCGGGAGTGGTGCAGCGACTCATGCACCGCCTCCGACTCCAGGCTGAAGCCAAGGTCCACGCGCTGCCGCTTCGCTACATCGATCGTCAGGCCCGCGGCGACCTCCTCAGCCGAGTGACCAACGACCTCGACAATCTGGCGCAAAGCCTGCAGCAAACCCTCAGCCAAATGCTTACATCGGTCCTTCTGCTTATCGGCGTCGCCACCATGATGATCCTGATCTCCCCGTCGCTGGCCCTCGTCGCCCTCACCACGGTTCCCGTTTCGGTCTTTGGCATGAAGAAGGTGGCCGCCCGGGCTCGCCCGAAATATCTCGCCCAGTGGGGAGCCACGGGCACCCTCAACGGTCAGATCGAGGAGGCCTTCACCGGCCACACCATCGTGCGAGCGTTTGGCCGCCAGCAGGAGGTGGAAGCCCGCTTCGCTACCACCAACGACACGCTCTACGAGGCCGCCTTTGGCGCCCAGTTCATGTCCAGCCTGATGCAGCCCCTCACGATGTTCCTCGGCAACATCCAGTACGTGCTCGTGGCCGTGGTGGGCGGGATGCGGGTGGCGACGGGCAGCGTCTCGATCGGCGACGTCCAAGCCTTCATTCAGTACTCGCGCACCTTCTCGATGCCCCTCACCCAGTTGGCTTCGATGCTGAACGTTTTCCAATCTGGGATCGCATCCCTCGAACGGGTGCTCGAACTGCTCGACAGCGAGGAGGAGACGCCCGACCCGATCGATAGCGCCCCCCTCGCCACCGCCGCCGGCCGGGTCGCCTTCGAAAACGTGTCCTTCTCCTACGATCCCGACCGCCCCCTCATCGATGGTCTCTCCCTGGTGGCCGAACCGGGCCAAACCATCGCCATCGTGGGTCCCACCGGGGCCGGGAAGACCACCCTGGTGAACCTCATCATGCGGTTCTACGACCTCGATGGAGGGTGCATCACCCTCGACGGACGCGACATCGCCCACATCCCGAGACGAGTGCTGCGGGAAAACATCGGCATGGTGCTCCAGGACACCTGGCTCTTCGGCGGGACCATCCGCGAAAACATCGCCTACGGCCAACCCGGCGCCTCGGAGGAGCAGATTCTTACCGCAGCGCGATCCACCTACGTCGACCACTTCGTAGCCACCCTGCCCGACGGCTACGACACCGTGATCAACGAGGAGGGCGACAACATCTCGGCGGGACAAAAACAGTTGATCACCATCGCGCGCGCCTTCCTGTCCCAACCGACCATCCTCATCCTCGACGAAGCCACCAGTTCGGTCGACACGCGCACCGAGGTGCTCATCCAAGAGGCCATGAACGCTCTACGGGTAAACCGCACGAGCTTCGTCATCGCCCACCGGCTCTCCACGATCCGGGGCGCCGACGTGATCCTCGTGATGGAGGACGGCCGCATCGTGGAGCAGGGCCATCACGACGAACTTCTCAGCCACGACGGGCCCTACTTCCGCCTCTACAACTCCCAGTTCACCGCCGCCATCTCCTGAAGCACCCCAATCCGGAGTGGGGAGATCAACCCACCGGCGGCAGCAGCGTGAGGGGCACCACCGTCACCGGGCCCTGCCCGACGCGACAATGCGCCTCGATGGTGGAGGGGGTGGTGGCGTAGGTCAGTTCGGCCCGCACCAGCCGATAGGTGAACTTCCCCGGCTCCACCGTGAACGGTGAGGCGTTGCGGGCCACCTGCTCTCCGGCCTCGTCGCGAAACTCCACCACCAGTACTCCCTCACCCGCCTCCTCGGCGCGGCAGCGCACCAGCACGATGAGATGGGGAGTGACGGTGACCGGAGCCGGCTCCGGTGCGGCCATCGAAAACATGATGCCGCCCAAATCGATGCGCGTGGACGGCCCGGGTGCCTCCCGCAACTGCAGATCCTCGCTGAACAGGGCCGCCACAATGTCCATGGGGCGCAACGCTAACGGAAGAGGTCGGGCCCCCCACCACCCCCATAGGGGACGGGCCCCTCAGTCGGCGGTGACCTTCCGCGCAAAGGCCACCGTGGCCGACTCCACCAAGGCTCGGTCGTAGTCCAACGTGGCGACGTGAAAACTCTTCTCGAGCCAGAGGTGCTCCACCGGACCGTCGATTTCCGCCACCAGGATGTTGCTGTCCTCGGGGTTCACTACATGGTCCTGGCGACTGGTGATCACC
>VFJN01000125.1 GCA_009886035.1 Actinomycetota bacterium
CACACACTGGAGGGAGAGATCATCCACAGCCCGAGGTTACGCGTCGGCGTCGGGTGTCGCACGCGGTGCGTAGCCTTATCTGGTGCCTGTTCTCGGACCGCTCTCCCTCGGTCGCTCGGTCATCGTGGCGGCCGGTGCTGCCGCTCCCCCTCCCTGGGCGAGGGCCGCCCGGGTCGTGATCGACGAAGGGGTGCGGGCCGATCCCACCGCGGCGGTGACCCAACTCCACGAGGCCTGGAGCCGGCGCATCCCGCTCGTGATCGAAGCCGCCGTTGCCCCCGCCACCTTCCGGGCCCCGGAAACAGTCACCGCCCCGCTGTGGCAGGTGGGGGCCAACGTCCAACTCTGGGCTGATCGGTTGCATTTCCTGATGTGGGCTAATAGCTACGACGCACAGACGCCCACGGAGGATCCCATCTGGTGGTGGGGCCGCAAGGCCGTTCGGCTGGGGGCACGCGAAGGGGGTGAGGCCGATGTGTTGCTGCCCGATGGCACCCCCGCCTGGGTCGACGGCGGTCCTCGGGGGACGGCGGCGGCGGAGCAGCGGGGCGTGGTGTTGGTGGCGGCTGAGTCGGTGGAACTCGGGTACCTCACCCCCCTACCCGAACCCACGGAACCTTCCGCCACCCTGGCCCCGGATCAGATGGCCGCCGTAGCTCATGGCGGTGGAGGGGCCCGGATCATCGCCCCGGCGGGATCCGGCAAGACTCGTGTGCTCACCGAGCGGTATCGCCACCTCCTGGTGGATCGCGGCTACGAGCGCGAAGCGACTGTGGCGCTCGCCTACAACAAGAAGGCCCAGGAGGAAATGGCCGGCCGAATTCCCGGGCTGGGCGCCCGCATCCAGACACTCAACGCCTGGGGTTACGGAATCCTCACCCGTGCTCTGGGCCGACGTCCGGAGGTCCTTGATGAGCGCGAGCAGCGCCGAATCGTGGAAGGCCTCGTGCCCAAACAGCCGCGCCGGGTCAACACCGATCCGATTGTCGCCTACATCGCTGGCCTATCCCTGATTCGCCTCGGGCTCCGTTCTCCCGAGGAAGTGGAGGCCCACCTCGACGACGTCAACGGTCTGGCGGCGGCCTTTGAGCCGTACCGGGACGAGTTGCGACGTCGGGGCGCCATCGATCACGACGAGCAGATTTACGGTGCGGTAGAAGCCCTCTTGCGTGACGGTGGTCTGCGGCGGGCCGTGCAGGCCGAACACCGACATCTACTGGTGGACGAAATGCAGGACCTCACGCCTGCTCATGTGTTGCTCGTGCGCCTCGCCGCCGGGCCGGCGGCCGACGTTTTCGCGGTGGGCGATGACGACCAGACCATTTACGGTCACGCTGGGGCCGATCCGGGCTTTCTGATCGACTACCCGGAGTACTTCCCCGGGGCGGCGGCCTATGCCCTCGAGGTGAACTACCGCTGCCCGGCCCCGGTAACCCAAGCCGCCACCAACCTGCTTTCCTACAACACGGTTCGGGTAGCCAAAGAGATCCGTCCGGGTCCCGAGGTCGAGGTGGCGGCAAGTGCGTTCGTGGTGCAGACCCACGGGCCCGATGCCGGGGCCGTTGCCCTCACCGCGGCGGTGGGGACCTGGCTCAGCGAGTTGGACGTATCCGCCAACGAGGTGGCGGTACTCACCCGGGTGCAGTCGCTGCTGTTGGCTCCCCATGTGGCCCTCGCTGATGCGGGGGTGCCGTTGGATTCGATTCTCGATGAGTCGGTGCTCGGCCGCCTCGGTGTACGAGCGGCCCTGGCCTACCTGCGGATTGCCGTGGACCCGGATCACCTGAGCGGCGCCGACCTGAACGAGGTGCACCGTCGCCCCAGTCGCGGCCTTCCGCAGTGGGCCACCAAGTGGCTGGAGAACTGCCGTTCCATCAGTGACGTGCGGCGGGCCGCCGCCCGCATCGACGACGTCAAGGTGGGCCAAAAACTGGATGACCTCGCCGTCGACCTTGACCGTCTCGCTACCCGCGCCGCCGGGGGGGCCAGCGCCCGGGACCTCCTCGTGGCCGTGCGAGAGGACGTGGGGCTCGGTGCCGCCATGACCCTGCTCGACAGTCGTGGGGGAGCCGGCGGTTCTCACCTCGATGATCTCGAGGCTCTGCTCCAGGTGGCTGATCTGCACCCCGATGCCGCCTCGTTCGAGGGGTGGTTGCGCCGCTCGTTCCACCGAGAACGCCACCCTGAGGGCGTCACGCTGTCCACCATCCATCGGGTGAAGGGCCGGGAGTGGGATCGCGTTGTTGTCTTCGGGGCATCCGATGGGCTCATGCCCCACCGTCTCGCCCACGACGGGGAGGAGGAGCGCCGGATCCTCCACGTGGGAATCACCCGGGGCCGCCAGCAGGTGCTCGTGCTCGGTGACGACAGTCGCCGCTCGCCGTTCCTCGATGAACTAACCGGGATTGCCCCCGCCGCACCGGTGGCTTCCGCCCGGGTCCCCGGCGCGCTCGTGCGGAAACCAACTCTGGCCGATGATTCCTGGCCGGCCGCGGTGGGCCAGGCCATCAAGGTGCTCGGGGGTTACGAGGGACTAGTGGAGGAGATCGACCGCGACGGTATCCGCTTGCGGTTGGCTGACGGCGGGTCGTTTTTCGTGCGATTCGGAGAGCCCGTTACCGTGGACGGCTCGCCCGTCACCCTCGCGTGCCCGCCCTCACCGGAAACGGTGGCCGCTCGGGTGGCGCTGAGGGCCTGGCGCCTCCAGCGTGCCAAGGCCGATGGGGTACCGGCGTTCGTGGTACTCAGCGACAAGTACCTCGAAGGTATCGCGCAGCGTCTTCCCGATGACCTCAGCGAACTTCGTGCCTGCCCGGGTATCGGCCCCAGCAAACTCGACAGCTACGGCGACGAAATCCTGGCTGTCCTCGTCAGCAGCAAGTCGTGAACAAAGTCGGAAACGGGGTCGGGGCCGTAGTATGGCCCCATGTCTGATGCGGTGATCCAGACGATCGAACTCGGCTCCCAGTGGCCCACCATCGACCCCTTCCTGTTCTGTGTGCACCACGACGACCACTACCCGGCGGGCAATGAACACGCCGGTCCCGCCGTGGCGCTGCAGGGCCGGGATCTGGGGCAGGATTTCGCGGGTCTCGATGGCTGGCGCATGTATCACGGCGTCGAGGTGCCCGGCTTCCCGAATCATCCGCACCGGGGGTTTGAAACCGTGACCTACGTGCGACAAGGTCTCATCGATCACTCCGACTCGTTAGGGGCAGCCGCCCGCTTCGGACGCGGCGACGTGCAATGGCTCACGGCGGGCTCAGGCATCGTGCACTCGGAAATGTTCCTCCTCCTCGACCAAGAGCGGGGTAATCCGCTGGAGTTGTTCCAGATCTGGGTGAACCTGCCGGCGGAGGACAAAATGGTGGCCCCCCACTTTTCGATGCTGTGGGACGGGGCCATCCCGAGGCTCCACCACCGCGACGACAACGGGCGACTCAGCGAAATAACCGTGATCGCCGGTGCGCTCGGCGGTTTGGTGCCGCCGCCACCACCGCCGCACTCCTGGGCCAGTCGGGCGAACGCCGATGTCGCCATCTGGCATCTGAACCTCGAACCCGGCGCCCGCTGGCCGTTGCCCGCCGCCGCCGGAATCGAAACGATCCGCACCCTGTACGTATTTGCCGGGGAGTCCCTGTATATCGACGGGATCGAGGTAGGCGGGCGCACGGCCACGGTGGTGCGCGGCGATGGCGAGATTGTCTTGTCCAGTACCGGGGGAGCCGAGGTGCTGCTGCTCCAGGGTCGCCCCATCGGCGAGCCAGTGGCTCGGTACGGGCCGTTTGTGATGAACGACGATGATGGAATCGAACAGGCCTTTGCCGACTACCGGGCGACCCGTTTCGGTGGATGGCCATGGCCCAGTGAAGAACCGGTGCATCGCGAGGCCACCGGCCGATTCGCGCGCCGGCCCGACGGCACCGTGGAGACACCCGCCGCGGTTACCGGCCGAGTGTCAACTGCTCCGTGATGTCGGAGTCACCAGTGGGCGACTTGCCAGCCGAGGTTTCCGACGCCACCGCCACCGACGCAGCCCTCAGTGCCGAGGGCGTTCGCCTCTATGTGCAACGCCAAGCCGACATCGTTGGCGGCGGGCCGCTGCGGGTGGGTATCGAACAGGAGTGGCATACCTACCGCCTCAGTGATCCCGGCCGCCACCTCGAGATGGACGAGGTGATCGAGAGTGCCACTACGGGGGGTTCGCTCCCCCATGGCAGCCGCATCACCGTGGAGCCTGGTGGGCAGGTGGAGCTGGCCACCTTGCCGTTCGACCCCTGGTGGGGGGCGTTGGAGGCACTGCGGTTGGACGGTGCGGTGATGCGCCAGCGATTGTCGGCGGCCCACATCGTGACGGTGGCCGCCGGTCTCGACCCCTTTCGCATGCCATCGCGCACGCTGAGGCATCCTCGCTATGTCGCCATGGAGGAATATTTCGATAACGGCGGGCCTGCCGGCCGTCGAATGATGGCGAGCAGCGCATCGATCCAGATCAACATTGACCTCGGCCCGCCTCACGTGGCTAACCAACGCTGGACGCTGGCCCACCGTCTCGGGCCGGCCCTCGCGGCCGCCTTCGCCTGCTCGCCCAGCCGAGTGTTTCGCTCCGCTCGCATGGCCAACTGGGATGAGATCGATCCCACCCGCACCCGCCCGGCCCTTCGCACCGGTGATGTGGTGACCGACTGGGCGAGTTACGCGTTGGGGGCCCGCCTCATGTTGTTGCACGACGGCCCCGATCGCTGCGCCGCGGTCACCACCCCGATGACCTTCGCCGATTGGATCGACCGCGGCATCGATGGGCGCTACCCCACCGCGGAAGACCTGGCCTTTCACTGCACCACCCTTTTTCCGCCCGTACGGGCTCGTGGCTGGTTGGAGGTTCGCTGGCTCGACTCCCTCCCCGTCGGGGTGGCCGGAACCGCCGCGGCGGCGGTGAGTGTGTTGCTCCTCGACGAGGAGGCGGGCCAGCGGGCGAGCGACGCCTGTGCGTCGGTGGCCGACGACTGGGCCGACGCGGCTCGTCAAGGCCCCCGCGATCCTGCGCTGGCCCAGGCCGGGGCCGCCTGTTTGCGCATCGCCGCCGGAGCTCTGGGTCGCACCGACGCGCCGCCGCATTATCGCCACGCGGTGGCCGAAGCCGCTGAGCGTTGGCCGGCGCGCTGGCGATGTCCGGCCGATGACCTCGAGAAACGGCTCCGCCTTGGCGACAAGGCGGCCCAACTGGCCGAACCACTCGAGGAAGGGCAGCGGTGAGCCCGAGCGACACGATGAGCCCGGCTCAATCCCTGGCGGACGACCTCGCCGAGTCGAGAGCCCGCACGCTGAATCTCATCCACCCCTTCGATGATGGGGTGCTCCGGGGGCAACACGATCCGTTGATGTCGCCCATGGTGTGGGACGTAGCCCACGTGGCCAACTATGAGGACCAGTGGCTCGTGCGGGCCCTGGGGGGCGCGACCATCCTGGAGGGGATCGACGACATCTACGACGCCTTCACCCACCGGCGCGCCGGGCGGGGAGCCTTGCTGATGCTCACCCCGGCGGAGGCTCGCGCCTACGGGGAGACGGTCCGTGCCCATGCCCTCGAGCACCTGGCGGCAGCCGACCTCCATCCCGACAGCGCCACCGCTCTGCTGAGGCGAGGCTTCGTGTACGACATGGTGGTGAAGCACGAGCACCAGCACGCCGAGACGATCCTGGCCTCGATTCAGCTGTTGCCCTCCGCGGAGGCTCGCCGCCTCCAGTCGGTGGTGTCGCCCGCCGGAGTGGCCCCCGGGGGGGCAGAAGTTCGGGTGCCGGCGGGGTCGTTCATGATGGGTTCCGGTGATCCATGCTCCTACGACAACGAGCGACCCCGTCGCGTGGTGCATCTCCCGGCTTTTTGGATCGACACCACCCCGGTTACCAACGGAGACTACGAGGCCTTCATTGTTGATGGTGGCTATCAAAGTGAACGTTGGTGGCTGCCGGCGGGCTGGGCCTGGCGACAAGAGACGGCCGCAGTCGCCCCGCAGTTTTGGGAGCGTGACGGGCACGGCTGGCAGCGGTGGCGCTTCGGGCAGGTGGATCGCCTTCGAGCGGCCGAGCCGGTGCAGCACGTGTGTTGGTACGAGGCCGATGCCTACGCCCGCTGGGCCGGTCGGCGCCTGCCCACCGAGGCAGAGTGGGAGAAGGCGGCGACCGGGGTCAGCGCCGATCCGGCGCACGCCAATGTTGGTCAGCGCCATCTCGGGCCCGCCGAGGTGGGTGCCTATCCGGCGGGCGTGAGTAGCTACGGGGCCCATCAGATGCTCGGGGACGTGTGGGAGTGGACGGCGACGGACTTTCGCCTTTACCCAGGCTTCGTGGCGTTCCCTTACCCCGAGTATTCCGAGGTGTTCAACGACGGGGGCTACAAGGTGCTGCGGGGCGGCTCGTGGGCCACGCACCCTCGCGCCGTCAGCGTTACGTTTCGGAACTGGGATTGGCCCATGCGCCGTCAGATCTTCGCCGGCTTTCGCTGCGCCCGGGACGACGTCTGATGTGTCGGCATCTCGCCTACCTCGGTCCCTCTCGTTCGTTGTCGTCGATTCTCTACGAGCCGGCCCACTCCCTGGAGGCGCAGGGCCGCCACCCGCGCTTCCAGCTGGAGGGCGCCGTCAACGCCGACGGATGGGGTGTTGGATGGTGGGATGCCGCGGTGGGCCCCGAGCCCGTCCGCTTCCGCACCGAGCGCTCCATGTGGACCGACGACTCGTTCCGCCCGGTGGCGGAGGTAACCCACACCGAGGCGTTCGTGGCGGCAGTCCGCAACGCCAGTCCACCGGCGCCGATCGAGGCCAGCGGCAATGCCCCGTTCACCTCCGGGCCGTGGCTCTTCTCCCTCAATGGGTTCGTCAAGGGATTTAGGTCGGGGGTGGGGGAGCAGTTGGTTCGAGCCGTCACGCCATCGCGGGCTGGCGCCATCGAGGGCAGCAGCGACTCCGAAGTGCTCTTTGCCCTGGTGCTGGACCAACTCGATGCCGGGCGAGCACCAGCGGAGGCGTTGGCGGAAGTGATGGGCCGAGTCCTGTCCCTGGCCGACGGAAAACTGAACCTGCTTCTGTGCGACGGCAAGGAAATCACCGCCACCACCTACGGCAACTCGCTGTTCTTCTTGGCGGGGTCGGGCCTGGCCGCTGGGGGCATGTTGTTGGCCAGTGAGCCGCTCGATGACGACCCCGGCTGGACCTCGGTCCCCAACGGGTCGGGGTGGCGCGGCACCGTCACCGGGCAGAGTCACGAGCCACTGATCCAAGGACAACGATGACGCGCACCCCGATCGACGACCGCTGCAGCATCGAGGTGCACCTCGAGGCCGAGGATCTCCGGCAGGCCCTTTGCCGCGACGTTCTCGCCGGTCTGACGGCGGTCCCCAAGAGCCTGCCACCGAAGTGGTTCTACGACGAGCGCGGCTCGCAATTGTTCGATGAGATCACCCGCCTTCGCGAGTACTACCCAACCCGAACCGAGACGCAGATCCTCCAGCACCACGTGGCCACCATCGCCCGACGCACCGGCGCCACCAGGCTGCTCGAACTTGGCTCGGGCACCTCCACCAAGACGAAGTTCATCTTGGATGCCCTCATGGCCGCCGGCACGCTCACCCACATCGTCCCCTTCGACGTGTGTGAAGCCATTGTGCAGGAGGCGGTTCCGGTACTGGCGGCGCGCTACCCAGGGGTGCGGGTGGACGGCATCGTGGGTGACTTCGAGCAGCACCTCGGCCGCCTAGAAATGGGGGACCACACCCTGGTGGCCTTTCTGGGGGGCACCATTGGGAACCTGATTCCGGTGGAGCGGGCCAAGTTCCTGAACGAGTTGGTCGATCAGATGCACTCCGGCGACTGGCTGCTCCTCGGCACGGATCTCGTGAAGGACCCCGCTCGGCTGGTGGCGGCCTACGACGATGCTGCCGGAGTCACCGCCGCGTTCAATGTCAACGTATTGCGGGTCCTGAACCGGGAACTCGATGGCAACCTGGTCGTTGACCAGTTCGAGCACGTGGCTCGGTGGCGACCCGAGGAGCAGTGGATCGAAATGCACCTGCGATCCCGTCAGATGCAGGAGGTTCGTCTTGGAGCGCTGGGGCTGGATCTTGTCTTCGCGGCAGGGGAACACATTCAGACAGAGATCAGTGCCAAGTTCACGCTGGGGGGCATCGGGAACGAGTTGGGGGCGGCGGGGCTCACGCTGGACGAGGTGTTCACCGACGACGCCAAAGACTTCGCGGTGTCGCTGGCGTTCAAACCCTGACATCAGGCCCGGTTAGCGTGGGGGATGCCTGAATACACCGCTCCATTGCCCGACATGCGCTTCGTGCTTGAACACATCGCCAACCTCGAGGGCATCACGGCGCTCCCGGGGTTTGAACACGTGGATGCGCCCGGGGTGTACGACGTGCTGGCGGAAACGGCGCGTTTCATGGAGGAGCTCATCGCTCCGCTGAACCGAGTGGGCGATGTTCAAGGCAGCGTCCGTAACGACGACGGCTCGGTCACCACGCCGGACGGGTTCAGACAGGCGTATCGCGCCTATGTTGAGGCTGGATGGGGAGGCGTTCCCTTTCCGCGGGAATACGGCGGGGGTGGCTTCCCGTGGCTGGTGGGGATCGCGATGCAGGAGATGCTGACGAGCGCCAACATGGCCTTTTCCATGTGTCCTCTCCTGAATCAGGGGGCGATCGACATGCTCTTGCACCACGCGTCGGAGGAACACAAGGAGACGTACCTTCCCAAGATGATCACCGGGGAGTGGACCGGGACGATGAACCTCACCGAACCGCAGGCTGGGTCCGATGTTGGTGCCCTCACTACCAGGGCGGTGCCGCAGGCCGACGGCACCTACCGGATCACCGGTACGAAGATCTACATCAGTTTTGGTGAGCACGACATGAGCGACAACATCATTCATCTGGTGCTGGCCCGCACGCCGGCGGCGCCGCCGGGTACCAAGGGCATCAGTTGTTTCATCGTGCCCAAGTTCTTGCTCGATGACGATGGTATTCCCCGGGATCGTAACGACATAACCTGCGTGAGCATCGAGCACAAGATGGGCATCAAGGCCAGCCCCACCTGCGTGCTGAGTTATGGCGACGGCGGTGAGGGCGCCGTGGGCTTCCTGGTGGGGGAGGAAAATGCCGGGATGCGGTACATGTTCACGATGATGAACAACGCCCGTCTGTCGGTGGGCCTGGAGGGCCTGGCCCTGGCCGAGCGGGCGTTCCAAATGGCCCTGGCCTACGCCAAGGAACGCCAACAGGGTCGCGCCCCGTCGGCTCCGCCGGGGGTCCAGTCGCTGATCATCGATCACCCTGACGTACGGCGCATGTTGCTTACGCAGCGGGCATCGATCGAGGCGCTGCGCGGGATTATTTATCTCAACGCGTCGGCCCTCGACCGGGCCGCGCGCTCGGTTGATGACCTCGATCGGACGCGTGCCGCCGAGCTGGTCGATTTCCTGACCCCCGTATCCAAGGGTTGGGGTTCCGATCTCGGGGTAGAACTTACGAACCTGGCGCTGCAGGTGTTTGGTGGTATGGGGTACATCGAGGAAACTGGGGTGGCCCAGCACGTCCGTGACGCCCGCATCGCCCCGATCTACGAAGGCACGAACGGGATTCAGGCCATGGATTTGGTGGGTCGGAAACTAACCCGGCGCGCCGGTGCTGCCGTGGCGGATTACCTCGATGGCATCAATGACACCCTCGTGGATGTGGGCGCCGGCGGCGAGGAGATGGCGTCGATTGGGGCGGCGTTGGGCACGGCATTGGGCGATCTGCGCACCGCCACAGACTGGCTCTTGGGCGATGGTCGGGGAGATCCCGCCAACGGATTGGCGGGTGCCACCCCCTATCTCCGCCTGTTCAGCGTGGTCACCGGGGGGTGGGTCATGGCCCGTCAGGCGCTCCAGGCCAGCCAGCAACGGGATCGGCCCGATTGCCGCCCTGATGAGGCGGCGTTCTACGACGGGAAGGTGCTCACAGCCCGTTTCTACTGCGAGCAGATCCTCCCGCAGGCCGGCGGACTCGTCCCGGCGGTGACGGCCACCAATCGTGATCTGGCGGCGGCGCCGCTTTAAGGGTTGTTAGATAGATCCCACGCTGATGGAGTCGAGGTAGGACACCCCTTCGATGCAGGCGGCGATCCGCTGGTAAGCGTGCGATGGCGGCAATTGCTGGGCGCGTTCGGTAGGCGGTGATGTGAGGAGATCGCGCACGTCATAGGCGATCGAATAAATCCGCAAGCGGTCGATCTGGCGGGGGTGATCGAACAGTTCCGGGTAGCTCTCCTCGAGCCATTGGGGCACCATGGCGTACTCGTCGGCGGTGGTTCGGTCGCGGTAGGCAGGCGCTACGTGGAGCTCCGGGAAGGCGACACAGCGCAAGATCACGTCGAGGTCGAGATCCTTGGGTCCGGGCCGAGCAAATTCGAAGTCGATGAGGGCGGTGATCGTGCCCTGGTGCCACAGCACGTTTTCGAAGGTGATGTCGCCGTGGACCAGCATTGTTGTTTCGTCGGGAAGCAACGCCGGTGCGAGCAGATCCACCGTGGCGGCGGCCCGTTGCATCAGGGCGGGGTCGACGAACTCAAGTCGGGATGCTTCCTCAAGGCCAAGTAGTACGAACTCGATGGGGTCATCGGCATCAAGCCGCAACAGGGATGGAATCCCCGGGATCTCCGGAAGGTCAACCGGCACGGGGGTCTGGTGGACCGCCTTGAGGCGGTCCACCAACTGGTGGATGCTGGAACAGCGTTCGTCGGCGCTGAGGTCGGCCCACACGTGGGCGAGTGGGCGGCCAGGGACCCGCTCGCTGACGAGCCAGTCTTCCCCGTGCTTGCCGCCACGACCCACGATGCGCGGGTAGCCAACTTTTCCGGGGAGCGTGGCACCGAGGACGCTCTCGCGAAAGAGTCGGCTACTGGATCGACGGTTGACCCGGATCACATGGTCGGCGGTGA
>VFJN01000074.1 GCA_009886035.1 Actinomycetota bacterium
CAGTTTGGGTATGAAGTTGGGGATAGGGTTCCTTGGTCAGCTTTGCAGTATCAAGTTGGAACTGATGAAATTTACTCAGTTTCAGATTGCTGGGACTCCGTAAACGTAACACTTATAAGGCCGGGTGGGGGTGGAGCCTTGGAGTTGAACGGAAAACTTGGAGGCGGAGTAATAACTGATGGTTTTTGGAAATGTGGAGCTTGGGCATTTAGCTGAACCATGAGCCGCCTCAACCTAGCGCAAGTCAAAGCCTCCTCGATTCCTGCCGCCATCGGAATCGGGGCCTGCGACCCGCGGTTCATCACGACGCTCAACGAGGCGCAGGAGCGGCTCGCCAATGCGGGCAAGTGGTGGGGCACGTACAAGCGCCTCCGCATCTGCGTCACGGCGAACTGCATCACTTGGCCGCGCGACGTGAAGGTCGTTGAAGGCTTCATCCAATGCGGCCTCTCGCTGCCCATAGCGAACGCATGGTTCGATTTTCAGGAGAACGTCCGGTCGCCGGCCGTTGGTGGCTGCCAGTGTGACGGCTCCAAGCTCCTTGACCGCGGGCTGGTCTGTCAGAACCGCGATTTCTCTACGCCGTCCAAAATCCGCCTGTACCCCGCGTCTGCGACCGACGCCGGCAAGCGGGTTCTCATCCAGGGCCTCGACCAGAACGGCGTGGCGGTCCGCACGCTGGACGGAACGACGTGGGTGGACGGAGAGTACCTGACCCTCGCGAGCCCGTTCGTCACCTCGACGTTCACGTACTCCGCGCCGGGCCTCACGGGCGTCCAGAAGCCGCTCACGAACTCGCGGGTGCTGGCGTACTCGGTCGCCGCGGACTCCGGGAACGAGACGCAGATTGCCGTCTGGGATTCCAGCGAGCGAAACCCGTCGTACCGTAGGTCGTACCTGACCAACCTCGCGCAGCTCTGCGGCGACACGGCTTCGTGTAACTCGTGCGCCGACGAGGGCGACGGGTGCGTCCCAGCGATGGAGGATTGTTCGAACGTCGTGGCCGACACGATTGTCCGGCTCGAACTCGTGCCCGTGGTCGTCGATTCGGACTGGTGCTTCATCGGGAACATCGGGGCCTTGAAGTCGGCCATGAAGTCGCTCGTCAAGGAGGACAAGAATCTCCAGCAGGAGGCGATGGTGGACTGGATGCAGGCAATCAGGCTGCTTCGGTCCGAGCTAGATGCGTACAGCCCGCCCGACCAGATTTCGGTGAACGTGCAAGTCATGGGAACTGCTCCCCTTGGAGCTGTACTTGGAGGATTCGTCTAATGGAAATGATGGCATTAGGCACCTTCATGGGTGCCAACGCGGCGAAGATGGCTCAGAAGAAGCTGGACGAGATCGTCCGGATGCCTGAGCTGGATGTCGGCAACGCCTACGGGCAGGCCATCGGTGCCATCAACGCCAACCAGAGCGGCGCGGAGGGAGCTGCATCGCGCACGAACCGGTTCAATCAAGGGCAGGTCAACGACGTGTTGGAGCAGGGTATTCCGGGGTTCTCGGAGATGCAGCGGCGTCGCGTCAAGCAGGCGACGGACCTGCTCAGCGGCGGTGTACCGGAGGACGTTCAGAAGCAGGTGTACCGGTCGTCGGCGGGCCGCGCGCTGCAAGGCGGGTTCTCGGGCTCCCCAGCCGGTCGCAACCTCACGGCCCGCGACTTCGGTCGCACGTCGCTCGACATGATCGAGCGCGGAAACCAGATGACCGGAAGCATCCTCGCAAGCACGCCGCTCGCGCGCACGCAGGGTTCCAACGACATCCTGAACCTGTCGGGCGGTGACTTCGCGAAGCTCCGGTCGAACGAGCGCACCGAGAAGATGTCCGCGATGCGCGACCGGGCCATCGCTCCCGGCGCTACGGCAGTCGGCGGGCAGGGTCTCCAGCAGATGGGTAAGTCGCTCATGGAGCTGGCCGGTTCTCTGGGTGGTGCGGCAATGGGTGGAGCGATGTGATTTATGCAACCGATTCCTGGAGTATTTGCGTACCTGTCCGAAGGCGGCCCGAAGCTGGCCGAGTCGTTCACGGCCGGCATGAGCGCCGGGAGTAAAGTGAAGGGCAACAAGGACTCCGCCGAACAGCACAAGCAGGACCGTGCCGACAAGCAGGCGAAGTTCGACTACGATAAGGCACAGAACGAGAGGCAATGGCAGTTTCAGCAGGACCAGGTCAACCGCCAGAACCAGCTTCACACCGACGGGCTGACGCAGGCGTACGGCCCGGACCTCAAATACGACGCGAGCGGTGGCATTGACATCATGTCGTCAGAGGCGGCGAAGCGGCAGCGCGCGAGCGAAGCCGAGGTTGCCGCGGCGATGGGTGAGCTGGATGGCCTCGGAATGGGCGGCGCAATCGATGACTCGATTCGGCAGAACCCGAAGTTCATGGTCGGTGCTGCGAAAGGTGGCGGCCGGAAGCTCATGCAGGATGAGCTGGGTATGCGTCAGCAGGCTGCGTTCGACCAGCAGACGCTCATGCAGGATGAGCGCGCAAACCTAGAGCTGGAGAAGTTCATGGACGAGCAGGCTCAGATGGCTAGCCGTACGGACATGGAAGCCCCGCAAGAAGCCGAGCTTGGTGGAGTTCCGGGAACCATATCCAAGGGTCGCTTCACTCCGTTCACCGGAGATGCGCTCCGCATGTACAAGCAGGCCCATCGACCGCAGACCAACTCCACCCCCATGATCCGCGTCACCCGAGATCCGAAAACCGGCGCGCCGGTCATCACCCGCCCGTAGCCCTTCAAAACCATGCCGAAACTCGTCGATTTCGAGGGAGTCGGAACCGTCGAGGTTCCGGATGATTTCCGTGACTCTGAGCTGACCGAACTCTACGGCCAGCTCTCCCAAGGCCGCCTCTCGTCTGCCGGTGGCGCGTTCATGCGCGCCGGAGGCGAGATGCTCGGTGGTGCCTTGTCCGGCGCGGCCCGAGTCACCCAGGCGTTCCCGCCACCGACACACAACCCGGTCACGGGCGCGCCGATTCCGCGCGGGCCGGCAGTTCCGCTCGAAGAGGAGCCCATCTACAAGTTCGGCCAGGGTATGGCCGGCGCGGCCCGTGATTTCTACCCCGTCAACCCCCTTTACGCTGACAACCTCGAAACCGCTATCGCGTCCGGGGCCGGTTCCGTGGTCGGACTCCTGCCGTCCGTGCTCGCTGGCCCGGCTGCACCGTTCGTTTCAGGCGCGGCGTACGGCCTATCCTCGGGCGAGCAAGGCGCTCAGGAGGCGTCGCAGGCCATCGACAACCAAATCGCCGAGGCGCTCGCGAAGGGCGACGACGAGACGGCCCGGAGGCTGTCGGAGTCGAAATCCGGCATCGTGAACAAGGCGTTCGCGG
>VFJN01000128.1 GCA_009886035.1 Actinomycetota bacterium
GCTGGGTGAAAGTGTTTCGCCTGTCCGGGCAGGAGGCCCCATGACCACTCTCGCCGCATTCCGTACCCCGCCCCGCATCCTCATCCCCAAGTTGGTGCGGTCTCGTGACGCCTGGAAGGCCAAGGCCACCACACGCAAGGCGCAACGCAAGGCCCTCGAAATTCGGGTCCGCGATCTGGAGGCGTCCCGCGACCGGCACCGGCAACGGGCGGAACAACTCCAGCAGCGTGTTACCCAACTCGAAGCCGAACGCGCCGACGCAAAGCGACCTGCACCCGCACCGCTTGCGCCCCCCCAAAAAGCGACCGACCGCGTGGCGGGCACTATCGGTTCGCGGTCCTCCACCTCGCCGTAGCCCTGGTCCGCCATGCCGGCCTATCGTTCCGTGGCACCGCCGCCGCTCTCGCCGTCTTCGCTGCCGCGGACGACACGCGGTCCGGTCCCGCCACCCCGTGCGCGACCACCGTGCGTGCGTGGGTGCTGCGACTGGGCTACGCCCATCTGACCCGGCCCCTGTCGCACGACCACCGCTGGGCCTGGCTCATCGATCACACCCTGCAAATCGGCTCGACCAAGCTGTTGGTCATCGTCGGCGTTCCGCTCGACGGCGTCCCGTTCGGCGTGCGCCCCCTGCAACTGGCCGATCTCCACCTGGTGGCGATGGTGCCGATGGAGGACTCGAACCGGGAACGGGTGGACCAGGAGTTGGAGAAGGCCGTTGCCCGCACCGGCGTGCCCCGGCAGATCGTCGCCGACGGCGCGGCCGATTTGCAGAAGGGGATCACGCTCTTCCGGGAGCGTCATCCCGAGACGACCTCGGTGCCGGACGCGGCCCACCACGCCGCCAACCTGCTGAAGCACTACTGGGAGAAGGACCCACGCTGGCAGGCGTTCACACGGCGGATGAACGAGACGGCGGCGACGATTCGGCAGACGAGTTCGGCGTACTTGTTGGCTCCGAAGTTGCGGAACAAGGCGAGGTACATGAGTGTGGGGGCATTCGTTCGGTTCGGCCGAATCCTGTTGCGGAAGTTGGCGGAAGTGGAGCCGAACGCCGA
>VFJN01000147.1 GCA_009886035.1 Actinomycetota bacterium
ACGGCGTTGGGCACACCCCCCGTGATCGGCGCCGGTCTTCCCCCGATGTTGCTGCCTGCGGCCGTGGCTGGTGCCGCGCCCCATCGGAGGAATCCATGCTCATTGCCTGCTGGGGCGCTGTTGCATCTTCGGATCCTGGGGCGCGTCGGCGAGCAGGCGGGTTCCAGTACTCGGATCAGAGGGCGGCGGCGAGCTCCTCGAATGCGGCGGGCGCGATCAAGCCAGGGAGTGATTCGGTCCCGAGTTCGTAGTGGCCGCGTCGGAGGTTCTGCATGAAGGCGTGGCCTCGGATCACCCTCGAGAAGAACCGGGTGGCAGCCTTCACATCGCGCTTCTTCGACACCCATGCGACGAAGACCTGCCCATGCTGGTCTACGGCGCGGTACACGTACCGCCAGGTCCCGGCGACCTTCACATAGGTCTCGTCGATGAACCACCGGTCCCTCACCGCATGGCGACGCGGTCGGGCGGCGTCGACGATCAGCGGCGTGAAGCGCTGCACCCACCGGCACAACGTGACGTGGTCAACCGCGATCCCACGCACAGCCAGCAACTCCTCGAGGTCTCGGTACGAGAGCCCGTACCGGAGATACCAGACCAGGCTCAACCGGTGGTAGCAACACCGCCTTGTGGGGCGGACAGTAGGAGGTCGTTGAGTGAGGTTCCCCCAGTCTGGCGGACACTTGACCTGAGGCGACGAGAGTTGCCTCTGGAAGGATGTTCACTATGCCCAGACCACACCCACCGGGGTTCCGTCAGCGTGCTGTTGAGTTCGCTCGGCTGGGCGACATCGACGAGGGCCGTCGTGGCGGCGCGTCGTCGGTGGCCCACGACGAGCTGGTGGCGTTGCGCCGCGAGACCCGGACGTTGCGTCTTGAGAACGAAATTCTCAAGCGCCCCACGGCGTATTTCGCCCCGGAGAACGTTCTCCCAAAATGACGTACACCTTCATCGCCGAGCGTTGCTCGGACCTCCCGGTCGCGGCGTGTTGCCGGGTGATGAAGGTGTCCACCTCAGCGTTCTATGCGTGGCGGTCCTGTCCGGTGTCAGATCGTGACTGGGCTGACGCTCACCTCACGAACACCACCGTCGACATCTATCGGGCGTCGCTACGTTCCTATGGATCGCCGCGAGCGCACGCCGATCTCCGCCTTGGCAACACCAACATCTGCTGCTCGCATAAACGTGTCGAGCGGCTCATGCGCCAAGCGCACATTGAGGGCATCTACCGGCGTCGAGGCCGCGGCTGCACGATCCGCGACGGCAGCGAACCCTCCGATGATCTGGTCGGGCGCCGTTTCGATCCTGCGGGCCCCGACCAGTTGTGGGTCATGGACGTGACCGAACACCCAACCGGCGAAGGAAAGGTGTATCTGGCCACGGTGATCGACGCGTATAGCCGACGGGTAGTGGGCTGGTCGATTGCCGATCACATGCGCTCTGAGCTCGTCGTTGACGCCGTCCAGATGGCCGTGTGGCGCCGCCGGCCACCCGAGGGCCAAACGGTCGCTCACAGCGACCACGGCGCCCAATACACGTCTTGGGCGTTCGGGCGCCGGCTCCGCTCCGCAGGGCTGCTCGCATCGATGGGAACCATCGGCGACTGTTTCGACAACAGCGTCGCCGAAAGCTTTTTCGGGACCCCCCAGCTCGAGCTCCTCGACCAGCAACGCTGGGCCACCCGCCAGCAACTCGCCCTAGCCATTTTCGACCGGATCGGGGCCTGGTATAACCCACGACGCCGCCCCTCCTACTGCGAAATGCTCAGCCCCATCGACTACGAAACCACCAACGCCGCCCACGCGGCATGATCAACCCACACCCCAACTGTCCGTCAAACCGGGGGAGCCTCGCGAGGGTGCTGGAACCCATCCAAACAACTCAGGAGTATCGGCGCCCCAACCCACGCAACGGTGCCGATCGGGCGTCAGACGTGCGCCGTAGGATCGGCGGCTCAGCGTGGTCGTGATGGAGGTGGGTCCGCTCCCACCCCGCTGCCGGCATCGGAAGGAGGTGGAGCGGTGATCGACGAATCGCGATCCATGTCGCTCGGGGCTTGGGCGCTCACTGCGCTCAGTGCCGCTGGAGGCTGGGCAGCTGGGGCGCATCCGGTTGGGAGCGCTCCCGCTGACGCCATCTTCACGGCGGCTGCCGCTGGGCTGATCGTGTTCCTGGCGAGTCGCGCTGGAACGACCGTGCTCCTCGTCGGGACCGGACTCACCGTCGTTCTCGGTTCCACGCCGCAGCAGATCGTCGGACTACTCGCCACCATCGCGTGCGTGGTCCTAGACCTTCGGAAGCGGCTCGACCGCGTGGCGGCAGCGCTCATTGCCGCCGTCGTCGTCCAGTGCGTCCTTCGCTTCCCGGCAACGGAGACCCCATGGACGGGCGTCGCCTTGGCCCTGTTCTGCCTCGTTCCGATGAGCATCTCCGGCGCCCGCCGGGCACCCACCACGACCCGCCGGTGGCTTGTACGGGGCACGGCAACCGTCGCCGTCATCACCATCGGAGCACTCACCATGGGGGCGCTGACGATGCTGCAGGCCCAGCAGTCGCTCTCCCGGGCCGAGACGGCGACAACGGCAGGGATCAAGGCCGGTCAACGCGGCGACGTCGACGAAGCCACCCGCCAGCTCACGCTCGCCGAGTCCCGCTTCGCCCAAGCCGAGAGCGCCATGGACAGGTGGATGACGGCGCCGGCCGGGCAGCTCCCCGGCGCCGCCCAACAGGTTCGGGCCATGCAGTACGTGTCGACCACGGGACGGGCGGCGACGCAGCTGGCGCTCACGGGGGCCGAGGCCATCGACCCCGAGCGCCTACGCCTCACCGATGGTGCCTTCGATCTGGACGCGATCGAGGAGTATGGGGTGGTGCTGGCCGCCCTCGCCGATGACCTCCACGTCCTTCACGAGCAGCGCCCCGAGCGGGACCAGTGGCTGCTGCCTCCGGTCACCGACGGACTCGACCGGTTCGACGAAGACCTCGCCCACGCCGATCACAGCGCAGCCATCGCCGCCGAAGCAGCTCGCCTGGCCCCAGCCGCTCTCGGTGCCGACCAACCGCGCCACTACTTCGTCGCCTTCGTAACCCCGGCTGAGGCTCGGGCATCGGGCGGGTTCATGGGCAACCACGCCGTGCTGACCATCGACGGCGGCCGCATGGAGCTCGGGCCCATCGGCCGCACGGACGAGCTGGACCGGGCCGGCGATCCCACGCCGAAGCAGATCACCGGACCGGCGGAGTACCTGACCCGCTACGGCCAGTTCGACCCGGCCAACACGTGGGCCAACGTGACGATGTCGCCGGACTTCCCGGCAGTGGGTGAGGTGATCGCCGAGCTGTACCCGCAGTCGGGCGGCCAGCAGATCGATGGCGTGCTGCGGGTCGACCCGGTGGCGCTCAGCGGTCTGATGCAGCTGAGCGGGCCAGTGACGGTGCCCGGTCTCGACGAGACGCTCGACGCCAACAACGTGGTGCCGTTCCTCCTCCGAGACCAGTACACGGACATCGATGGCTACGCTGATCGGGTGGACATCCTCGGCGAGGTGGGTCGGGCCACGTTCGACCGGTTGACCACCGGTCCCCGGGCCACGCCCCAGGGCTTCATCGCTGCGCTCGGTCCTGCGGTCGAGGGCGGCAACCTCGCCATGTGGATGGCAGACCCGGAGCTGCAGCGCTTCGTCACCAAGATCGGCGCCGACGCCGGCGTCTCGCCTACCAATAGCGACTCGTTCGGGGTGGTCACCCAGAACGCGAGCGCCAGCAAGATCGACACGTTCCTCCAGCGAACGATCACCTACGACGCCAACATCGATGCCACCACGGGGCGGGTCAAGGCCCGCAGCGAGATCACGTTGGAGAACACAGCGCCGAGGGAAGGGTTACCCCCCTACGTGATCGGCAACGGCGTCGAGCTCCCCGACGGCTACAGCCGCCTCTACATCTCGGTGTACTCGTCGCTGCAGCCGATGACCGTGCGCCTCGACGGCGAACCGTTCGAACTGCTGGTGGAACGTGAATTCGGCCGCTTCGTGTCCAGCGGCTTCATCGACCTCGCCCCCGGCCAGGAGCGGCAACTCGAGCTGGAACTGGAAGGCGGGGTCGACCTGTCGGACGGGGCGTACCGGTTTGACGTGGTCCCCCAGGTGCTGGCGCTCCCCGATCGGTTCACCTGGCGGGCCAACGTCTCCGGGGCCACGATCGACCGGTCCCGGGTGCGCGGCGCGGGCGATCTCGCCACGGTCGACATCGATGACGCTGCCGCCGAGGTCACCGTCACCGAGCCCGAAGGCCGCTGGGGCACCACGCTGTGGCTCGAGCGGCCGGGCTGACGACGCCCGCCGGAGCCCGCCCCCGCCGGTGCGATTTCCTGGCCCGGCCCGGCGTCCATGATGTAGGGTGATTATGACGCGAGCCGTGGTCTGCGGTTCGAGACGGGAGCAACGTGATGCGCACGAAGCTGGTATTGGTCGCCGCACTGGCGATCGTTTCAATTTCCCTGATGGGTTCGCCCGCGTCTGCGCAGTACCCGCCGGCCACCACAACCACCGCTCCCACGGCCGAGACCACAACCACGGTTGCCGTGTCCCCCACCGAAGCGGCCCCCGTCGAAGACGGCGCGCTCCCCCGCACCGGCTCCGACCCCAACCGGTTCGTGCTGGTGGGCGGTGTGCTCGTGCTGGTCGGGGCATTCGCCCTGGTGACCGCCAAGCGCCGTCGCCACACCATCACCTGACCCCGCCACGAGCCGGTCCGCCACATGAGCGGTGAACCGGTCGATCCGCCACTCTCGCGTTCGAGCTTCTCCGGCGTGGTGGTCCGCGCCATCGGCATGGCGCTGGGGTTGGCCACGTCGATCTTCCTCGCCCGGACCCTGGCCGCCAACGACCTCGGCGCCTACCAAGGTCTGCTGTCGATCTGCATCATCCTGGGCGGGCTGGCCTCGGCCACCGCCGAACGCACAGCAACCCGACGGATCGCAGCGCTCGATCGAAACGACCGGGCGGGGGTTTCCGACGAGGTCGCCACGGCGCACACCATCGTCGCCATCACCACCCTCGCGGTCGTGGTCACACTCATCGCCGCCAGCTTGATCCCAGCCGTCTCGGATTCGGCCCGGGCCACGATGCTCATCGCCGCACTGGTCACCCCGGGCGTCGCCATCTTGTTGCTGCGCCAGTGGATCGCCCTGCCGCTCCAAGGGGTGGCGGCATCGCTCGGACCCGAACAGATCGGCCAGCCGCTGCTGTTCCTGGGAGCAGCCACCATCGTGGCCGAGCGCTCGGGGCTCGGCCCGTTTCAGGCGCTGGTCCTGTACTCGGCGGCCGGGTGGATCGTTTGGCTGGTAGCCAGCCAACGATCGGGCCTGCTGTCGCTGCTGTGGACCGGGCTGCGAGCGCAACCGGGAGGCCAGGACCCTAGCCATCACCTCCGAGCCAGATTCCGGGAGGGTCGGCCGTTCGTGATGATGACGGCGGTGGGCGTGCTGCCCGTGTACGCCACGGTCCCGATCGTGGGGGCGCTACTCGGACTCGCCGACGCCGGCCGGCTGGCGATCGCCCTCCAGTTCTCGGGGCTGGTGGCGATGCCTCTGCAGATCGTGAGCCTGTCGACGATGCCCCGATGCGCGGCGCTCGACCAGCAAGGCAAGACCAAGGCGATCGATGCCCTCGTCCGCCACGCCGCCACCCTCAGCATCGCCGGCGGCGTGGCGCTGGCCGCTGTGCTCCTCGTCGGCATGGCCCCACTCCTGGACCTGCTCGGCCCGACGTTCGCATCGACCAGCGAGCTCATCGTGATCCTCGTGGTCGGCCAGCTGGTCAACGCCGCCCTCGGCCCGAACGGACCTACGCTGCAGATGATGGGATACGAACGAGATGTGGTCTTTGTGGAGACCGTGTCCACCGTGATCCGGCTCGCAGCGGTGGCCTGGACCGCCTCTGCTGGCGACATCGTCGGTGTAGCCTTTGCCATCGCCATGACGACCGCGTTGAGGAACGTGCTGCTGTCCGCCACCCTCTACCGCCGGACCGGGATCCTCAGCCTCCCGCAGGTCCCCCATCGCCGTGTCGCCCACCACTGACCCCCTCTTCGTCGTCGGGTGTCCCCGCTCGGGTACCACCCTGCTGGCGGGCCTGCTCAGCGGGTTGCCCGACGTCTGGATCGGCAAGGAGACCAACTTCATCCCGCCCCTGTACGAGCCCGATTCTGGGTCCCTGCACGAATGGGGCGACGCCCGGCTCGGTGCCCTGGTCGACGCGGTCAACTCGTACCTCGAGACCGGACGATGGGAAGCCCGGGCCACGGTGGCCGGAGCCCGGCGGGCCTGGTCCGAGACCGGCATGGACACCCAAACCAACGCGTACGCGGGGTTCATCCGCTATGTGTGGTCGCTCGACGCCCCGCCCGACGGCGAGGCTCGCCCGATCGCCGGGGACCAGAGCCCGGCGTACGTGCTCGCCCTACCCCTCCTGGAGCAGCTCTTCCCGACCGCCCGTTACATCCACGTGCTTCGAGATCCGCGAGATGTGGTGGCGTCGATCCTGCCGCTGCCGTTCTGGTCTCGGTCCGCCGGGGTCGCCGCATCGGACTGGAACGAATGCGTCGCTGGCTGGTGGGCGGCCGAGCGCCGCGTCCCGCCGGAACGGCGCTGCGAGGTCCGCTACGAGGATCTGGTCCGCGACCCCGACACGACGCTGCGACAACTGGCCACCACTCTCGATCTGACGCTGCCCGACCCTGAGCCGGGCTCTTCGCTGTCCAAAGACCGACATGGTCTTGCCGATCTCGCTCCGCACCACGCCCGGCTCTCCGGCCCCATCGACGATTCGTCCGTCGGTCGCCACCGCCGAGACCTCACCGATCGAGATCGCTCGCTCGTCGAAGCCATCACCTACGCCGGGCTGGTGACCTACGGCTACGAGACCGGCCCCTACCGACCCTCACCGGTTCTCCAGGAAGACGTCACCCTCCTCACCCGTGAACGACTCCGCGACCTTCGCCGTCGCGCCGCCGGGCGGCTTGCCCGCCGTTGGCCATGGTGACCGTGACGACGACGACCGCACTGACGGTTGCCCGAACCGGCCGGCCGTTCGGCCGAGCCCTGCAAGTGATCATTGCGGCCATGTGCGTCGTGGCGGCGGGCTACCCGTCGTTCGTCGCCCATCCGATCACCCTGCTTGCACCGGTTCCCCTGCTCGTGGCGCTGGTGCTGCTCGACGAGGGCCGCATCACGAGACCAATCTGGATCGCCCTGTCCGGCGCGTTGGTGACGTGGACGACCCTGCTCTACCTGGCGATGGACGGCACCGCCACTGGCTTGGGCCACAGCCTGGCGATGTACGCGCCCTTCGCCGCGCTGGCCTTCCGCATCAAGCGGCCGGAGCAGATCGCGATCGCCGTGGCGATCGGCACCTCCATGTTGTTGTGCATCCGCATGCTCACCTCGTTCGTGCGGGCGGGCGTCGAGTGGGCCCCGTGGCAGATCTACGAGGGGAACGACATGTCGGCCCGGCTCAACGCACTCCTGCCGGTGGTGCTCGTGGGATTCCTGGCCGTCCCCCGAGACCGGCGCTGGCTACGTGGCCTGCTCCTCGCGCTGATCGCGACCGGCATCGTCTGCGTGGTGCTTGCGCAGCAGCGTGCCGGTCTCGGTCTGCTGGTCGCGCTGATCGTCCTGGGCCTCGTGCGGACGAACTGGAGGTGGCTGATCGTGATCGTGGCGGCAGCGGCCGCCGCGTGGCTCATGGCGTCGGACTCGATCGTGTCGGTACTGGAGCGGGTCCGGCTCGTCGGCTTCACCCCGTCGAACGCCTCGCGTCCCGAGATCTGGGACGTGGCCATCGAGAACCTGCGCAGGTCGTCCTGGCTCGGCGTCGGTCCGGGCAACTCGGCCGACGCGCTGCGCGAGGTCGGTAATGTTCACGCCCACAACAATCTAGTACAGACGGCGCTCGAGGCCGGCTGGCCCGGCGCGCTCGCGGGGGCGGGACTCACCGTCTACGTGATCATCCTTGCGGCCCGGCTGCTCTGGAGGGACGGGCACAACACCCTGTGGGCGCTCTCGCTGCTCGCCTACCTGGGCTTCTCGATGATCTCGTCGCCCATCGTGCGCCCCGACTTCAGCCTGGTGCTCGTACTCGTGATCATGGTGGGGCGCGAGCGCGTCGGGACGCGAGGCGATCCGTGCGACCCATAGCACTCGTCCTCTGTGGTTCGCGCCGCATCAACAAGCGCATCGCTCGCTTCGCAGAAAGCCTGCACGGCTCGGGTTTCGACCCCGTTCTGGCGGCGTTCCCCCGTCGCCAATGGGCGACGAGCTCGATCGAAGACCCTGCCCTGGTCGGCACCCGACGGTTCGCCACGCTTCGGCGTGCCGACCCAGCGCCACGCCAGCACGGTCGATTCCAGCGGCCAGCACTCATCGTGTGCACGCACTGGTCGCTCCTCCCTCTCGCCGTGATCTTGAAGCTGCTGTTCCAGGTCCCCCTCGTCTACGACGAGCACGACCACTACGAGTTGCTGGCGTTCGAGGCAGGCGGCCCGCCTTGGGCCAACCGAGTCCGATCACGGGTCATCGGGATCGTGCACGCGTGGTTCCTTCCTCGCACCGACCTGGTCACCTGCATCCGGCTCGCCGGGGGGCAGCTGAAGGCGAGCCTGGACGCTCGTGCCCCTACGGTGATCGAACTCCACAACTACCCGTCACGCCGTTGGGCAGATGGGCGCGGCGATCGCACCGACCCGAGTGACTCGATCGCGATCGTCTACGTCGGAGGCATCTGGGCCGAGAAGGGCTGTGCCGCCATGCTCGATGCCTTCGTGCGGCTCGCCGATGACCCGTCGCTGCCGACGCTCACCCTCCATGCGTTCGGATCGGGCGACCCCGAGATCGAACAGCGGCTGTCGGTGGCAGCCAGGACGACTTTCCACGGGTCGGTGCCCTACGAGGAGATCGTGACGTTCCTGGCGGAACACGATTGCCTCGGGCTGGTCCTCCTCGAGGCTACGGCCCGCTACACGCAGGCGTCCACCAACTGCCACAAGCTCTACGAGTACCTCGCCGCGGGCGTGCCGGTACTGGCCACCGATGTGGGCGAGTTGGCCGGAATCGTGGCTGCGGCCGACGGCGGTTGGACGATCCCTCCGGGATTGGAGGCCAAGGAACTGGCCGACGCGATTCGTGAGATCGTCTCCGACCCGCAGGAGGTCCGCCGCCGCGGCGATACGGCCGCCGCCGCCATGGATCGAGACGGCCTGTGGTGGGACGCCGAGTGGGCGAAAGTCGAAGGAACGGGCGTACTCGATTGTTCGCAAGGGCCGCTCTCAGGGGCCACCGATGTTTGAACTCGAGGTGGACGACGCCGCGCTCCCCGCCGATTCGTTGCCGGCTGACGCCAAGGCCGCGTTCAGCCGGAGCCGATCGAACCTCACGGCCTTCAGCCTTACGCCCTGGAAGGAGCACTGCACCGAGTGCGCCATGCCGGCCTGCTATTCCACCTGCGATCTGTATTCACCTCGACGCGACGGCAAGTGCCGACGCTTCACACACGGCATCGAGATGATCCCGCTGCCCGACCACCCGCAGGGCTACATCGCCAAGGTGACCTTCAAGCGGTGGGGCCAGCTCATGGCCTATGCGAACGCTCGCCTCATCCCGGTCGACCAGGCCGTCGCCATCGAGCGCCGGGTACGCCGCGTAGATTCCATTGCCGCATCCTGGCCGGGCTCGTCGATCTCGGTGGCCGGGCGGCGCGGCATCCCTGTCCGCATGGCTGGCCGTTGGAAGCAGCGGGTCAGTGAGGGGTGAGGCCAACCAGTCGAGGGTGCACCCCACGTTCTGCTAGTCGAGGTGTTCCACCCCGGGTCAGACGATGCCGCTCTCTCGTTGTCGGTCTCGAACCCGGGCCAGCCGCCGTTCGAAGTACGGCTCGAACTTCGACCGGGGTTCCAAGCCATCGAGGTGCCCGTGAGCAGGAGTGCCTGACCGACGCCATGTTCAGCTGCCGCATCCACTTCAAGCGCATCGAGCATGCCGCGCTCACGTTCCTGCTGCACCGTTTCCGAGACCGAGGTGCTGCACACTTCGACGCCCGCTTCCGAGCGACGGACCGCAACGCGAATGCCGCTTCGGTCTTCGACGACCTCGGCTTTCGCGAGGTCGTCCGCCAGGGCAGCGATGCGCGCTACCAGTTCGATCTGACGCAACCGATCCTCGACGAGGGCATCGTCACCATCACGTACGAGGGGGTGTCGTGGGAGCCGTGAAATCCACCCTCAGCCGCCTCAAGGCCGCCACGCTCGGCCAGGTTGCCGCACGGCGCGCAACGTCGGCGCTCAGCACAGCAACGTTCTCGATGACGTTCGACGATGTGCCGCGCTCGGCGGTGGAACACGGGGTGCCGGTGCTGCTCGACCACCACGCTGAGGCCACCTTCTACGTGTCGGCCCGCCTGACACCTGCGAAGGGCTACCTCGATCCGTCAGACATCGAGGCGCTCAGAAGCCACGGCTTCAACGTGGCCTGCCACACCCACTCGCACTACCGCCTGAAGCACGGGACCAGCCGCGCCTTGGCGGTCGATGCCGAGCGCAACCGGGCCGCGTTCGAAGGCGCGCTCCACCTCGGCCGGTTGCTGGACGAGTGCCATCGGGCCGGGCTAGCCGTGCGCTCGGTGCGCTCGGTGAGCGAGGAGCTGGTCCCGGGCTGGACGCCAGGTCAGCCAGATCAACCTGGGAGGGTCGGCTGATCCGCATGCCAGCGCAGGGTGGAGGCGGCCCGGTCGATGGCGTGGTTCCCCTTGATCAGGCGGGCGACGTGCGGCATCGCCCAGGTGGCCGGACCCCTCACGCCAACGTCCAGCCAGCGGGTCAACTCGATGCGCTGGCCGATCGGACGTTGTTCGAACCCCATGCTCCGCTTGAACCGCTCCAGCCCCTCCATCTCGGGCAGCAGCGATTCGAGCCCCCACGACACCTCGTCGATGCCGGGCCGGCCAAGGGCATCGTGCACGAACGTGTAGACGACGGCGTTGTTCGGATACGACGCCAGGTGCTCGCTCGATGACTTGAGCAGGTGCAGGTACAAGCAGTCGCCCACGGTCACGGCCAACAGGAATGCCGCCAGCTGGTCGCCATCGAACGCACCCCAGCACTCGGCGATCGGGGCCTGATGCGCCGCCGCGAAGTACCCTCGCCAATAGCGATCGTGGTCCGCCGTCACCTTGCGGTCCTGGCGTTCGAGCGTGCTGCGGCTGAGTTCGAGAGCACCCGCGGCCTCGAGTTCGTCGAACGAAAGCCGACGGACCGAGCAGTGCTCAAGGCCCCGGCGCGTCGCCCGTCGGGCGGTGGAGCTGAGGGTCGAGAGGTCGTAGGTATGGTCGGCGCAGCCGGTCAGGTAGCTCGCGGTGCCGAGCTCCACCGGACACGAGTACCGCAGCACCCAAGCTTCCTGGTTGAACACCTCCGCCAGTTCGGCGGAGGTGGGCTGGAGTTCGGTGTGCATTGGCAGGCACTGGAACCAATGGGGATGGGCCTCGTACCACCAGGCGGAGTCGGTTCGGATCACCCGGTGGCCCGCTCCGGCGAGGAGCGACGCATACGCCTCGGCGCTCACCCGTCCGTGTTCCACCGCACGCGGGGCATCACGATGTCTCGTCGGATCTGGTCCCGGTGTGCACCCACCACCTCGAGCATCTCCCCCAACACCTCGTTCGTCATGTAGTGCGGCTTCAACCCGAGATCGAGCAGACCGCTGAGGGTGGGGTTGTAGTAGTGCTCCTCGAGTTCCTTGCGTGGGTTCGGGAGGGCTTGGATCTGCACCTCGAGATCGAGTTCCATGCCCGCACGGCGCACGCGCTCGGCGATCTCGTTGACGGACAGGCTCTCGGTGAACTGGTTCAGGATCTTCAGTTCGCCGCGCGCTGCCGGGTTCGCCAAGACCAACCCGACGCACTGCAGCGTGTCCTTGATGTTCAAGTACCCCCGCGTCTGCCCGCCTGCTCCGTAGACCGTCAAGGGCATTCCCGCCACGGCCTGGACCAAGAAGCGGTTGACCACCGTGCCGAAGATGTCGTCGTAGTGGAAGTTGGGGGCCAAGCGCGGATCCAGGATCGACTCTGCAGTGGTCAATCCATAGACCGGACCTTGCATCAGGTCGGTCACCCGAAGGCCGTGGGTACGCACGTAGAACCAGAGCAGGTCCGTGTCGAAGATCTTGGTCGTGTGGTAGAGGCTGCCCGCCTGGCGGGGGAACAAGAAGCGGTCGCTGCGGCCCTTGTGCTCGATGTTGATCCAGCCCTCTTCGATGTCGATGTTGGGGGTGCCGTACTCCCCCATCGTCCCCAACTTGATGATGTGGCAATCGGGGGCGTGCTCGAGCACGGCCCAGATCAGGTTGAAGGTCGCATTCAGGTTGTTGTTCAGGGTCAGGTGCGCACCGCGGTAGCTCGACATCGAATACGGCCCGGAGGGCTGTTCCGCGTAGTGGACCACCGCTTCGGGCTCGCACCGGACGAAGGCATCAGCCATCTGCTGGTAGTGGGTGCAGTCGGCGATGATGACCTCGATGGTCGGTCCGGCGACCTCCTTGAAGACCCGGGCTCGCTCGACCAGGTTCGGTGAGGCGATCAGCGCCTCTGAGTTGGTCTCCTGCGCCACGTTGCGTCGCAGGTAGTTGTCCAGCACCGTGACGTCGTGGCCCGCGGCGGCCAACTCCATGGCGGTGGGCCAGCCGAGGTAGCCATCGCCCCCCAAGATCAGTACACGCATTGGTTCAAACCTCCGGGTTCGTTTCGATCACACTCGAGACCGCGTAGCGCTGCATGAACTCACCATCGCGGTGCTTGCGAAGCTGCAATCCCTCCGAGAATACCTCGATCGACTCCTCGGCTCGGCGCCACGCCCGCTGGAACTTGTCGTTGGCCTCGGCGAGCAGCAGGGCCGACCAATGCCAGCCAAGCGGGTGCCAGATGTATTCGTGCGTCAGGAGGTGGATTCGGTCGTACCGGCCCAGGTTGTCGGTCACGACGCCTTCGCGCCAATGCTAGGTGCTGTCGCTGAGGTCCTTAAGGCCCCGGGATAGGGACGGGTCTGGGCTCGCACCCAGTTGGTGATCTGCTTCGACGGCCAGGACCAATCGATCGCCCCGTCCTCGGCTGATCGCTTCGGATAGACGCGATCCGCTGGGGTCATGGCCCGAAGCGGCTGCAACGACGGCGAGCCCGACACCAGTTGCTCCCAGTGGCTGATCGCCTCCCTCACGAAGATGACCCGTGCCTTCTGCTGGAGCGTCTGGATGTCGTCGTGCGGCTCGATCCGGAGTTCTGGCGCCGACAACAGCTCACCCGCATCGGGTTGGCCGTTGTAGCGGAAGATGTGGGCGATCAGGGACTCGGCCCCTTCGATCACTCCCCAATTGATCGGCGACCGTCCGCGGCCATCTGGCAGTGCCGTCGCCGACGCATGCATGCCGAAGACACCGTTCCGGAAGCGCTCGAGGAACCAATCCGGGAGCATTCGCTGCCAGCCGATGCAGAAGCCGACATCGCCGCTCGCCCCAGACAGGTGCGCCCGATCGGTGGCACTGTCGAGTGCATAGCTGGAGGCCACGTACACCGGGATCTGCTGCCCGAACTCCGCCGACAGATCCGCCCAGGTCGGGACCTGGTTCCTGTCCGCCGTCTCCCGCGAGATGGTGACGATGCCCGAGACCTCGTGGCCGGTGGTCGAGAGCTTCTCGATGAACTCGGCCGTGTTCTCTCGACAACCGACGGCCACCGCACCCCTTCGCCACACACCGTTTTCCTTGTACCCTTCCCCATGCCCGAGCAGCGCAATGGCCACGAGCGAGACGGGCTGACGGTACGGCCCCGCATTGCCGTGATCAAGCCGCCGAGCGTGGCCCACCGACGCCCGAGCTACCGTTCGGCGATGTCCACGGTGGCCAAGCGAGGCGCTCGGCGAGTCATTGACGTCGTCGCCAGCACACTGGGTTGGATCCTGGGGCCGGCACTCCGGGGTCTCGCCATGCAGCGCGGGAAGCTGCCGCGCTTCCAGAAGGTGTCCGATCGATTCGGCTACCAGCTGCGCTCCACCCACTACTACGAACCTGCGTATGCCCTGGCAGATCTGCCCGCCGACACCAAGGTCGAGCGGACCCTGCCGGGTGTGGAGTGGAACGAAGCCGGGCAGCTCGAACTGCTTGCCTCGTGCCGCTTCGGCGACGAGCTGGCTGCGTTCCCGCTCGGCCACCAAGGCCCGACCACCTTCGGCTACCGAAACCGCATGTTCGAGTTCGGCGACGCCGAGATGCTCTACAACGTCATCCGCCTGGCACGACCAGCCCGGTTGATCGAGGTGGGCTGCGGATCCTCGACGCTGATGGCCCAAGCGGCGATCCGAGCCAACCGGCGCGACGACCCCGAGTACCGCTGCGACCACGTCTGCATCGAGCCGTACGAGAACCACTGGCTCGAGTCCCTTGACGTGACCGTCGAGCGCGAGCGAATCGAACACTTGGACCTCGACCGGTTCTCGGCGCTGGCCGCCGGCGACATCGTCTTCATCGACAGCTCGCACGTCGTGCGCCCGTTCGGCGATGTCCTCCGGCTCTACCAGGAGATCCTCCCGCTCGCGGCCACCGGCGTGTGGGTGCACATCCACGACATCTTCACCCCGCGGGACTACCCCGAGGCGTGGCTGCGAGAGTACCGGTACCTCTGGAACGAGCAGTACCTGGTGGAGTCGTTCCTTGCCTTCAACGATCAGTTCGAGGTGGTCAGCGCCCTCAACTTTCTGCACCACCATTACCCCGACGAGCTGCACCGAGCCTGTCCCATGCTCGGCACCCATCGCGACCACGAACCCAGCTCGCTCTGGCTGCGACGGGTCTAGACCCGAACCCCGACCCGCTCGTCGAACCGTAGGGTCAGCGAGACTGGTAACTGCTGATGCGGCGGCCCCGGACGGCCTCGATCAACCCGCCGGCAAAGCCCACGTTGGCGAGGGCGAAGGCATAGATCGAGCCACAGACTGGGATCTTCACCGACCGGGATACGCCGACCCACCCGACGACCGCCGCTAGCGCAACGGCTCCCATCGCCGACGCTGGTAGCCAGGCCAGCGAACCGGACGACGCGAACGGCAGGGCCAGGGAACAGATGGCGAAGCCCACCAGCCAAACCGGCGACAGCCACCGCAGCACCTTGTGGGACCACAGCGCAAAGGCGTAGCCGGGATGGCTGAACACGTCGAGCAACTCGGACCGGCTCCACGTCCCCTGCCAGTTGCGCACCGTCATCCGGGTGCGGTTAGCGATCACGCGATGGAACTCGTCGTCGGCCGGCTCGTGGGCCACGGCGTCTCGGGCATAGGCGACCCGGTAGCCCTGGGCCACCACATCGAGCGGGATCATGCAATCGTCGCCGACGGTCGGGGCGAGCGGGCACCACAGGGTGCGGCGCACCGCAACGCAGGCGCCGGATGCCACTGCCAAGATGCCGAACGACGCCTCCAGTTGCCGGATCGCCAACTCGGCCCGCCAGTAGCGACCCTGGCTCGCAGCCAGCGATCCCGACTCGCCTCCACCGAAGAGGAGGTGGGCCTGCACTGCACCCACCGACGCGTCGGCGAACGGCGCCACCACCGCCTGCAGGAAGCCCGGAGCAAACCGCGTGTCGGCGTCGCTGAAGACCACGACGTCGGCCGAGATCGAGGCCATCGCCTCGTTCTGGATGCTGGACTTGCCGACCTTCTCCTCCGAGTGGACGATCCGAACATCGCCGCCGGAGTGCTCGGCCACCACCGCCGCGAGGTCATCGGTCGAGCCGTCCGACGCCAAGACCACCTCGACCCGTCCACCGGAGAACTCCTGGTCCAGGACGTTGCGCAACCGCTCCACGATCTGGTGCGCCTCGTCGTGGACGGTGATCAGGACCGTAACCTCAAGCGGTGGCCCGTCGACGGACCCAACGATCTGGTCAACCTGCGCGGCGGGCTTCATGAGGTGGCGCACGATGCGCAGGCAGCGCAGGTAGCCGTCGTAGACGAACCAGAGGAGCCCGCCGAAGACCAGCAGGAGGGCAACGAGGACAGGCTCAGCCATCGGTGTCGGGCTGCCCGTTCGCTCGCGCCACGATCACCGCGCCCGGGCCGACGTTTCGGTGGGTGACCGGCCACAGCGCGGCGCCCACCACGAAGCTGAGCTTGGCCGGCCAGCGCGTCTCGTCGCTGTGGAGCGCGTCCCAGATCGACACGTCGATCACCGTGAAGCCCTGTTGGCCGAGCAGCCGGCGCAACTGGTGAACCGGCATCGAGAACCGGTTGTCGTTCACCGCCTCCCGCATAACCCGCTTCGCCAACCCGGGCGACACCCGCACAAGGCGCCTTCCGATGGCGAACATCCAGGACTTGTCCACCACGCGCAGCACCAAGATCCCGTTCGGCGCCAGCTTCCGGTGGACGGCCGCCAGCTGCGCCGGCTGGTCGGGCCAGAGGGAGTGGCAGTCTAAGCAGGTCACCACGTCGACCGTTCCGTCGGGTACCCCCACGAGTTCATCGGCGATCGGGCAGCACTCGGCTTCCATCCCGAGCGACTTCACGTGCTCGACGGCGGCCGGCGTGATGTCCATGCCGCACACGTCGTACCCCGCGGCCCGGGCCTCGATCGGGAACCCACCGAACGAGCAGCCCACATCGAGCACTCGGGCCGGCGGTGGCCGATGGCGGGCGATCGTGCGCAACGCGGTCACGAACATCCGGTGCTTGAACCGGTTCAGCTCGAGTCCGGCCTGCAGCTGCCCCCAGGGCAGCTCCTCGGTGTGGGCCACCTCCTCGTCGAGCGAATAGGAGCCCACGAGCGAGTATGAACCGCACGCGTCGCATCGGGTCCACGGGTTGGTGCGCCTCGGCGTCTCGACGTCCCAGGTCTGCGGCGACGCGCGCTGGAACTGGCCACACGCTGGACACACCGCAGTTCCCGGACCTTGCTGGCTTGGATCCATGGTGCCCACCTCAGGCCTTCGGCACCTTGAACTGGTAGATTCGTCGGTGCTGGAGTGGTGAGGCTGAAGCCCGTCGGCGCGACCCTCTCTCCACCAACGCACCTTAGGACCTTTCGACGATGCCCGAAGATGACCAGGGCGCGACCCTCTCTCCACCAACGCACCTTAGGAGCTTTCGACGATGCCCGAAGATGACCAGCCTGAGCCGTCGGGACCCTCGGAAGTCCTTGGCGCCGGACTCGAAGCAGCCGACGCAACCAACGGTCGACGCGGCCCCAGCGAGCCGCGCAGGAGCCGGATCAGCTCGCAGATCACCGTACTCACTGCTACAGGGGTCGCCATCGCCGTACTGCTCGGCATCGGCCTCGTGATCGCCGCTCTGGACATGAAGTTCCAGGCCGACCAAGCCCGATGGCAACAACGGCAGACATGCCTCGACTGGTACCGGCTGCAAGCCGAATACGGCCTGGGCCCGTGGTACGAGAAGCTACCCGAGGCCGCTGCCGACTGCGGTGGCGAGCTAACCGAAGACGGCGACCAGCTGGTTCCGGGAGGCACGGGCCCAGCGCTCAACGAAAGCGACGTGCCCGACACCACCACGACCTCAACGACGACCGTCGTCCCGCCAGCGGACTTCCCTTCGGACGATGGCACCGGCGGCCCCTGACGTGAGCGCGTCCCTCGGTCCCCTACCCGGGCAGAACCCCCCGCCGTCGGCCGCCCCTGAACCGGTCCTGTTCGCGTCGCCGAACGTCACCGAGACCGACATCGAGGCCGTGACCGCTGTGTTGCGCAGCGGTTGGCTCACCACCGGCTTCGAGTCCGCGGGGCTCGAGAGCGATCTGCAGGACTACCTCGGCACGGCACACGCCGTGGCCGTCTCCAGCTGCACCGCGGCCCTCGAGATCGCGCTCGCCCACCTGCGCCTGCCGAATGGGGCACGCGTAGGCGTTCCGGCCTGGACATTTGCGTCCACGGCCCTGGCCGCTGTGCACAACAGTCTCCAGCCGGTGCTCATCGATGCCGACCCCGGTAGTCTCAACCTTTCGCCCACCGCCCTCGAGCCGGCGCTGGCCCAAGGACTCGATGCCGTGATCGCCGTGCACTTCGGTGGCGTGCCGGTCGACAAGGCCGTGCGAGACCTCTGCACCGCGTCCGGCGTCCCGCTCATCGAGGATGCTGCCCACGCGCTCGGCGCCAGCGACGACCGCGGCCTGATCGGTGGCCCGGGTACCCCGGCCGCCTGCTTCAGCTTCTACGCCACCAAGAACCTCACCTCGGCCGAGGGCGGCGCGCTGACCACCGATGATCCGGAACTGGCCGCGTTCGCCCGCACCTACCGGCTCCACGGCATGAGCGCCGACTCGTTGGCCCGGTACCGGCCGGGTGCGACGGCTGGCTACGACGTCCACGAACCCGGCATCAAGGCCAACCTGCCGGATGTGCTGGCCGCGCTCGCCCGGTCGCAACTGCGCCGCTTCGTCGAGATGCAGGACCGGCGCCGGCACCTCCTGCACCGGTACCGCCGGAACCTCGAGCCCGCCGGCATCCGGTTCGTGCCCGAGGTCGTGTCCCTGGGGAGCGCCGATCACCTAGCCGCCCTGCTCCTCCCCGAGGGCACCGACCGAGGAGCCGTGGTGGCCAACCTTCGAGCCGCGGGCATCCAGACCAGCATCCACTTCCAGCCGCTCCACCACCTGCAGTGGTTCGCCGCGAACGCCGAGATCGGCCCCGGCGGCCTGCCCGTGTGCGACGAGGCGGCACCGCGGGCGCTCAGCTTGCCGCTGCACCTCGGACTCACCATCGCCGATGTCGACCGGGTCTGCACTGCGTTGCTGGACGAGGTCGCCCGTTGAGCCGCTGGCTCCAGATCCGCACCGTCATCGACCGGGCTGCGGCCGCCGCGCTGTTGGTGCTGATCAGCCCGTTCATTGCCGTCCTGGGCTTGGTGGTGCGGCTTCGAGACGGCGCCCCATCGTTCATCACGGTCCCCCGGGTCGGACGCGGTGGTCAGGTGTTCGGCATGTGGAAGATCCGCTCAATGACGGCAAGCCAGCCCGATGGGCGGGCGGACGGCATCGGCTTGAGCAGCACCGAGGACCACCGCATCACGCCGACGGGGCGCTGGCTGCGCTCCTACTATCTCGACGAGCTCCCGCAACTCGTCAACGTCGTGGCCGGACGCATGAGCCTCCTCGGACCGCGCCCCGAGGCACCCGAGTTCGTCGACGCCGATGACCCGCTCTGGCACGACGTGCTCGCCGCCCCGCCGGGGATAGCCGGGCCGACCCAGTTGCTCGTGAGCGCATGGGAGGACCGGCACATCAACGACTCCCCGACCGGGCGCCAGTACGTCGAGGTCGTTCTGCCGGTGAAGCTCGCCATCGACCGTTGGTACGTCACGCGGTCGTCCCCACGGCTCGACATCCTCGTTCTCGGTTCCTTGGCGCGACGGCTCGTGGGTCGATCTGGCGTCCCGGCCCTCACCGAACGCGTTCGAGCGCAGGTCCCCGAGGCCGAGCAGATCCCCAACCACGACACCCCCGCCGACCCGCACCTGAGTCCGGGACTGTGAACGCCGGCCGAACTTGGTCGCTCGCGCCGGTAGAGAGCGATAGCCCGTGCGGGTGCCCGAAACCTGTGGGTGCCAAAATCCCTGTCGTGCCTGGTCACGCAGCGTTCCGGTATTCGTAGATGAGTCCGTCGCATCGACTGGATCGAGCCACCTGGACTTGGACGTTCGGTCTGATGGGAGTCGGTGCGCCAGGGCATGGCGGGCGTTGGTCGAGTGACCGGTGGGGCCGTTTCTCGTTGTAGTGATCGATGTAGTCGACGACGATCCGCTCGAGCTGCATCCGGTTCCAGATGAGGGTGCGGTCGAGGAGCTCGCGTCGCAGAGTGCCGATCCAGCGTTCGACGAACGCGTTGGCGACCGGGGTCCGGACGGGGGTCTTGACGACAATGATGCCTTCGGTCCGGAAAATCTCGTCGAAGGCGTCGGTGAATTGGCTGCCTCGGTCACGCACCAGTGCGCTGTTGCGTCGGCTGCAACCGGAGCGCAGTGCTGGGGCGGGATCGGCTGGGCTCGGGATTCAGACCACTGGAGCCAGTTCGTCGAACGCCGCCGCGACGATGAGACCGGAGAGGGCATCGACGCCGAGTTCGTAGTGCCCGCGCCGAAGGTTCTGCATGAACGCGTGGCCTCGGATGATCACGCTGGCGGTGCGATCCGTTTGCAGCCCGCGCATCGGCCGGAGCCTGGCCTTGAGCCGGCCGTGGTCGTTCTCGACGCAGTTGTTGGCGTAGTGGGTGGTGTCCTGATGCGCGCCAGGGACCAGCGGGCGGATCGTCTTGGCCAACACCGGCGACTTGTCGGTCGTCACCTCGGACGGTTCGCCGTGGACGGCAATGGCCACCGTGAAGAACCTCGTGGCTGCGGCGGTGTCGCGCTTGGTGGAGACGAACACGTCGATGACCTGCCCGTTCTGGTCGACCGCTCGGTACACGTACTGCCAGACGCCGGCGACCTTCACATAGGTCTCGTCGACGAACCAGCGGTCACCAACTGAGTGACGGCACGGCCTCGCTGCCTCGACCACCAAGGGCGTGAACCTTTGCACCCAGCGGTACAAGGTGACGTGGTCGACCTCGATGCCGCGCTCAGCCAGCAACTCCTCGAGGTCTCGGTACGAGAGCCCGTACCGGAGATACCAGACCGCACGGCGTGCAGGATCACCTCAGACGGAAACTGGAATCCAGCGAACGCGGTGCTCGTCGCCCGGACAGGTCGAGTGCGATGGCGGCGCTTCATCCCGCAAGCCTCGCCCAGCCGCCACCGCAACGGTGTGCGCCCGAGATGCACCAGTGCCCGCTGGCATCTCACACCGTGACGACGGTTGGCGGTGCGGCCGCCAGCGTGCGATCAGGCAGCCCGCCGTTGCCGGCGCACCAGTGCGCTGATGGCGCGGGCGGCGACGCACGAGCAGCTCGCAGTGCAGCCACGTTCGCCCGGGTCGACCCGTGCCGCGTTCGGGTCGAACGAATCAGCGGCTGACGTTTCGCGCTCCGCGGCGGTGGTCGGCTCGGTGGCGGGGAACCAGCGTCCCTCGAAGACGGTGCCGAGGATCGGAACTCGGTCGAGATCCAGTGGATCGATGTCGTAGGGGTTGGCGCCGAGCACGGTGAAGTTGGCGATCTTGCCGACGGCGATGCTGCCGAGATCGCCTTCGCGCTGCCATGAGTGGGCGGCTCCGATGGTGATGGCTCGAAGGGCGTCGTCGACGCTGATTCGCTGCTCGGGTCCGGCCACCCGGCCGGACTGGGTGATTCTGTTGACGGCGCACCAGGCGAGCTTGAGGGGATCGGATGGGCCCATCGGCAGGTCTGAGTGGAATGACAGGGGGATTTCTCGGGCGAGGACCGAGGCGCTGCGCACCATCGAGTCGGCCCGGTCGGGCCCGAGGCCGTGCTCGGCGTAGCGATCGGCGAAGCCTGACACGTAGTACGGATTGGCCGACACGATCGCGCCCACGGCGGCAATCCGGTCGACCTGGGCTTCGGTGGAGTTGGCGAAGTGCACGATCACACTGCGGTGGTCCGGCCGGGGCGTCGCGGCCATGCAGCGCTCGAGTATGTCGAGCACCACGTCGAGCCCAAGGTCGCCGTTGACGTGAATGTGAAGCTGCCACCCCGCGTCCCAGTAGGTCCGCGCGTACGCCTCCAGAGTGTCGGGTTCCATGAGCCACTCGCCACGATGGTCCGGGTCGACCCGACCATCGGCGCCCAGGTACCCGTCGCGCATCTGCATGAGCTGGGAGATGATGGCGCCATCGGCGAAGAGCTTCACCTGTTTGTCGACGAGACGAACCTTGCCCTCCGGTGCCCGGGCGACCTGGGTCTGTGCGTCGGCCACGACATCGTTGAGGTCCATCCCGGCTTCTGCTTGGGAACGGGCGTCCACCAGGAATGTCGAGTACATCGGCGTGTCGTCGGCACCAAGGATCTGCTGGTACAGCTCGAAGGGTTCGATGGCCCACACGATCCCAGGTTCGTTGAACGCCGTCACCCCGTTGGAGTGGAGGTACCGCACCATCTGCTGGAGACCGGCGGTCAGCCGCTGGGGTGTGAGAAACACCGGCGCCAGGCGAGGCAGCAACAGGGTGAAGAACCCAGCCTCCCACCAATGCCCGGCGGCCACGTCGACCATCGCGCTGGCGGGGCCGCGGCCAGCCATCGATTCGGACGTGATGCCGAGCTGCTCGATACCGGCACTGTTCAGGTACCACTCGTGGCATGAGCGCTGCCACACCCCGATCGGGCGGGTGGTGCTGATGCTGTCGAGAATCGATCGGTCGAGGGGCCCGTGCCACAGTTCGTGGTAACCCCAAGTGAACAGCCACTCGTCCGGATCGGCCTTCCCGGCATCGAGTTCGCGCAATCGACGCTGGTACTCCTGCGGGCTGTCCGCCGCCGGGAACGACCGGCCGGGCAGATCCCAGGCTTCAGTGGAAACCACGTCGGTCATCAGGGTGGTCGCGCCGAGAATCGGGTGGAGGTGCTGCTCGATGAAGCCAGGGAGCACGGTCGCGCCGTTAAACCGATCGTCAACCTCGAACGGTGCATCACCCAACGCCGAGATGACTTCGTCGACGGTGCCCACTGCGACGATCCGCCCGTCGCTCACTGCCACGGCACTGGCATCAGGTAGATCCCGATCCATGGTCAGGAACCTTGCCCGCAACACCCGAACTGCTGGTTGATCTGCGGACACTCGTTAGTTTCGCATCCGGGTCACGAACGGGCAACCGCGCCGCTGAAAGCCACCATCGAGGCCTTGGCGATCACTGTCTTGTCGAGATCGAAGAAGGCGGCGATACGGGGGGCATCGGCGAGAGGGTCCACGACGCGAGGGTAATGACCG